>JACKEA010000004.1:0-330201 GCA_020633235.1 Polyangiaceae bacterium | reverse complement strand
GCTCCGGGTCGCCGTCGCCGATCAGGTGATCGACGAGCTCCGCCGCCGCCCACGATGCGCCTTCGGCGATCGCTTCACGATAGCTCGCCATCCCCGCGTGGTGACGACCGAGCACCATCTGCACGCTCGCGAGCGAGCGCAACGCCGCGCTGCGCGCCCTTCCGGAAGTTTTGGCGATCACGCTGGAGAGCGCCGTCTCTGCCGCCGGCCATTCGCGCAACCGCAGCAGGAGAGCGGCCGCGCGGGCCAAGAGCTCGGTGTCGGAGGTGCCGAGCTCCACGCCCCGACACAGATCTTCCACGGCTTCCGTGGGGTCCGATTTCGCCTTCAGCGTTCCGCGCAGCAGCCAGGCGTCGGCCGCTCCGGGCTCCGCCTCCAGCAGCGCGGTGAGCGCGCGCAGGGCCGTGTCCGCGTCGCCGCCCCGCAACGCCGACAAGGCCTTTTTCAGGAGCAGCCGCGACGGCATCTGCGCATCATGGCGCGACGGGGCTCGCGCCGCACCAACATCAACCCGGAAGCGCGCGGTGGCTGCTGCGCCAGGCTTCCGGTGAAGTGCTCGTCCAACGCTTGAATGCACGATGGAAAGCGCTCGAATCGGAGTAGCCGAGGAGCCACGAGAGCTCGGAGATGGCCACGCCGGCTTGCAGGAAATAGAGCGCTTGTTGGCGCCGCACTTCGTCGAGCTCGGCATGGAGCGAAGTGCCCTCTTCGCCCAGCCGGCGCTGCAGCGTTCGCGGGCTCATGTGCATGCGCTCCGCCAGGTGCTCCACCTTCACCTGCCCTTCCGGGAGCAGCTTGCGCAAGAGCGAGCGCACCCGGCCGACGACACTCTGGTCGCCCGGCAGTCGATCCAGCTTGTCGCGCGTGTAGCGGTCGAAGAACGTGCACAGGGCTTCGTTCGCATCGGGCAGCGCCAGCTCCAACAAGCGCGCAGGGAAACGCACTTCGTCGTAGGGCGAGTCGAACTCGATGGGCACGTCGAAGACGCGCTCGTACTCGTCCACCTCCGCCGGCTTCGGGTGCCGGAAGCGCACGCTGTCGAACTCCAGTGCGGGGATGAAGCGCGTCCCGTTCACCACGAAGTCGCAGAACGCCATCTGCACCATCTGCGTGTGAGCGAGGCGTGGCGGCCCATACTGCTCGTAGGTGACGCGCACACGGTCGCCGTCCACGTGTATCTCGTAGCGCTCGCCTTCGGCCCACATGCGTTGGTAGCGAAACATCCGCTCCAGAGCGGCGCCGAAGGTGGCACTGGTGATCATCAGGAATCCCAGGGCATCCAGGTCCTCGAGCCGCAGGCTGGTTGCGAAATGCAGGCCCAAACACGGGTCTCCGAGGGCGGCGTGGCTCGCCTCGATGAGCTCGTAGAGGGCGACCAGGGGAATGCGGCCGTCCACGTCCGCGAGGGCGGCGCGGCTGAGCCCGGCGCCGGCCAAGAGCGCGTCCCCCGGCGCGCCTCGCTGCTCGGCAAAGGCCAGAAATAGCGCTGCCATTCGCGCCCACGCTGTCGGCCCCACGGGATTCGCCACGACGTGGCGCAGAGTATCAGCCCTTCTGGCGTGGATCATCAATGTCGGTGCGGCGCGAGCACGTAGGTTCCTCCCATGCATCGGCTCACTTCGTTCCTGATCGGATTGTTCGCCCTCGTCGCCTTCTCCAGTCCCGCCCGCGCCGGCGAGGTCGACGACCTCGTCCATCGCGCCGACCACGTGCTCCGCGGCAAGACCACCGCCGCGCTGATGAAGATGCGCGTGCACACCAAGAGCTTCGACCGCAGCTACAGCATGGTGTACTGGGCCGACGATCACGGCTCCAAGAACCGCGCTCTCGTGAAGATCCTGGGACCGGCGCGCTGGCGGGGGCACGGCACCCTCAAGGTGGGCGGACGCCTTTCCTTGTACGACCCGAGCGCGGATCGCGTGACGGTGCTCAGCAGCAGCATGTTGGGCGACAGCTGGATGGGGAGCCACTTCACCAACGACGACCTGGTGAAGGAGACGGATCTGGAGAAGGACTACCGCTCCACGCTCGAGAAGACCTGGACCAAGGGCTCTGCGCGCTATTACCGAGTGCTGCTGCGTCCAACGCCCAAAGCGCCGGTGTCGTGGGATCGCATCGTCCTCACGCTGTATCAGGATGGCGACGACGTCATCCCCACGCGCCAGGAGTACTTCAAGAAGGCAAAGCAGACGAAGCCATCACGGGTGATGACGTTCTCCGACGTGAAGGAAATGGGCGGGCGTCGCGTTCCCACCAAGCTCCTGATGCGCGTGACGGCCAAGCCGGGTGAGTACACCGAGCTTCGCTACGAAAAGGTCAAGTTCGACTCCAAGGTGCCCGGCGAAAAGTTCACCGAGCAGGCGCTCAGGAAGTAGTGATGCTGCTCGCCATCGCCTGGCGGAACCTGGGCCGCAATCGGCGTCGGACGCTGATCGCCGGGGCCGGCATCGCCCTGGGTGTCGGCATGTGCATCGCGAGCTTCGGCGTGATGGACGGCATGGGCAGCGACATGGTCCGCTCCATGACCGACGTGCAGCTCGGGCACGTGCAAGTACACGAGCCGGGGTTCTCGTCGCGACCCAAGCTCGAGCTCGCCTTCGGCGACGCAGAAGCGCTGACCCGCGCCGCAGGTGAGACTCCGGGCGTGGAGGCCGTGAGCCCGCGCGTCACGAGCTGGGCCCTGGCGGACAGCGGCAAGAAGTCCGCGGGCGTGCAGCTCGTGGGCGTGGAGCCCGAGCGCGAAGCCCGGCTGACCCGGCTCGACCGCCGCGTGAGCAAGGGCCGATATTTGCCGGCGGCGGCGACGCCGTGGCCCAAAGCGCGAGCGCTGACCGCTGCCGACGAGAAGCTCGATCAGCAGCTGACGGAGGCTGAGGAAGCGGCCGCCGAGCGCGAGATCGACGGACTCGGCGATGCCCCCGATGTTTCCGACGTGAAGGAGCGCACCCAAACGCTCGTCGTTCGCGTCGCGCCCAAGCCCAGCACTCCGCCGCCGCTGCTGTTGGGCGACAAGCTGGCCAAGAAGCTCGGCGTGGAGCCCGGCTCGCGGCTGCGATTGATGACTCGAGACACCGGCGGCGACCCGGTGAACGTCGAGTTTCGTGTGGTCGGCATCGTACACACCGGGGATTCCGCGCTGGATGCCATCCGAGCCGTGGCCAATCTGGCGGACGTTCAGCGCATGCTGAGGCTACCGGATCGCGCGCACGAGCTCGCGATCCGGCTCTCCGATCCGAAGCGCGCACCGGAGGTGGCGCAAGCCCTCGAGGCAAGGAACGAGTTTCACTCCCTCGACGTGAAAACGTGGAAGCAGCTGCGGCCCGACGTGGTGGCGATGGTGCAGACCAACAGCACGCTGACCGCGCTGATGGTGGCCATCATCTTCGCCGTCGCCGCCATCGGTGTGGCGGACACCATCATGATGGCGGTGTTCGAACGCCGGCGAGAGCTCGGCGTGTTGAAGGCGGTCGGGATGCGCCCGGCATCCCTGGTGGCATTGATCACGATAGAGACGTTTCTGCTGGCCTTGTGCGCGTCCGCGGTGGGCGTGGCAGTGGGCGTCGGCCTCGATCTCTACCTGCTGAGAGTCGGCATCCCCCTCACTCGCCTGAGCGACTTCAGCCTCGCCGGAGCATCGATCCCACCGGTGATCCACGCCACGCTGACGCCCGAGGGCGTGGTGCTCCCGTTCGCGATGATGCTGGTCGCAGCGCTCTTGGCCGCAGTGTGGCCCGCCCTCGCCGCCGCTCGCGTAGAGCCGGTGATCGCGATGCAGGACCGGTGAAACCATGATCCTTCGAGTGGCTCTCCGAAACTCCGTCCGCAATCGCCGGCGCACCCTGCTCACGGCGGTGGCCATCGCCGCGGGCCTCGCTCTGCTCTTGGTGTTCACGGGCATGGCGGATGGCGCCCACGAGAAGATGGCGGAGATCGGCGTGAGCATGGGGCTGGGCGACGTCGTCGTGCACGCCCGGGGCTACACCGACGACCCCACGCTGGACCGGCTGATCGCCGACCCCGCGCCCGCACAGGCCGCGATCGGTCGCGTGCCAGGCGTCGTGCACGTCGCTCCGCGCCTCCGCACCGACGCGCTGATCACGGCCGGCGCCACCAGCGTGGGCGTGTCGCTCTCCGGCGTGGATCCCGCGGTGGAGCACCTGGTCAGCAAGATCGACACGCCGGACTCGATGATCGCCGGCCAGGCGCTGGAGAGCGCCACGAAAGCGCGCCCGCGAAGCGAGCTGCCACCGGTGGTGATCGGCAAGCAACTGGCGCGCACGCTGGGGGTGGAGGTCGGCGATCGCGTCACCCTCACCCTGCGCCCCGTCGGCGGCGGCGAGACTCGAAGTGGCGCGTACGAAGTGCACGGTATCTTCGCCACCGGCGTCGCCGAGGTCGACTCCTTCTGGGCGGAAATCCCTCTAGCAGATGCTCAGCGCCTCACCGGTGCAGGCCAGGGTGTGAGCATGCTCGCGGTGATCCTGGACAACGTGGCGAACACGCCGGAAGGCACTCACGCCATCGACAAGGTGCTCAGCGGGCACGACGTTGAAGTGCTGCCCTGGACCGAAGCTGCCCCGGACTTGTACGCGGTCATCGCGGTGGACGAGGGCGGCATGTACGTGATGATGGTCATCATCTTCATCGTGGTCGCGGCGGGCATCTTGAACGCGCTGCTGATGAGCGTGATGGAGCGCACGCGGGAGTTCGGCGTGCTGCTGTCCCTCGGCACCACCCCGCGCAAGGTGATCGGCATCGTACTGACCGAGGCGCTGGTGCTCGGTCTGGTGTCGGTGGCCGTCGGGCTCGTGCTGGGCCTCTTGGGCAATCACCACTACGCCACTGCCGGCATCGACGTCGGCTCGAGCTTCGAGACCAGCGGCATCCTGTTACCCAAGCGCCTGTACTCGCATCTGTACGCGGCAAAGGCGCTGTGGAGCTCCCTCGTCGTCCTCGGGCTGGTGATGTTGGGAGCCATTTACCCCGCGCTGCGCGCTGCGCGGCTCGAGCCCGTGGAGGCATTGCGCCATGAGTGAGCCCGCCGTCGAAGCCCACGCGCTGTCCAAGACGTACCGCCAGGGTCATCACGACGTTCACGCCTTGAGCGACGTCGAGCTGCTGGTGGAACCCGGGGAGCTCACCGTATTGGCGGGGCCCTCGGGCTCCGGCAAGACCACGCTGCTCAATCTCATCGGCGCCTTGGATCGCCCGACTTCAGGCGAGATTCGAGTCGGCGGGCGAGACCTTCGAGCCCTGAACAAGACCGAGCTGGCGAGCATGCGGCGCGATCACATCGGCTTCGTGTTTCAGGCGTACAACCTTTTGCCGGTCCTCTCGGCATTGGAAAATGCCGAGCTCGTGCTCGAGCTCCAAGGTGTCCCGCGCCACGAATGCCGAGAGCGCGCCACGGAGGTCCTCCGCGCCGTCGGCCTGGGCGACATGCTCGAGCGTCGCCCAGCGGAGCTCAGCGGTGGCCAACAGCAGCGCGTGGCCGTGGCCCGCGCCATCGCCTCGGCCCGCACGCTGGTGTTGGCGGACGAGCCCACCGCCAATCTGGATAGCAAGAGCGCGGAGTCCCTGCTCGATTTGATGGTGGAGCTGAACCAGGAGCGAAATCTCACCTTCCTATTCAGTACCCACGACCCGCGCGTGATGGCCCGAGCACGACGCATCGTCCGCCTGGAAGACGGTCGCATCGTCGAAGACGAACGTCAGTGATGCTTTCGCGCGTCGCTGCCGCCCTCGCGTGTCTGACGTTTTCGTTGCCGGCGCGCGCGTTCGTGCTCTCGGAGGATCCGCTGGAAGGCAGCTCCTTCACCGTCGGCGGCGCCGTACGCTCCTACAATCTGGTGCTCCGCGGCGGCCCGCTAAATGCGCCGTTCGTGCCGGACGACGAAAACCCTGCTGCCGTTTCCATCGTTGCGCTCCGTCCCAAGCTGGAGCTCCAGCAGCCCGACTTCTCGCTGGTGATCCACGACGAGCTCACCAGCACTTCGAGCACCTTGCCCACGACGCTCCTGGGCGACACGCTGTCCATCGGCAAGGGCGCCACCACGCCGACGTGGCTCTCGCTCTCCTGGAGCGCGGTGGATCACTCGCGCTATCAGCTGGAAAACCGCGTCGATTGGCTCTACCTGCGCGGGACCTTCGGCGACGTGAGCGTCACCGTGGGCCGCCAACCCGTGACCATCGGGCGCGGCCACATCTGGACACCCGAAGATCTGCTGGCGCCGTTTTCGCCGCTGCAGCTCAACACCGAATACAAGCCCGGCGTGGATGCCGCGCGCCTGGACTGGACCATCGCCGAGGGCACCACCTTGATGCTGGTAGGCGCCCTCGGAAAGCTCGAGCCCAAGAGCGATTTCGAGGTGGGCCAAGACGGCTCCGCCGCGCTCTCACGCGTCGAGACGGCCATCCACGAGCTCCGCGTCGGCGCCCTCGGCGGCTGGGTGCGAGGAGACGCCGTGGGCGGCGTGGATCTGTTCCTCGATCTCGGCGGCGGCACCGATCTCCACGGCTCCGCCACCGTCAGCTACGTGCCCGACGCCGAGCGGCGCCGCTACGGCCGCTCCGCCTTCGAACGCGCCGTGTTCGGCACCACCAGCCAGCTCCACAAGAAGCTCTTGGTCACCGCCGAAGCCTACGTGAACGGCTCCGGCGCCGCGAAGCCCGAGCACTACCTGGAAGAGATGGCGAGCCCGCGGTTCGCCGTGGGCGAGGAGTACGACGTCGGCCAGCTGTACGCCGGTGTGGCCGCCGACTGGGAAATCCACCCGCTGCTCCACGCCCTCGGTTCGGCCATCGTGAACCTCAGGGACCCGAGCGCCATCTTCGCGCCGGAGCTCGACTTCGACGTGGTCGAGAACGCGCTTCTCGTCGCCGGTGCGTTCATCCCCGTCGGAAAGGCCCCGCGCTACGGCCCCACCAGCATCACGCCCGAGAGCGAGTTCGGACTCTATCCGCAGATGATCCACCTCGACGCCAAGCTCTACTTCTGATTGTTGGTCCGGCGCGATCCCCGTCGCGCCCCGCTGGTCTGTCACGGATCGCAGTAGCGCCGGCATGCGCGCTCTTTTACTCTGCGTCTTCGCGATCTTCGGCGTGTCCTGCAGCGGGGAGCGTCAGCACCCGGAGCCGGCGCGCTTTGCGCCGGCTCCCGCCGCAGGGGTGACCGTCTCCGCGGCCGCCGCCCCCGCGGCCGCCGCGGAGACGGTCACGACCATCGAACCGAATCCGACGGACAGCGCCGCGGAGCGTATCGCGGAGCTGCAACACGAGCTGTCGTCCGCCGTCGTCGAGCTGGCGGACAGCGTGGACACGGATTTCTTGGTACCCGCACCGGCGCGCCCCAAGCTGCAGGCTCTGGAGGGCGCGTTCCTCGCCTACCTGCGCGAGCGGCTGCCGGCCCTGCTGACCACCCCGGAGGTGAACGCGAAGACGGCGGAAGCGGAGCTGATGACGCCGCTCCGGGAGGCTGGCGTGGTGGAAGGCTTCGGCTCTCAGTCCTTCGGCGGCCTGATCGCCTTGGACGTGCGCCCGGAAGCAGAGGATCTCGTTGGCGTGGTCGTGACCCTCGGGCTCTCCTGCGGCAGCGACTCGACGCTGTACCTTTTCCAGGGCCGCGGCCGGGACCTACGCCACGTTCTCACCGCGGGGGCCGCGCACAAGGAGTCCATCGCCGACGGCCAGTTGTTCCTCGAGCACGCCGTGATTCCGACGACCTCCGGCGTGTTCTTGGCCTACGCCCACGCCACGCCCTGGTGCACCTCCGCCTGGCGCGAGCTTCGCTATGGCGTGCTGGAAGCGACGGACGACCCCGCGCATCCGAAGACGCTGTTCCAACAGAAGGACTCGGTGTGGATCGGCAACGGCTTCGTCGACCTCACCACGACCCGAGACGCCTTCGAGCTCCGCTTCGACACCTGGGACACCAGCGGAATGGACGTGGTGCGCCAGAAGGCCCTGGCCTATCGGCGCCACGGCTCGAGCTGGCAGCTGCGAAAACGCTGAGGGCCAGCTCCGGCGGCGGGATGTTAAGCTCGCCGGCCCATGCCCAAACGCATCGTCCTCGCGGCGCTTTGTCTGGCGCTCTCGCTGACGAGCCTGGACGCCGGGGCGTTCACCTACGTCGTGCAGCCGGGTGACACGCTGGCGTCGATCGCCGAGCGATTCTACGGCCGCATTCAGCACGAGAAGATCTTGGTGGCGGCCAACTCCCTCGACGCCCAGGGCGGCTCCCCCATCGTCCCGGGCATGCGCCTGGAGGTCCCGGCGCTGGCTCACCGGAAGATCCACAAGGGCGACACCTGGCCCAAGCTTGCGGAGGAGCTGCTCGGCGCGGGGGGCCGCGCCGACGTGCTGGCCATCGCCAACGGGACCAGCCCCTGGCTGCCCCCGGAAGACGGCGCAGAGATCGCCGTTCCCTTCAATCTCCAGGTCATCGCCAGCAGCGGGGATACCATCGTTACCATCGCGTACAAGTTCATGGGCGACATGAACAAGGCGTGGGTGCTCGATCACTACAACAAGCGGGGCGGCCGTGCGGTGCGGCGCGGCGAGGTGGTGTTGGTGCCACTCACGGATCTGGAGCTCACGGACGCCGGCAAGAAGGCGCTCAAGGAATCGAACGCGCTGATCTGCAGTGAGGCCTCGGGGAGCGCGCGTCAAGCCCAGCGCCGCGTCGCGTCCGAGCTCCCGGCGCTCATCGCCGACGTTCGCGGCGGACGCTACGTGGACGCGGTGACGCGTGCCAACCGCTTCTTGGCTACGGAGTCCCTCACCAAGCCGCAGCTGGCTACCGTGCACCGACAGCTGCTCGAGGCCTATGCCGCGCTCGACGCCCCGGGCTTGGCCGCCGCCTCCTGCGCCGAGTGGCGCAAGCTCGACCCTTCGGCGACGCTGGATCCGGTGCTCATGAGCCCCAAGCTCATCTCCGCCTGCAACCGGAGCGCGCCATGAGCGAGCTCGTCGCGGACGAAGCCCCGGTGGTCCGCGGCGCGTTGGACAAGGGCACCCGATTCGCGCGTTACCGCGTGCTTCGTGTGCTGGGCGATGGCGCCAGCGGCATCGTGTACGAAGCGGAGTGCGAGGCGGAGCCGGCAGAGGCCGACGACGAACGACGCAGCGTGAAGACGGGGGACCACGTCGCGCTGAAGATCATCCACCGGCACTTGGTCAAGGACCGACAGATCAGTCGCCGCTTCTTGCGCGAGGCTCGGATCCTCAGTCGGCTCCGGGGCGAGAACTTGGTGGATCTGGTGGACTTCGGCGAGGCCGACGGCCGCTTGTTCATGGCCCTGGAGCTGGTGCAGGGCACACCACTGGATCGCCTGGCGCGCGCGGGGCCCATGGATCCCGAGCGCGCCATCGGCATCGTTCGCCAAGTGTGTTGCGCGCTGGAGGTTGCTCACGGAACGGGCGTCGTGCATCGAGACCTGAAGCCTGGCAACGTGATCGTCGCCAACGGGGATGGACGCGGCGATCGCGTCCACGTGCTCGACTTCGGCATGGCCAAGATGCTCCGCGCGGACGCGAGCCAGTCCCTCACCGCCCTCACCGAGCAGAACATGGTGTTCGGCACTCCGGAGTACATGGCTCCCGAGCAAGCGCGGGGAGACGAAGTGGACGCCCGGGCGGACGTGTACGCCGCCGGTGTGATCCTCTACGAGCTGCTCACCGGAGACGTACCGTTCGGCGGAGCCACCCCCATCAGCATCATGACGGCGCACCTCATGGAGGATCCCCCGCCGCCCTCGAGCCGCACGGACCCAGGCCGCATCCCGCCGGCGCTGGAGGCCGTGGTGCTCCACGCACTGGCCAAACGCCCAGCGGATCGCTACCCGAGCGCCACGGCCCTGGCCACCGCGCTGGCCTCCGCCCTGGCCCGGCCCCGGGACGTCGCCTCTACGGCCCCGCCCCCGCCGGAGGAGCCGGAGCTCGGCATCCGGGACACGGACCACGCCATTGGCTACGCGCCGACCATGAGATTTCCCCACAAGCGCGAGATTTCTGCCCCAGTAGCGGAGGCTCCAGAGCCCGGCAGCCGGCTGTGGCTGGTCATCGCGCTCTTGGCCGCAGCGGTGGGGATCATCGCTGGAGTGGTCGCGAGCCTGGCCGGGTCCTAAAACCAGAGCTACGCCCCCACCCATAGCTGGACCACTCGATTCCGTCCCCGGCCCCGACGTGACATGCTTTGAACCCTGTTCGGGGATGGTCGAAGCCGCCAGGTAACCGCTTTGTCACAAGTCGTCCGCACGCAGACCCCTTCGCAGGGCACCCTCGAGGAGCCCCACGGGTACGTTGCGGGCGAGATCATCGCGGACAAATACCGCCTCGTCCGCCGCATCGCGGATGGCGGCATGGGGTCGGTGTGGGTGGCACGGAACCTGGCGCTCGACGTGCAGGTGGCGATCAAGTTGATCCGCAGCGACCTGCAAGGCGAGAGCGCGAACGAACGTCTGCTCACCGAGGCACGGGCCACGGCCCGGCTGAAGCATCCGGGCATCGTGCGGGTGTTCGACTTTGGCCGGACCGCCCACGGTGACCCCTTCATCGTGATGGAGCTGTTGTCCGGGGAGAGCTTGGGGGACGTCCTGGACCGCGAAGCGCGCCTGCCGGCATCGGAAGCCGTGCAGATCTTGCTCCCCGCCGCGGACGCGCTGGCGGCGGCCCACAGCAAGGGCATCGTTCACCGGGACCTCAAGCCGGACAACATCTTCCTGGCGGACTCGGACGGCCGCTTGCAGCCCAAGATCCTCGATTTTGGCATCGCCAAGTTCGGCGTGCAGGAGCAGCGGCGCGATCGCCGCCTCACGGAAGCGGGCACCGTGCTCGGGAGCCCAGACTACATGGCCCCCGAGCAAGCGCGGGGGGACGACCAGATCGACCACCGCGCGGACATCTGGGCGTTCTGCATCGTGCTGTACGAGTCCATCACGGGCCGCGTGCCCTTCGAGGACTCGAACTACCACGCGCTGCTGCGCCATATCATCGAAGACGAGATCCCGAGCATCGCTCAGTTCGCAGCAGGAGACTCGGCACTGTGGGAGGTGCTGCAAAAGGGCCTGGCCAAGGATCCCAACGAGCGGTTTCAGCGCGTGCGGGACCTGGGCGAAGCGCTCGCCGGTTGGCTCTTGTCCCACGGGATCACGGAGGACATCAGCGGGCACTCCCTTCGCACCGCGTGGCTGGATGCCAGCACGTCACGGCCGAGCCTCACGCGCGTCAGCCTGACGGACATTCGAAACCTCCGCCTTTCGACGCCGGAGTTCAATCCAAGGGTGCTCACGCCGCATCCCACGGTGCGAGTCCAGACGCCATCTCCAGGGGGGATATCCGTGTCCACCCTTCCGGCACCCGCGGTTCCGGCGACGGCGCGACCTTCGGCGGCGCGAAACCGAGGACTGCTCATCGGTGTGGGATTGGTATGCCTCGCGCTGGGCGCCACCGCGGTGTGGGCGCTGACGAAACCCGCGAAGGTCGCCCCCGCGACGAGCGCCGACGCGACGAGCGCGGCCGCCCTTGCGCCGGAAAGCGCGGCCGCGCCGAAACCTGCGGCGCCGCCGACGGCGAGCACCGCCGAGACCAAGCCGACCGTGACGCCGTCCGCGGCGGAGTCCGCGCCGGACCAACAAACCCCTGCTCCGAAGGCACACGCTGTAAAGTCCTCGCCGAAAGGCCCGATCACCAAGGAAGAGCCGAAGAAGGCTCCCGAACCCAAGGCATCTGCAGCGCCTCCCGCCCCCAAGCCCAAGAGCCCGTATGAAGATCTCGGTTTCTAGGGACCGTGTCCGTCGCTTTGCTTGTTCCACGGTGTGCTCGCTCTCGCTCTTGGCGACCAGCGCTCGGGCACAAGAGCCGGATGACGCCACCAAGAACGCCGCTCGCGAGCTCGCGACGCAGGCGGGGGATGCCTTCCGCAACGGCGACTACGACAAGGCGCAAGATCTGTATCGCCGTGCCTACGCTCTGATCCCCGCGCCCAGTCTGTCGGTACGAGAGGGCCGCGCCCTCGAGAAGCTCGGGCGGCTGGTAGAGGCGGCGGAGGCCTACGTTCGCACGGTGCGCACGCCGCTGGGAGACAAGCCCCCGCAAGCGTTCAAGGATGCCGTGAAGGAGGCCAGCGACGCGCTCGCGAAGCTTCGGCCCCGGATCCCGAAGCTGACGGTGATGGTGAAGGGAAAGGATTCGTCCCTGGAGGTCACCGTGGACGGCAAGCCCTTGCCCCGAGCCCTCGTGGGCGTGGGGGCGCCCGTCAATCCCGGTAGTCACGACGTGGCAGCCAGCACCGCGGATGGGCGCTCGGCAAAGGGCAAGGTCACCCTGGAGGAGCGCGGCAAGAAGACGTTGGAGCTCGACCTCGGACCGGCGCCGGCGGGGGCCGCGGCGCCTCCGCCGCCCGGTGTGAAACCCGTTCACGTGACGGCGGGCAAGGACGACGTGAAGGCCGACGCGGGGGCGAGCTCGAGTCAGCGAACCTGGGCCTACGTGGCGTTGGGCGCGGGCGCCGCGGGAGTGGGCGTGGGCATCGCCACCGGCCTGATGGCGACGGCGCGGCACTCGAGCGCGGAGGACGCGTGCCCAGATGGCAAGTGCCCCGCGGGCTCTTCGGCCATGGATGACGTGGACGCGTTCCGCACTCTGAGGACCGTGTCCACCATCGGCTACGTGGTGGGCGCCGTGGGCGTGGGGGCCGGCGTGACCCTGTGGCTCACCTCGCCCAAGGAAGAGGTCGCCATCGGACCCACGATTGGCCCCCTCTCTGCCGGGGTTCGAGGCCGGTTCTGATGAAGATCGCGAAGAAGCTGGCGGCGCTGGCGCTGCTCGGGCTGTGGGCCACGGGCTGTCCGCAACTGCTGGACGACAACTTCGAGTCGGTGCCGGTGGGCCCGGACGCGAGCTTGGGGGGCGCTGGAACCGGCGGCGTGGACGGCGGCGCGGACGCTGGCAGCGGTGGCACTTCGGGAGATGCCGGCGCCGCGGGCGACGGCGGCGACCCCTGCGCCAGCTGCACTGCGAGCCAGACCTGCTGCGACGGCCAGTGCGTGGACCTGAGCAGCGACTGGCAACACTGCGGCTCCTGCGACAATTCTTGTCCGGGCACTTCTTGCGCCAACAACACCTGTAGCTCCACGTGCGTGCTGCCGTTCTTGAACTGCGACCAGAACGTCATCACGAACGGCTGCGAGGTGAACGCAGCCTCCGACCCGGACAACTGCGGCTCCTGCGGCGCCAGCTGTAGCTTCGACGCCACGTGTGAGAATGGCCTGTGCACCTGCCCCGCCGGCAGCGCGGACTGCAACGGCAACAAGGACGACGGCTGCGAGGCCAACACCGCCTCGGATCCGGAGAACTGCGGCGGGTGCGGCACCGTATGTGGCGCCAACCAGGAGTGCGTGGCGGGCGCCTGCACCTGCGTCATGAGCTACGCCGACTGCAACGGCGACGCGAACGACGGCTGCGAGGTGAACCTGAACGTGACCACGGCGCACTGCGGCTCGTGCACCTCTTCGTGCTCCGACAATCGCGAGTGCAGCGGCGGGACCTGCAGCTGCGGCCCGGACTTCTTGGACTGCACTGCTGCGCCAGGCTGTGAAACGCCGAAGACGGACCCGAACAACTGCGGCTCGTGCAACACCAAGTGCTTGGGCGCGACTCCCGTGTGCAATGGCACGGCGTGCGTGGCGGCCTGCGGCAGCGGGGAAACGCTGTGCGGCAGCTCCTGCGTGGACGTGACCAAGGATCCGAACAACTGCGGTTCCTGCGGCAACGCCGTGGGCGCGCATCAGGTGTGCGTGAGCGGCAGCATCGAGTGCGCGACGGGCTGGGGAGACTGCAACGGACAAGCCTCGGATGGCTGCGAGATCGATCTCACCAGCAACAAGGACTACTGCGGTGCCTGTCTGAATTCCAAGTGCAAAGACGGCGCCATCTGCAGCAACGGCAGCTGCCAGTGCGCCGCCGGCACGCCCAAGGACTGCGGTTCGGAGTGCCGGCAGTGCTGCGGCAACGCGGATTGCTCCGACGGCGACCTGTGCACGACGGACACCTGCAACGGCTCTGGGGAGTGCCAGTTCGGGCTCGCCTGCGAGGGCGGTGGGGTTTGCTGCGCTGGCCAGGGCTGCAACGAGTGCTGCGGCGACGGCGACTGCACCGGCGGCAAGGTGTGCAGCGGCAACACCTGCGTGCTGCCGAACTGCTCCTCGCCGGAAATCCTGTGCGACGGCTCTTGTGTGAACCCGACCAACGACCCCAGCCACTGCGGTGGTTGCGGTAACGCCTGCGGCCCGGGGCGCAGCTGCTCCAGCAGCAAGTGCACGCCGCAATGGCTCTCCATGGCGCCGCCGCCCGGCGGCCTGGTGGCGCGCAGCGGGGCGGCCGTCGCGTACATACCGTCCCTGGGCAAGGTGTTCGTATGGGGTGGGCTGGACGGAAGCAACAAGACGCTCGCCACCGGCGGGCTGTACGACATGGCGCAGAACACCTGGACGCTGGCGGGCACCAGCGGCGCGCCGAGCGCTCGCACTTTGGCTACGGCCGTGTGGACCGGAACCCGAGTCGCGGTGTGGGGCGGTGGGGACGCGACGGGAACCACCGAGTACAACGACGGCGCGCTGTACGACCCGTCGAACGACACTTGGACCCCGATGACCACCGCGGGAGAACCACCGCCCGGCGCCCGAGCGGCATTTGGGTTTTGGACGGGAACGCGAGTGCTGATCTGGGGTGGGTACACCGGCGTGGGAACGAACAGCACCGTGGGCTCTGACGTCTATTTCTACGACACGCAGAATGGCACTTGGTCAAAGGGCAGCTCGTCGGGCAAGCCGTCCGCCGTTCTCCATCCAGCTGCGGCCTTTTCCGCGAACACGCTTTACGTTGCTGACGGTCAAGCAAGCAATGGCAAGGCATCGAAGGACGCCTACACGTACAACGTCACGAGCAGCGTATGGACGAAGCTTCTGAAGGGTCCTAGCGAGCGGTATGGTGCATTCGGCGCGTGGGACTCGAGCTCATTCGTGGTGTGGGGTGGTCACAACGACACCGGTCCGGTCACCTACGACGATGGCCAGCGCTACGATCCGAACGGACCTCCGGGAAACCCTTGGACCACGATGAACCAAACCGGAGCGCCCTCGGCTCGCTATGCGCTACAGCGAGAGACCGGCTGGTCCTTCCGGACGTCCAGCGACACCGTGCTGTTCATCGGCGGCGTCGACACCGCCGGCACTCTGCTCGCGAACGGCGCCCTGTACAACTCCACGACCAACGCTTGGACGCTCGTACCGGCCTGGCCCAGCGGCGAAGCCCATCGCTTTGGAGCAGGTGTGTGGGCCGGCGGCGAATTCGTCGTGTGGGGCGGGACAAGCTCGGGCGCACCGACGGTCACGGGTGAGCGATTCCGTCCGTGACGTCCGCCAGGGCCTCGATTGGGGCAGCCTGGGACCTCTGCGACTGCGCGCGCGCACCGTAGCGGACGGCGTGTACGTCGGCGGGCACCGCAGCCCGCGTCGCGGCCCCGGCGTCGAGTTCGGCGGGCACCGCAGCTACACACCGGGGGACGACCTGCGCTGGCTCGATCGCCACGCGCTGATGCGTCACGGCCGGCTCCTGATCCGCGAGTTCGAGACGGACACGGACCGCGCGCTCAGACTGGTCGTCGATGCCAGCGCTTCGATGGGCTATCGCGGGGAACGCGCGCCGGGCGCCAAGCTCGCCTTCGCCGCCCTCGTCGCTGCAGCCCTGGCGCGCGTGGCCCTGGCCGGCGGCGACCCGGTGGCGTTGGATTGGCTGGGTGGAGCGGAGCGCCGTCCGCTCCCCGCGACCGGCGGACGGGAAGCCTTCGAGCGCATCGTCAGCGCTCTGGAGACGGTGCTTCCGGGTGGGGACTTGCACACGGACCTCACCGCGGTGGAGCGTTCCTTCGCGCCGGTGGCGCGCCACGCCCGACGAGGCTCGGTGATCGTGCTGCTGTCGGATCTGCTGGATCTGCCCGAGGGCAGCCTCGATCGCTTCGCGGCCCTGTCCACCCACGGTCGTTTGCTGGTCGCGGTCCAGGTGCTCGATCCCTCGGAGAAGACCTTTCCCTTCTCCGGACCCCTGCGCCTGCGCGCCGCCGAAGGGGACCTCCTGGTGGAAACCGACGCCGACGCCGTGCGGGCGGGATATCTGGAAGCCCTCGCGCGCAGGACCAAGGAGTGGGAGCAGCGCTTGCTGTCGGTGGGCGGACGCCTGCTCGTGAGCACCAGCGCGGACGATCCGGTGCAGTTGGTGCGTGAGACCTTGGCGGCGGTGAGCTCATGAGCTTCGTGGTGTGGGCCGCCCTGGCCATCGGCGTGCTGGTGGGGGCGCCCATCGCGGCGCACTTGCTCCGCCGCTCGCGGGCCGACGAGCGGGAGTTCCCGCCGGCGGCCCTGGTGCCCGCGGCCCAGCCCGTCGCGCGGCAACGCCGGCGCTTGGAAGATCGCCTGCTGCTCGCGCTGCGGGCGGCGATGATCGTGGCGCTCGCGGTGCTCGGCGCCACGCCGCTGGTGCGCTGCTCTCGGCTGTCCCTCACCCGACAAGCGGGCGGCTCCGTGGCGCTGGCGCTGGTGCTCGACGACTCCCTCAGCATGCGGACACGGCTGCCCAGCGGAAAGACGCGCTGGGAGCGGGCTCTGGCCGGAGCGCACGATCTGTTGAACGGGACGCGCGAAGGCGACGCGGTGGCCATCGTGCTCGCGGGAGCGCCGGCACGGCTGGCGCTGGCCGCCACGACGGATCTGGAAGAAGCCGAGCGCGCCCTGGACGACCTCGCCGTCAGCGATCGCCCGACGGACCTGGGCGCCGCCGTGCAGCTCGCCCGCTCCGCGCTGGAGCAGCTGCCGCACGCAGATCATCGCGTGGTGGTGCTGAGCGACTTCGCGGACGACGAGATCCCCGACGGCAAGCCGCCCATCTGGGCGCCGCTGCCGGAGCTGCGCGGACCTTCGCACGACTGCGGCATCGTGGAGGCGGACCGCCGCGGCCGGCGGGTCACGCTGCGCATCGCCTGCTCCAGCGCTCACGCCGCCAAGGGGCGCAGCGTCACCGTGCTCGCCACCAAAGCCGCCAGTGTCGATGGCGGCAAAGCGCCCAAGGCCGGCGAAGAGCTGGGCAGCTCCAAGATCGAGGCCAAGGCCGGCGTGCAGCTGGTGGGCGTGGAGCTCGGCAGCGCCGGCGTGGCGCTCGACGCGCGCCTCGACGGCAAGGACGCCATCGCCGAAGACGACAGCGCGCCGGTTTCCGCCGAGGGCGCCGCTCTCGGCATCGGCGTGGTGGCCGATCCTTCCACCGCCACGGTGCTCACCGGCGGCGCGACGGTGCTCGAGCAAGCGCTGTCGGCCCTCGGCGGTGACGAGAGCGTGCGTCCGCTCACGGTGCTGCCGGACGAGCGCGCTCAGCTCGATCCGCTGGCAGCCGTGTTCATCGACGACCCGGGCGGCATCCCCGCAGAGGCCCGCGCCACCCTCGGCGATTGGGTGAGCCGCGGCGGCGTCGCCGTCGCCCTGCTCGGCCCTCGCGCCGAGAGCGCGCAGCTCGGCTCCACCTTGGAACCCTTCGTGCGGGGCGCCGTGCACTGGGAGAAGACCAAGGCCAAGGGCGTGGAGTCCGCGAGCGTGGCGTGGTTGGGCGCCCCCGGTGAGAGCTTGTCGGATCTCGCTCCCGAGGGCCGGGCGCTGCTCGAAGGCATCGAGCCGACGGGGAGCAAGGTCGTCGCGCGTTGGGACGACCAGAAGCCGTTCATCTTGGAGACGGCGTCGGGGCGTGGGCTCATCTTGACGGTGGGTCTGCCCGTCAGCGTGGATCAGAGCGACTTCGCGCTGCGCCCCGGCTTCTTGGCGTTGCTCGAGCACGCGGTGGAAGAAGCCACCCGCCGCGCCGGACCGCGCCACAGCGTGGCGGGCGCAACGTGGCTGTTTCCCGCCAAGAGCACGATCCAGATCCGTGGCCCGCGAGGACCGGTCGAAGTGCGCGAGCACGGCGCGGACTCGAACGCGACGGTAGCGCTGGCCGGTCGCTACGAGGTCAGCGTGGATGGCGATGTGCAGGAGCGCGTGGTGAACGTGTCGGAGCAAGAAATCACCGCTCGCAGCCATGACCCCGCGGAGCTCGCCCCCACCGTGGCCAGCGGCACCGCCAGCACGCAGGTGGACGCCTCGCGCCAGCTCGCCCTGGTGCTGCTGGGCTTGTTCGTGGGCGAGATCGCCCTCCGAGCCCGAGGCCGCCGCCGCCCCGCTCGAGAACGGCGCAAGGCCGCCGTCAGCGGGTGACCCGGGCCGGGGATGATGATAACCCGGCCCCATGTCTCGCTTCCTCGCCCTGTCCGCGCTGCTGCTCGCCACCGCCTGCCACTCCGCAGGGCTCTATGGCCACGCGCGAACCTACGAGCCGTTGAGCGACGAGGCCACGGCCACCGCGAGTGCCAAGGAGTACGACCCGGTCATGGCTCAGCGCCAGCCGGACAAGTGGAAGAACAAGCCGGTGAAGCTGTTCGGCGTGGTCGTGACGCGCCAGGAAGGCCCCGGCGGCGCTGCCGATCTCAAGCTCAGCGTGCGCACCCTGGAGCCCCGCAACCTGTGTGAAAGCTCGGACGAGGACTCTTGCCGCGTCACCGTGAGCGATCACGAGCACGCCATCGTGCACGCGCTGGTGAAGCTGAACGGAGAGGACGACATCGGCAAGCTCAGCGTCGGCGCCGGCTCTCTCTTGCGCGTCGTCGGTACCATCCGTGACGACGTGGATCCCAACGACGGCTCTCCCATGGTGCGGGTCAGCTACTACCGCCACTGGCCGCGCGGCTACTACGTGACCACCAAGGATCGCGCCACCATGCGCCGCTGATCGATTTTGTCGGTACGCCGCGGAACCTCACGCTCCGGACGCCAGTTACGACCAATTCTGTCGCAAGTACGGACACGCGCCGCGTCAAGGTAAAAGCGCACAAGTGACGCGCGTCATGGCCCCCGGCACGATCGTCGTTGAACGCCGCCCCGCGCGTCGGTGATAATGCCTCCACAACGCGGGCGGGAAGATCATGCAACAGCGCAGATTCGGGCTGGGCCTGGCAATGGGCCTCGCTCTCTCGGGGTGTGGAAGTGACGACTCCAGTGGAGCCAACGGCCCGGCAGGACCGCCCGGCCAGATGGTGGAAGTGGACGCCGGCGGCCTGGGCACCGGCGGCTTCGGTGCCACCGGCGGCTTCGGTGCCACCGGCGGCTTCGGTGCCACCGGCGGCTTCGGTGCTACAGGAGGCGGCGGTAGCGGGGGAACGGGTGGTGGCTCGGGAGGGCTCGCGTCCAACCTTCCCAACGCCAACGTCTCGCAGAGCACGGTCGGCGATGGCGCTGGCGTGGTGCTGATAAGCTCCAAGCTCACCTACGAGCCATCGGGATCGCAGTACTACCAGACCTGGACCGGCCTCGTGCAGAACAACGGCGCGAGCATCGTCTGCTTCGTAGAGCTGAACGTCAGCTTCAAGAACGGCGGGGTCGAGGAGGCTTCGTTCCTCGCCTTCGCCGACGCACCTCCGTACCAGACTTCCAGCAGCTCGCTATCGGCGCCCTGCCTGGGTCCGGGGCAGATCGGAGGCTTCTTCTCGAACGGCTTCGCGAACACCGCGATGCCCAACATCACCCAGGTGGACGTGACCATCGGTGGCCAGATCTATCCCGGTTCGGTTCCGCACCCCAGCGCACCGATCATCTCGACCGTCTCATCGTTCGAGAAGTACGGCGCCGGAACCGGGTACTGGGCCGCGCATGGCACGGTGCTCGCCGCCGCGGACGTCCACAACGTGGGCATGGACGTGTATCCCGTCGACGCCCAGGGACTGGTTCCCGATCGGCTGGGCGACTTCCATCTGGAAGCGTTCTACAAGAACACGAGCTGGAGCTTCGAGACGAACACGTACGAAGACACGCAAGCGCCCGGCCAGCTCCACGAATTCCTCAGCTTCATCGACGGCGCGTTCATGATGCTGCCACCGCAGGCACCACAGACGTACTCCTTCGAGGAGCTCCGTCAGATGGCGACAGCGGCAAGGACGCCCAAGGCGCTCGCCCAGGTACGGGCGCTGTGGCGCGCGCGCCGGGACCAGCTCGCCGCGCGCCGGACGCGCTGAGGCGCGGCGCGCTGGCACCGCGGTAGACCAACAAAATCAGGGAAAATCCGAGACTTTTTGCGGGCGCGGAGGGCACAAAAGGGGGCGAGCCGGAAGCCTGACGTGCTAGAGCTTCCGTCCGCATGAATCTTCGCTTCCGGCTCACGCTCGTTCTTGGCGCCTGCCTGCTCCTGGCCAGCACGGCCAGCGCCACGGTGGTGGAACGCGTGGTGGCGGTGGTCGGGGAGCGCGCCATCCTGCTCTCGGATTTGAGGGACCGGGCGCGGCCGATGCTGGTGAAGATCCAGGAAGAGGTGCCGCCGGGGGCGCAGCGTGCGGCGGCCATCTCGCAGACGTACAAGCAGGTGCTCGAGCGGATGGTGGACGAAGAGCTCGAGCAGCGCGCGGCGAATCGCTCGCACACGGTGGTGAGCGCCCAAGAGGTGGACGAGGCCATCGGCCGCATCGCCGCGCAGAACAACATCACCGTGGAGCAGCTGGTGGGCGAGGCCACGCGAGCGGGGCTCTCGGAGCGGCAGTATCGCAACGAGATCCGCCGTCAGGTGTTGGAAGCCAAGCTGATGAACCTGCGGCTGCAGGGGCGCATTCGCATCACGGAGGAAGACCTCCGAAGCTCCTACCGCCGGCTGGTGGTGGAAGAGCGGCGCAAGCTGCCCTACCGCGCGGCGTGGATAAAGATGAACATCCCTGCCGGCGGGCGGGACAGCGCGGCCAAGGTCCGCGGTCAAGCGGAGGCGATCGCGGAGCAGGCGCGCAAGGGCGCGGACTTCGCGGCGCTGGCCAAGCAGTACTCCGACGACGCCAGTACCCGGGAGCGGGGCGGGCTGCTCGGTCGGCTCACCCCCGGCATGCTGCCCCGCCCAGTGGATCAAGCGGCCATGGGCCTCGAGGTCGGGGAAGTGTCGAACCCGATTCGCTTCGCCAACGCGTACTACGTGCTCCAGGTGGTGGAGCGCGAAGAGAGCGAGCTACCGACCTTCGAGGAGTCCCGCGGGGAGCTGGGCGAGCGGCTGTATCTCGAGAAGATGGGCAAGGCGCGGCGCCACTGGCTCGACAGCCTGCGCCGGCAGACGCACGTCGAAATCCGACTCTGACGCTCTTCACCGGCGCGTCGTCGTGCCCCAGGGGTGGGCCTTCACCAGGTTCCAGCCATGGGCGCGGGTGTTGTCGTCGAGCTCGCCCACGGACGCCGCCGCCAAGCACTCGGCGAAGTCCTCCACGCAAGCGAAGCGGTCCTCCACCTTCTTGGCGAGAGCAATGGCGAGCACCAGCTCCACCTCCACCGGTACGTGCACGAAGGCGCCGGGCTGTTGCGGCTGCGTGTAGAGCACATCCAAGAGCAGCGGCCCAATGTCGTCCCCCACGAAGGGCGGCTGTCCCGTCACGGTGCGGTAGGCGATGGCCGCCAGCGCGTAGAGATCGGCACGATGATCGACCGGCAGGCCCTGCGCCTGCTCCGGCGCCATGTACTGCGGCGTGCCCATGGCCACCTCTCGCGTGAGGGCGGCGCCGCCCTGGATCTTGGACAGGCCGAAGTCGAGCACCTTCCACTTCTGGGGCAGGGAGTCGACCAGGAACAAGTTCGCGGGCTTGAGATCGCGATGCACCACACCCGCGTCCCGCACCGCGCCCAGCGCGCGGGCAGCGTGCTCCACCATCACGACCACGGTTTCCAGTGGCAAGCGCCCGCTCACGGTCTTGCGCAGGTGCCACGCGAGATCGTGCCCCTCCAAGAGCTCCATGGCGATGAAGGGACCGCCATAGGACGTGAAGCCCAGCTCGTACACCTGCGCCACGTGCTCGCTGGGAACCGCCGCCGCGGCCTGGGCCTCGCGCATGAAGCGCTGCACGTATTCGGGGTTTTCCAGCATGTTCGGGTGCAGCACCTTCACCGCCGCCTTCTGTCCGGAAGGCTCGTGGGTGGCGGAATACACCTCGCCCATGCCGCCGCGGCCGAGCAGCGACACCAGCGCGTAGTCGCCCACCTTCTGGCCGCTCATCTGGCCGTCCCCGGTGCGCAGCGCCCAGTCGAGCTCACTCCGTGCTTCGGCCAGCTGGGACTCGCGCTGGCGGAGCTCACGGCTCATGCGACGCGCACGGGTGACGGCGAGCACGGCGGCGCGCCGGCTGCTGCGCGCCAAGTAGAAGCTGAGCCCGAACGCCACCTGCATCATCACCACGTGGAACAGCCGCGCCACCTCGGTGACGGACGCGCTGGAGAACACGCTCGGGTCCGGTACCGCTCCTGCGGCCACGCCGAGCGAGAGCACGAAGTAGAATCCGGCCACCGTGGCGTAGGTGGTGCGCGCCGCCTGGGCGCTGCCGCTCAGGCCGAAGAAGTAGACGCACAGCGTGAGCATCGTGGCCGCCGCCGAGAACACGCCCAGGTAGTAGACGACGAGCACCGTGAGGAAGCAGCCCACGACGCCCACTTGGGTGAGCAGCTTGGGCGTCAGGTTCTTGTCGTCCCGCAGCTGAAACAGCGCGCCCGCGCAGATCGCGATCAGCGCGAGGCCCAAGACGCCGGCGGCGGCGCGGAGCCAGAGCTCTCCCGGCAGGCCCGAGAGGAACAGCTCCAGCAACAAGATGGCGGCGATCACCGCGCGGAAGAAGTTCCGCGTTCGGCCGGCCTCCTCGCTGTGGAGCACGTCGGCCGGAGTGGCGGCCGCCGAGTTGGGCGCCGCGGGCTCGTTTTGGGCTCGTTCCGGCAAGCGCGCCGAGTGTAGTGCTACGGGCTCTTGCCGCAGAGCGTTTCGTAGACCTTGGAGCGGACGGTGCCCTGGGCCACGAGCTTTCGCGCCCAATCGATCTCTTCGCGCACCACGGAATCGAGCTCGCTGGCGGGGCGCGCACCCGGCAGCATGCGGCCGTTGATGTACAGCACCGGCGTGCCGTTGACGCCCACACGCTTGCCCTCGCGCACGTCGGCGTCGATGCGTGCCTCGAACTTTCCGCGACGCACGGCCCCCAGCGTGGTGGCGGGGTCGAGGCCCAGATCGCTCGCAATGCGCGAGAGCGACGCTTCCCCCAGGTCGCGCTGGCCGGCGAAGAGCAGGTCATGCGCACGCCAGAAGCGCGTGGCGCCGCCCACTTCGTAGGCTTGCAGCGCGAGGGCTGCCGCCGGGCGCGCGTCACGGTGAAAGCCGAGCGGGAAGTTCTTCCAGACCAAGCGCACGTCGCCACCGTGGCGAGCCAACACCTGCTCCAGGGCGGGCTGCAGGCGGCGACAGAAAGGGCACTGGAAGTCCGAGAACTCCACGATGGTGACCAGCGCGTCCGCCTTGCCACGCACCGGTGCATCGCCGATGGCGGGGCAGTTGCGATCCGGAACGTCGGTGCCGAGGTCGACCAGGTTCTTGCGAACCCGCGTGGCGTACAGGTCCGAGCGAGGCACGCCGCCGGACATCACCGTGCGGGCGGCCCCGAGCTCTCGGCGCACGGCATCTTCCAGCGTGCGATACGGCTGATAGCCTTCGATGCGCGCACCGTTCACGAAGAACGTGGGAGTGGAGCGCACGTCGAACAGACCCGCGAGCTCGAGATCTTCGTCCACGGCCTTTTTGGCCTTGGACGAGCTCAGCCAGGCAGAGACGCGTGCTCCATCTCCACCGGCAGCGGTGACCCAACGTTCCAGGTTGGAGCGCGTCGGGGCAGCAGCGTCGGAAGCGATGGTCTGGAGCAGACGCCAGAATACCGCAGCGCCGCGTTCGGCGTAGATGCTCTCGGCGACGAGGGCGGCGTCCCGCGCGTGGGTGTGATCGCGAAGTGGGCGGTGACGCCAGGCGATGCGCAGCTCCGCGCCGAAGGCCTTGCGCAGCCGCTCGAGATCCTTGATCTCGCGCTGGGTGTGGGGGCACTCGAGATCTCCGAACACGACGATGGTGACGAGCGCGTCCGCCTTGCCGAGCACGGGCTCGTCGCGGCGGATCGGGATCAGCGCGTCGACGGAGTCGGCGCTGCCGCCCAGGGCGATGGGGGGCCCCGCGTCGTCGGGGGCGAACGCGACGCCCGCGTCGCCGTCGTCGTCCTCCTCCGGGGGCGCGGCGTCGGCGACGGGAGGCGGTGCGACGGCGGCGTCGGGAGGCGCCACGACCACGGGAGGCACGCCGGCATCGGGGGCGACGGCAACCACGGTGGACGACGAGGACGACGCGGGACGCATCCAGGCGTAGGCGAAGAGCACGACCACGCCGGTGAGGAGCAAGACGACGCCCGCCAGGATGCTCAGCAGGGGCCACAGGGTGCGGGGCTCCGAGTCCATGCGGGGAGGCTCGGGCGGTTGCGGCTGCGGCGGCGGCGGGTCCGGCGGCGGCGGCGGCTGCGGAGCCGGGGGCGGCTGCGGCGGCGGGTCTGGCGGCGGGTCCGGCTGCGGCTGCGGAGCTGGGGGCGGCTGGGGAGTGCGGGGCGGCTGGGGCTTTGGAGCAGGGGGGCGGAGCGGAGGGCGTCGCCCAGCTCCGTCGCGAAGCGCACCACGTCCATGGGGCGCCGCGACGGCTCGGGCGCGAGCGCCGCGGCGAGCAGCGTCCGCGCGGGCTCGGCGAGGCCCAGCGCGGCCAGCGCCTCGCGCGGCGCTTCGTCGCTCGCCACGGGACGCCCGGCGAGCAGCTCGACGATGATCACGCCCAAGGCGCGGACGTCCGCCGCGGGGCGCCCTTCGCGCGCCGACGACGCGGCGAGCTCCGGCGCGGCGTACGGATCCCCCAGGGCCGAAAGCAGCGCTTCTCGTCCCGCGCAGCCCAAGATCAAACGGTCCAGGCCGTAGCCCTCCAGCGCGATGCGCCCAACATCGGTGCTCACCAAGTCGGGCCGCAAGAAGCCGTGCGCGAGGCCGCGGTCGTGCAGGAACCCGAGGGCCTGCGCGACGCCATCGGCGATGTCCGCCACGCGCGGGGGCGGCGTCGCGCCGCGGGCGATCGTCTGATCCAACGTCTCCGCGCCGCGGGCCGCATAGCCCACGACGAGATCGCCGTCGATGACCTCGGCGGCTAGGGGCGGCAGGATCGCGTCAGCCCCGAGCACGAACCGCTCGAGCTCGCCGGCCAGCTGCCCGGGATCCGCCTGCGGCGCGCCCCCGAGGCCGACCGCCACCAGGCGCGCCCCTTCGGCATCGAACCGCGAAAGCCCACCCCGGCTCGGCCGTGCCGCCCGAACCGAGCGACCCCCGAGCACGACGCGACCTACTAGCTCGACCACGGACGGACCTTAGCGCGCCCCACCGCCCCGCAAATGTTCCGCGACGGAAAAACCCAAATCCCTTTGACAGATTGGCAGCCACCCCGGCTTTTGCAGCCAAGCTGGCGGTCCCGACCCCTCGAGTCTTCCTCGAAAACCGCCCCTCACCGGATTTGCGGCGTGGCACGCAGTATGCTCAAAGGGCGTCACCCCATGTCGTCCTTGTTCCGAGCATTCCCCGTGCTGCTCGCCGTGTTGGCTCTCGCCAGCAGCGCCGCGGCGCAGAGCATCACCGTCACGTCGAAGTTCCCGGACCGCGTGGTCAAGCTCCGACCCGACGCCGAGTCCCCGTACACCATCAGCTACGCGGACTGCCTCGCCAACGACACGTTCACCTTCGAGTCTCTGGCCGTCAGCTACAGCGGCTACAACCTGGAAGTGTGGGCCGGCACCTCCGTGGACTGCACGGCCTACGAGTCACGGTATGGCTCCGCCCCCACCTGCTGGCAGGTCTACTCCCAGGCGGCGCAGTACGACAAGCCGACGATCACCCTGCGGGTGCAGGACATCATCGCGCAGAACAAGACGACGGACGCCACCAACGGCCCGGGCTCGGGCACAGCCACGGACTGCGACACGTCGGGAGCGAGCGCGACACAAACCGCCACGCTCTACTTCATGTTGGTGGATGGCAGCGGCAATACGGTCGGCACTGGCTCGACGTACGAGGCCAAGTACGATCTGCTCGGGCCTTCCCCGCCCACCGGTCTCTCCGCGGGCATCGGTGAGAATCGCTTGATCGTCGGCTGGTCCACCATTCCCACTGCAAGCGATCTCCTCGGCTACAAGATCTACTGCGACCCCGCCCCCGGAACCACCTCCCCTGCCAACACGCCCATGGCCGCCGACGGTGGCGCCGATGCAAGCGTGGACGGCGGCGGCGGCGCTGCGGGGGCGGCCGGCGCCGCAGGTGCGGCGGGCTCCACCGGCGCGGCCGGCGCCACCAGCACGGGCGGCGCTGCAGGTGCTGCGGGCGCCGCCGGCGCCGCCGGCTCGACCGGCAGCGGCAATCCCGACTGTCCCTCGTCCGTGCTGGTCCCTGGCGCTCGTCCCGACAGCGCCTACCTGTGCGGCTCCACCAGCGGCAAGCTGGCCAAAGAGATCACCGCCAAGGGCCTGTCCAACGGCGTGAGCTACGCCGTCGCCATCGCCACCACCGACACCGTCGGCAACACCGGCGTACTCTCCGCCGTGGTGTGCGGCACGCCGCAGCCGGTGGACGACTTCTTCGAGCTGTATCGCCGCGCCGGGGGCAAGGGCGGCGGCGGTTTCTGCAGCATTTCTCACGGGCAGCAGAAGGGCCTCTTGGTGCTGCTCTTCGCTCCCCTCCTCGCTCTGGGATTGCGCCGCTGGAGGCGGCGTCGATGAGCGCCTCACCCTCCACGTGCCTTCTCGCCGCCGCAGTTTCATCCAGATGAAGACGCTAGTTTTCGCTTGCACGGCCGGCGCGCTGCTCGCGTCGGCCGTTCCCGCCTACGCCCAGATCACGGGCACCGACGAATTCGGCTCCTACACGGGTCGCGCAGGCCACGTGCAGTACGAGTCGCCGCAGAACGCCGCCTTCGAGCTGCGCTTCGGCCCCTATCGTCCCAAGGTGGACGAAGAGTTCTCGAACGCCACGCCCTTCGACGACACCTTCGGCTCCAGCAAGCGCTACATGCTGGGCATCGAGGTCGACTGGCAGGCCCTGCGCATCCCGATGTTCGGAACGCTGGGCCCGGGTCTCGGCTGGGGCTACACGCACTTCGGCGCCGACGCGCTGCTCGCCGACGGCAGCGGCCGCTCGGCGCAAGGCACGTCCCTCGCGATCATGCCGATGTACTTGGTCGGCGTGCTCCGGGTCGACGTCCTCGCGCGGGAAACCCCTGTGCCCCTCGTGCCCTACGCCAAAGCCGGCTTCGGCTACGCCCTGTGGTGGGCGGGAGATGGCGACGGCACCTCCCGCGACGACAACGGCCTCATCGGCCGCGGCCACTCCTACGGCTTCCAGTACGCCCTGGGCGGGATGCTGTTGCTCGACGCCTTCGATCGCACCTCCGCCGTCGAGGTGGACAACAACACCGGCGTCAACAACACGTACTTCTTCCTCGAGTGGTACAACAGCTTCCTCGGCGACGGCAGCGACCAGATGCACGTCGGCTCCAACACCTGGATGCTCGGTCTCGCCCTCGAGATCTGACCCGCCGCGCACCGCCCCTTCCCCGTTTCCATGTCGGTCCGCCGCGGAACCCCGCGCACGGACGTCCCGCTCCGTCACGAGCTCTCGCGCACGCCTACAAGTTCTTCTGCAGTGTCGCGCGATCCACCAAGATCGTGTTCGCCTCGGCGAGGGTATCAGCCAGCATGTAGACCTGGGAGATCAGGAACTTGTCGCCCTTCTCGGCCCGCATCTTCATACCCGTGAACGGCTTGCCGTTGCCCCGCTTGCCCTCGTAGGTGCTCTCCGTGACCTTCCAGCCCGCGGGCTCGAGGAACGCCTTGTACTGAGCGATCACCTCGGCAGGCTGCATGTTCGGGTGAATGGTGTGCATGTTGGCGACGCAGTTCTCGGTCCCGATCTCGCAGCGGAGGCTCGGGTCGACCAGGCCGCCGATGGACGAGTGACCCTCGACATCGCAGCTGTGCGCGCCCTTGGTCATGGCCGCCACGTCACCAAACGCCGCCTTCTTCCCGTCGCTATCGAGGTCGCACTTGTGCTTGGAGCACCCCGAAGCGACGAAGATCAAGAACAGCGACGTGAGCAGCGGTTTCCACATGGTGTCGCCGTATACGTCGCCAACGAGCATCTCTTCCCGCCCTGCCCAACACCGCTTGCATCGCGCCCCATCGCCATCAAATCCCGCTTGGCGTCGCTCGAGCAGCAGCATGAGGACGCGCAGACGGAGAGCGGACCTTTCACTGCAGTAGTTGCGGCCACGAGGTGGACCGCGACGACAACGCTACGGCGTGCTTGGCTCAGTACCCTCGGGTCCTCGGCCATGGAGACTGGCCTCCCGTCGCCGCGAAGCACGTGAAGACGTGGAGAGGGAAGCTTTGGCGAACCTCTGCTCTTGGCGGTCCGTGAGACATACCCTCGTCGAAGCAGGAAGGGCCTACGCCCGACGCTCGAGAAGGGCGGTGTTGGCGGAACTGTCAACACGCTTTAGCATCGAAGGGTGCTCACCGCCGCGGACCAGGAACTCGAGACGCTGAATCAGAAAGCGTTCGACTCGGCGGGTGTCGATCTGACGCAAATCGACTGGATGCTTTCGCTCACGCCATACGAGCGCCTCCAGGTGCTCTACGAAACGAGTGCCTCGCTAGCACGTCTCATGCCCGATGCCGACACCGACTAACCCCAGAGATCACCTGGGTTGACCACCATCGGTGCCACTCCGGCGAGAGCGACGGACAGGTGCCGCCGCTGCCGCGCGTCGTTCGAGGGCGGACCAAGCGGCCGGAATGTCTGCAACGATCGCGATCCGAGACGAGTGCGAAGCGGACGACAGAATTCGACACCGAGAAGACGATTTCAGTTGACGAGATTTCGGACGCTCCGCGCTCTCATTTCGCCTGTCTCGTTCGCACAGCGCCTGCGCGGCGCACGTGTGCCCACTGGGCGAGCGTTCGAAACGAAATCAATCTTCGAAGTGCCCGCGCGCTCGAAGGCGCAGCTGCGGCGTGCTGAAGAAGGCGAAATTTCCCGTGGTATGCCGGGGGAAACCACGGGGGTTTGTCATGTCATCGTCCAAAGTCATTTCCGTAGAACTGTCTGCCACCGAGCGCACTTCGCTCTCCGCACTTCAAGACCTCTCCAATCGCGACCTCTGGTCGAGCGCGGTCGTTGCCAACGCCGGTCGTCGCAAGGCGACCGCGCACTTGGTCGCGCATCTCGCTGAAATCGAGCGGCGCGGTGTTGGAGCAGGCAACCGGCTGGAATGGTCGCGGCACGGGGTTGGGCCCCCGTGCGGGGTGTGGGGCGCAGCCCCACCGAGAATGCCGGCGGGGCCGGCGCCGACTGGCATCGAATGAGCACAGGCGCGGGGCGCTGTCGGTCTGGACACGTAGTTCAACCCTACTCCTCCATGTACGACTTCTGCGTGCGCGGCCTCGGGATGAGTGAGGGCACGGCGTATCGGAGCATCGCCGGAGCGCGGGCAGCGCGCTCGTTTCCCGTGCTCCTCTCGATGCTCGCGAGCGGAGATCTGCACCTTTCCGGGCTTTCTCTGTTGGCTCCGCGGCTCACGCAGGAGAATCACACGGCGCTCCTGGAAGAAGCCGCCGGCAAGACCAGCACGGGGATTCGCGTGGTGCTCGCGCGCTGGTTCCCGAAGCCGGACGTCCCGGACCAGGTGAAGCCGCTGCGCACTGGCGGAAAGGGTCCGGCGCCCGGCGTGGAGCCGCTCTCGGAAGGGCGCTTCGAGGTGCATTTCAGCGCTGGCGAGAGCCTGAAAGCGAAGCTCGAGCACGCCCAGAATCTGATGAGCCACGTGAGCCGGGAGCTGGAGGTCGTGATCGAACGGGCGCTCGACGCGCTGATTCGCGAGCTGGAGAAGAAGCGCTGGGGCAAGACGGACAAGCCGCGCCGCTCCCGCGGGACGAAGCGAGGCGACGCCGGGCGTGCCTCCCGGCGCGAGGTGTACGAGCGCGACGGTGCCCAGTGCTGCTTCGTGTCGGAGTCCGGCGTGCGCTGCACGGCAAGGGCGTTTCTGCAGTACGACCACATCGAAGCCACCGGCATCGGTGGTGGCGATGGCGCCTCCAATGGTCGGGTGTACTGCAGGAGCCACAATTTGAATGCGGCCAAGAAGACCTTCGGCCGCGAGTACGTCGAAGAGAAGATTCGCCTTCGTCAGCGAAGGCGTTCAGACACCGAGGACGCTGCGGATGCGGAGGCGCGGGAGAAGCAAGACAAGCTCCTCTTGGCGCTGACGAGCCAAGGCTTCAAGAAGGCCGAAGCCACGAAGGCGACGGAGAAGCTCGCTGCCGAAGCCCGCAGCCTCTCGCTGGAAGAGCTGCTCCGTCGTGCCCTGGGGCTGCTCGTTCCGCGATAGGCGGGCTGCGCGCGCGGGCTGATTCCGCGCCGAGCCGACAAGCTACCCAGTGGGAAGAATCGTCGCTGGGTCGCCGCTTGTGCGAGAGGACCGACTCAGGTGAGCACTGGGGTTAAGTCGTTCGAGGTGCTCGAAATCCTCGTGCGACATCAGGTGGCGTTCATCGTCGTCGGGATGACTGCCGGCGTTCTGCAGGGCGCACCGGCAGTGACATTCGATCTCGACGTCCTACACGAGCGGAGTGCCACCAACGTCGAGCGGTTGCTGGCGGCACTCACCGAGCTCCAGGCTGTGTTTCGCGGCGACGAGCGGCGCATTGCGCTGAACAAGTCCCACTTGGAATCGAAGGGTCACAAGCTCTTGATGACCAAGCTCGGAATCGTCGACGTGCTCGGCAGTCTCGGCGAAGCGGAGTATGCGGATCTCCTTGGCGACGTGGTCGTACTCGAGGTCCAAGGACTACGCGTGCAGGTGCTCTCGCTCGCTCGCCTGATCGAAGTCAAGGCATCGGCGGGCCGGGAGAAGGATCTGGCCGTCCTGCCCACTGCGCCCGGCGGGCCAGCGAGCAGCGACCGGCGCAGCCACGTGGTGCTATGCGGCCGCCCGGCTGGGTCCATCCGCGGGACCGTCAACCCACACCCAGTGTTGCCACAGCCGCCCCCAGCGCTCGAGCCACGCGCACCACCTCGCGCACCCGCTCTTCCATCTCGACGTCGCGGGTCGCTTCGCGTGGGAAGTCGCTCACAACGTTGCCACCGACGATGCGCAGGTGACGGATACGAGCCACGGCGTCGAGCACGGCCTGCTTCATCGGCGGCGACCGGAGGATGGCCGCTGCCATGCCCTGGGGATCCGCGTGGATGGCCAGCACGGCGTCGAGGGCGGGGTCGCCAATCACGTCGTCGCGAGCGATCCCGACGAGAGCGGCTTCCGTAGGGTCGTCCAAGATCGTCGTCGAGTCGTTCTGTCCGCCCGATGCATAGCGGAACGACGGAGTGTAGGCGACGAACGCATCCGGGGGTGCGGGTACGGCCCAAGCCTGAACGCGAGTGACCGAAGTGAGCGAACCCGATGAGCCTCGCAGCACGTTGCGGAGCTCCACGCGCACGCCGTCCACCATTCCCAGCAGAACCGTCGCCGACCCACCGGCTCGCGCGTTCTCCGGATCGGGTCGCGACTGGAAGCCTCGGCGTGCAGCGAAGCTGGCCATCGCATGACCGTGATCTCGTGACCGGCGGTACCCGACGACGAGCCCGGCGGCCACCAGCAGCACGGCGAACAGCACGACGACACCGATGATCGCAAACAATACGACGTCGTCGGGGTGCATGGCCTCGCCCAGGTAGGGTAGCCCACCGCCGTGGCGCTTTGAACAGCGTGCGAAGGCCGCGAGGCAGGCGTCCCTTCAACGTCGAACCCGCTGCCAAATCCGCTGGATCCGCCATCCGCCCGCGGCTCCCGCGCGCTTACCCCTACCGCGTCCGGAGCAGCCGATGAATGTGCTTGCGCTCCCACTCGAGCGCCCGCGCGTAGTGCTTGTACTCCTGCTCCCGCCGCAAGAACTCCGGCGAGTGCAGCACCGCCCGCCCGCCGACGCGCACCGCGGGCACCAAGTGGTGCAAGAGCTCGTGATAGACGATGTACGCGACGAAGTACCGCGGCACCCACTCGCGGTCCAAACACGGGTGAATGCGAATCAGCCGCTCCGTGGCGCTGTAGCTTCCGAGCTTGATCGTCTGCCGCGCCTTACCGGCTCGCGGCTCGGTGCGCCGCCCCCAGGTGATGAGCACGTCGCTGATGGCGGAATTGAAGTAGCGGTCGTTCACGTCCGAGAGGATGGCCTCCAGGTCGTGCACCTGGCCGCGGGGGCGGATGGGAGCGCCCGACCGCTCTCCTCGGATGCGGTGGCTGTTGGCCTCGATGAACTCGCCGACCACGTCGGAGGCGTCACGATCCCCGCGCACGACATAGCGCACCAGCGCCTCGACCACCTTCTCGGGCGCGTCCAGGAACATCATGTGCAGCCGCACTTTGAGCAGGTGCCCGCTACGGGTGTGGGTCACCATGCGGCGCCGGTTGTCCGTGACGGCCAGCTGCACGATGCCCCCGTGGGCCATCTGCAGGCGTCGCTCCAGCGCTTGCCGCGCGCCCTCGTGGATGAAGATCTGGGGGCCCGACGCCGCGAATCGGAGTGGCAGCTGCGCCACTCTCGGATCGGGAACTCGAACCGCAGCCGCTGCCATCCTGGGTGCACCCAAGCGCTGTCGCCGGCCACGACGGCCCTTGGCGAGGATCCAGGGGAACGAGACTTTGCGGTTCACTACTTATTTCGGGTTATGGCCCGGCTCCGAAGGCGTCAAGGAACGCCAATTTAGCAAACAATTACAGTCACTTGAGAGCGCACCCTCAACCCCTTGCAGGAGCACTCCTAAGTGCCCGTGGCGCCTCGAATTCCGGGCCGCCGAGGTCGGAATTCGAGGCCGATCTGGACGCAACTCTCCCCAGCTTCACCCCGGTCCGTACCGAGGTGAGCCACAGGTTATCCACAGCTTGTCCCCAGGCCGGGAGCGGTCAGCTGGGGCGCGCAGCGGCGCGCCGACTGGCGCCGTTCGACTTCTTGCTGCTGTCGTCCGACGACTCCGACGCTGCCGCCGATGCCGCGTTTGCTTCCGCCGCCCGCGGCTCGAGCGCCCGGACGATGCCGTGCTTCTCGAGCACCTTCTGCTCGATGCGATCGAGCAGCTCGGGGTGTTGCTCGAGGTAGCTCCGAGCGTTGTCCCGGCCCTGGCCGATGCGCTCGCCATCCAGCGAGTACCACGCGCCGCTCTTCTGCACGATGCCGAGGTCCGCCGCCATGTCGAGCACCTCCCCGGAGCGCGATACGCCCTGGCCGTAGAGAATGTCGAACTCCGTCTCGCGGAAGGGCGGTGCCATCTTGTTCTTCACCACCTTTACCCGGGTGCGGTTGCCGACCACGGACATGCCGTCTTTACCCGCCGACTGCGACGCCTCCTTGATGGCGCCGATACGACGCACGTCCAAGCGCACGGAAGCGTAGAACTTGAGCGCGTTGCCACCCGTGGTGGTCTCCGGGCTGCCGAACATCACACCGATCTTCATGCGGATCTGGTTGGTGAAGAAGAACATGCAGTGGGAGCGCGAGACCGAGCCCGTGAGCTTGCGCAGCGCCTGGCTCATCAAGCGCGCCTGCAGGCCGACGTGGGAATCCCCCATGTCTCCCTCGATTTCCGCCTTGGGAACCAACGCCGCCACCGAATCCACGACGATCATGTCGACGGCGCCGGAGCGCACGAGCATTTCGCCGATCTCCAAGGCTTGCTCGCCGTAGTCCGGCTGGCTGATGAGCAGCTCGTCCGTCTTCACGCCGAGCTTCTTGGCGTAGGTGATGTCGAGCGCGTGCTCCGCATCGATGAACGCAGCCACACCACCCTGACGTTGCACCGCAGCAATGGCGTGCAGCGTGAGCGTGGTCTTGCCGCTGGACTCCGGTCCGTAGATCTCCACGATGCGCCCGCGGGGATAGCCGCCGATGCCGAGGGCCACGTCCAAACCCAGGGAGCCGGTGGGGATCACCGCCACGTCCCCGCCGATCTTCTCGCCGTCCTTCAGACGCATGATGGCGCCGCGGCCGAACTCCTTTTCGACACTGGCGATTGCGACCTCGAGGGCTTTGCTCTTCTGCTTGTCGTCCATCTGGCGTCTCCGATTGGCTTTCGAAAAGACTCCCGCGTCGCACGAGAGCCGTGGCTCCAGCGCCGAGAGCGTTGAATTGTGCTCGCTCCACCGAGTGCTGGCTTGCCCCGGCGCCCCCGCGTCGTTCGTCACGTTGCGGAGATGGCCTAGAAGTACTGTCCGGCTGTTCAGATGTCAACTGAACGGCGGTCGAACAACGTCACACCTCGGAACCCGCCGAGATCATGACGGAATTTCGCGTGGATTCCGCGCGCGACAGTGCCACCGCCGGACCTCGTTCAGTACTTTCCGCTGAATGTCGGGACGCCGCGGAAACACCGCGGCGCGAGGTTCCGCGCCGTCCCGACACCCAAATGAAAAATGACGGGGCGTCAGTTCAAGACACTGCCGTTGGCCAGCGCGTGCAGCTCTGCGAGCTCGTGCATCAGCGCCGAAAGCTCTTCCGACAACCAGCGATTCAAGGTGCCGGGATCGAGCTCCACGGCGCTGTCGGCACGCGCGGCGCGCGCCTGCAGACGCTTCTCGAGGGACGCCTCGAGCTGGGCCATGTCGACCTGAACCGGGATCTCAGACTGCTGTTTCACGTCCCCCAACGTAAGCATCGATGACGCCCTGCAAACCCCTTGCCAAAGGGGACGCGCGGCCTCAAGGACAGACCACGCCGTCCACGGGCTTGGCGCAATCCGCGAGCCACGCGAGCAGCGTGTCTTTCTCTTGCTGGGTGAGATCTTCGACCGGCGGATCCAAGGTGAGCGCGGTGAAGGGCATGAAGCCCGTCTCGATCGCGTTCTGCATGCGTACGTAAATGGGCTTGCCCACGTAGGTGCCTTGCGTGTCTTCCCACGTGAGCAACGGGAACGGAGCGCCGTTGGCCTGTGGCTCCGTGTGACAGCGCCGACACTTGGCTTCCAGCACGGCGTCGACATCGCACGGCAGCACGGGATCTTGGATGCCGGGATCCGGCGCGCAACTCGCTCCGGCGGCACCTCCGGCTCCGGACGCTCCACTGGCACCGGCGCTGCCACCCGTGGCGCTGCTGCCGCCGGCGCCGGAAGCACCGCCGGTGGCGCCCACGCCGCCGCTCCCTCCACCCACGTGGCCGATCTCCGGATCGTGGTCGGAGCAGGCGAACGAGACACACGACGCCAGTGCGCCGAACCACAAGGCGAAGTGCCGCATTGCTCGGCAGCTTAGTGCACCTCCCCCCTCGGCGCATTTGTCGATGCGCGGAAGTTGGCCGCGAGCGCTCGCATCCGATGAAATTTCGCCCGTGCACCCAGGAGTCGTCATTGCCCGCAAATACCGCCTGATCCGGCGCCTGGCCGAAGGCGGCATGGCGGAGGTGTGGGCCGCTCAAAATGTCCTCACGCAGCGGGATTTCGCCATCAAGCTGATCCTGCCGCAGCTCGCCAAGAGCCCGGAAATCCTGGGGCGCTTCCTGCAGGAGGCGCGCACCACGGGGCGGCTCCGTCATCCCAGCATCGTGGACGTGTTCGACGTCGGACAGACGGAGACCGGCAAGCCCTTCATCGTGATGGAGCTGCTCCACGGGGAGAGCCTTGAAGACCGCCTGAACCGAGAGCGGCGGCTCGCGCCCCTCGCCGTGAGCGTGATGTTGGTGCACGTGGCCCGGGCATTGGATCTGGCGCACCGCGCCGGCATCGTGCACCGCGATCTTTCGCCGGCGAACGTGTTCCTGGCTCGCACGCCGAACGGCGACGAGATCCCGAAGATCCTCGACTTCGGCGTGAGCAAGCTGATGGACAGCCCCGCCGACGTGCGCGTGCGCACCGGCAACGGCGCCGTCTTGGGCTCTCCCGGCTACATGAGCCCGGAGCAAGCCCGCGGTGCGGACACGGTGGACGCTCGCACGGACGTGTGGACCCTGGGCGTGCTGCTGTACGAAGCCCTGAGCGGCCAACCGCCCTTCGACGCCAAGAACTACAACGCACTGATGCTCGCCATCATGACGGTGCCGCACACCCCGCTGGGTGTGCTGATGCCAGAGCTTCCCGACGAGCTCGTGGACGTCGTGGAGAGCTGCCTGGTGAAGGATCGCGAAGCGCGCACGCAGAGCGCCGAAGACGTCGCCAAGCAGTTGGACCACGTCGTGCGCGTGCTCGAGCAGAGTCCGCGGCGGCGCCGAGTGACGGATCGGCTACCCTTGCCGGATCGGGTCACGCCGCTCCCTCGGGCGGCGCGCATGCCGCCACGCACCTATCCGCTCGGCATTCGCTGCTGGCAGTTCTTGTCGCGCAGCGTGCCGCCCAAGGGGGTGGTGGCGGCCAGCGGTGCGCTGGGGGGCACCGCCGTGGGTCTGGCGTTGGGCGTGGCCCTGAGCGCCAACGCGCCTCCCTCCCCGCTGGAGGCAAGGCTGCCGGCCCTGGCGCGGGTCGCCCAGCGCGTGGAGGTCGCCGAAGCCGAGCCCGCTGTGAAAACGGCCCCCGCGAGCGCCAAGGCCACAACGCCGCGGGAAAAGGACCTGGTGCGCGCCGCCGCGCGGGGCCTCGGCATCGCTGCCAAGAAGCCGAAGCGAGGCAAGCGCGCCACCAAGCTGGCCCTGCTGCCGCGCAGCAAGAACCCGTATTGAGGTAACCGCCTCGCCGCCGCCCGCGTAGGGTGACGGGATGGGAGCGAGCAAAGTAGGGGTTTGTCTTTCGGTACTGCTCGGCACCACGGCGGCGCACGCGTTCGTGTCCACGCCCGTAGGAGGCCGTCCCGGGGAGCTGGACGTCAACGCGCAGGTCACCACCGAACGCGGGAAGATCGAGCCGAACGAGAACCAGGCGTCCTTCACCAAATCGAAGGACTGGTACGAGTACAAGCTCGGCGTGGGCTACACCTGGGGCGACGTCGGGCCGTTGCAGTTCTTCTCCACGCGCCTGGAGGCCACGTACTACCGCACGCCGGCGCACACGAACGATCCGGACAAGTGGCAGATCGGTCCCGCCGGCTCATCGGCGCTGGGAACCATCGGCCCCGAGTGCACCGCCGGCGCCAAATACCTCGGGGGCGGCGTGTGCGAGTTCTACCCCAAGGACGACGGCACGCTGGTGAGCGCCACCGTATCCGCCGCGCTGGTCCACGATGCCGACTACGCCTTCGGCCTGTACCTGAAGGGCACCGTACCGTTCGGCATGAACAAGGAGAAGTTCGCGAACCCTCGGCTGGACTACTTTGCCGCGGGCTGGCAGGGCGGCGTGGAGCTCACGAACTGGTTCGGCTACGAAGCGAACTTCTACTTCGGCCTCGGTACGCGGCCTTTCGGCACCGAGCAGAACGGTGCCGTCGCCCTCACCAACCTGCTGCACTTCCACGCCCGGCAGTGGCTCCTACCCTGGAAGGCCGGCATCAAGCTGGGCCCCTACATGGAGGGAGATCTGCACGAGCGTTTTGACGAGCGCTTCGACCGCGCCTACAGCCCGCAGGTGCTGCCCCAGCCCGGCGCCACGCCCACCCAGTACCGCGACCGCATCCGCGCCGCGCGCTTTGCTCTGGCGGTGCTGCCGTACTTCCTCGTCACCGAGCACCTCTCAGTGGAGCTCGGCTACGTCCAGAAGTTCTTCGGCTACGACGCCCGCGCCACGCAGGCCTACTTCGTCGGCCTCCGCGGCCTCATCGACCTCGGCAACTGACCCACCACCAACGACCGCCATCAGGTGCGTCCCGAACGGACACGCCACAGCCCTTCGGGTCACATCGCGAACGGACTCGCCACAACCCCTCGAGTCACGTCGCGAACGGACTCGCAATCGCCCCTCGAGTCACATCGCGAACGGGCTCGGCAATGCCCTCGAGTCAGAATGCGAACGGAATGCGAACGGGCAGGGACCCGTTCGCTGGAATCCCATGGACAGTCTTTGGCACGATCAGATCACGTTTCTGAACTGAGACACGAGGGAGAACCCGGCGAGGCCGGGCGCGTGCTTTCTTCCCGATGGAAGTGTCGCGGGGCGTCACCCGTCAGAGCGGTGTAGAAAAATTACCCGAGCTGATTCGCCAAAGGCGAATCAGCGAGCCAGCTGCTGTTGCTGCTGCTGGAGGAACTGCGCGACGGCACGTGAGCGCTCGATGGCGAACTGCTTCACTTCGCGGTTGGGCGAGCCCGCCAGTGCGTTCAAGAGCTTGGTGACCTTGTCCAGATCGCGAGACTGGAACAGCGCCTCGAAGTAGTTGTTCGCGAGGCGCACGTCGTTGGCCATCTTGGCTTCGTGGTTCTTGAGCAGGCCGATCACGTTCGTGAGATCGCCCTTTTGCCCGTACAAGGCGCTGAGGCAGATCAGCGCCAGGGGGTCGTTCTGGTTGCGATCCACGGCCTTTTTCGCGTAGTCGACGGCCTTGTCCCGGGTCTCTTCTTCGCCGGCGTAGAAGCCCTGCAGCGCGATGAAGGGTGCGGCGGTCTTCTTGTTGGGCTCCGCCTCGGCGAGCTCGGAGACGGCCTTGACGGCGGCGTCCTCGCTATCGGCCTCTTTCACCTGGTTGTAGAGGTACGCCCAGGCGTCCACGCAGTTCGGGTCGATGGTGATGGCCCGCTCCACCGCTTCGCGCTCGGCGGCGGCGTCGCCCTTGCCGTGCATCACCTTGGCGATGTGCAGCGACGGGAACGGATTGTCGGGCAGCAGGTTCTGCGCTCCCTTCAGCGTCGACTCCGCCTTGTCCCACTTTTCCTGCGCGAGCTGAGCGACACCGAGGCCAAGCCAGTCCTCACCGCCGCCACCGCCGGCGACGACCTTGGCGAGCACCTTCTCTGCCCGCTCCGCGCGGCCGTACTTCATGAGCTCCTGTGCGAACAGGCGGCCTCGGTTGAGGTCCTCCTTGTTCTCCTGCCAGTGCTTCTCGAGACCCGAAAGCAGATCTTCCAGGCCGATGGCGATGGGCCGCCCCTCCGCGTCTTGCACCTGGACCGCCGGGCCGTTGAAGCCGAGCAGCTTCCACATCTCTTCCAGCTCGAGCGCGACGGGCCCTTTGGCCATCGCCGACTTCATGTCGTCCGTGGGCGCGCTCAGCGGCAACACCACCAGGGCATTGCCGGGGACGCCCCCGGGAAATGCGGAGACCGGAGCCACGATGGCAGCTCCGCCGCTGATCTGGAGGTTTGTCGGCTGCGCGCCCGCTCCGGGCAAATTCGGCTGAGTCATGATGGGGCGCGGAAACTAGCAGTGGCGGGGGGGTCGGGCAATAGCGCGAGACGTGCGATACTCGAAGGCGTGCGAGCGTTCGGAACCCGCGGAATTCGCCTGGTACTGGCGGCGTTCGTCGCTGCTGCCGTCTCCCTTGCAGCGCGAGGGGCGCAGGCGGACCAGAGCGTCATCAAGCAACCGGGGCGCCATCCCGACTACACCTTCGAAGCCGAGCCCCACATGTTCTTCGGCTTCGATCCACCGGGCACGCGCGCAGGCAGCGGCTTCGGCCCCGGATTCCGCGGCACCGTGGAGCTGGTCGACAACGGCTTCGTCAAGAGCATCAACAACACCGTGGGCATCGGCTTTGGTGCCGACTGGATTGCCTTCGGCAACGACAACACCGCGATCTGGGTTCCCATCGTGATGCAATGGAACTTCTGGCTGTCGCGGAACTGGTCGGTGTTCGGAGAGCCCGGGGGCGGCTTCTACCTGGGCAACGCCACCGGAGCCCGCCCCGCCATCTACGCCGGCGGCCGCTATCACTTCAGCGAGCAACTCGCGCTGACGCTCCGCGTCGGATATCCGGCCGTGAGCATCGGGGTTTCCTTCGCGTTGTGAGGCAGAAAGCCTCGTCAGTATGGCTACTTACGGCGGGGGACCTATACTGCGGCGGATGAATCCGCTCCGCCTGATGCTGGCCACCTTGGTGGCTGCAGCGCTCTGCGTCGCCCTACCCCGCACCGCCTCCGCCGACACCTCCGTGATCAAGCGGCCGGGTGCCCATCCCCGTTACAGCTTCGAGGCCGAGCCCCACCTGTTGTTCGGCGCCTTCGACGGCCCGGGTGACAACCAGCAGGGTTGGGGGCCCGGATTCCGCGGCACCGTCGAGATCATCGACAACGGCTTCATCAGCAAGATCAACAACACCGTCGGCATCGGCTTCGGTGCGGATTGGCTGTTTTACGGGGACGTTTGCCATACCAACAACAGCCGCGTCCGCGTCTGCGACAAGAACGACCGCTTCGTCTTCCCGGTCGTGATGCAATGGAATTTCTGGCTCTCCCGCAATTGGTCCGTTTTTGGGGAACCTGGCCTCGCTTTCGACATCCGAGACGACAAGGACAACAAACTGCGGCTGGATCCCTTCGTTTTCTACGCGGGCGGCCGTTTTCACTTCAACGACTCGGTAGCACTGACCATGCGTGCCGGATGGCCCACTTTCTCGGTGGGAGCGTCCTTCTTCCTGTGATGGAAGGGGAGCGGCGGATGGCGAGCGCTGCCGGGTGAGGCTATAGAAGAGGCATAGTGAGCATCCTCGTCGGCATCCTCGGCCTAGCCCTGTTGATGGTCATCCACGAGGGTGGGCATTTGCTGGCCGCGCGCGCGTTCGGAATGCGCGTCATAAAGTTCAGCATTGGCTTCGGCCCCGCGCTGTGGCGCTACCAGCCCAAGAAGAGCCAGACGGTCTATCAGGTCGCACTGATCCCGTTCCTCGCCTACGTGCAAATCGCAGGCATGAACCCTCTGGAGGAGATCGATCCCGACGACGAGGGCAGCTACGCGAACGCGTCCCTCATCGGCCGCATCTCCGCCATCTTCGCGGGACCCCTCGCCAACTATCTGTTCGCCTCGGTGCTCTTCTTCGGCGCTTTCATGATCGGCGGGGAGACCACCAAGGTGGAGGTGATGGAGAACACCGCCGCCGCCAAGGCCGAGATGAAGAGCGGCGACAAGATCGTCAGCATCGACGGCACCAAGATAAAGAGCTGGGATCAGATCCCCAAGGCGGTGCTGCCCAAGGCCAACGTTCCGCTCACCTTCGAGGTGGAACGCGATGGCGAGAAGAAGACGCTGATCGTCACACCGGAGCCCAAGGCGAAGGACGGCCAAGGGCAGATCGGCGTGCGGCCCACCAGCATGGTGCCGCCCATGACGTTCAAGGAAGCCGTCGTGGAGTCCGTGTTGCACCCCGCCAAGGTCGTGGAAGCCCTGGTCGTGGGCTTGGGCCGCATCATCCTCGGCAAGGAGCGGCCGGAGGTCACCGGCCCCGTGGGCATCGTCAAGGAGACCAGCAAGGCCGCGGAACGCGGCATGGCGGACTACCTCTATCTCCTGGGGCTCTTGAGCGCCTACCTGGGAGGCTTCAACCTGCTGCCCTTCCCAGCCCTCGACGGCGGCCGCTTGATGTTCTTGGGCTACGAGGCCGTGACCCGGCGGCGGCCCAACGCGAAGGTCGAAGCGCAAGTGCACGCGGTGGGCCTGCTGATGCTCCTGGCGCTGATCGCCGTGATCAGCGTGTTCGACATCCGCGGGAACTGAGCCTCCAAAGGCGGCGATGGACGAGGTCACCTTCGTCGGACGCGGCCTGCACGGAGGGCAGCGCTGCGAGCTGGTGTTGACCCGCATTCAAGGACCGGTCGCCTTCGCGACGACGCGGGGCAGCGCCACCGTCGCGGAGCTTCGAGTAGTGCGGGCGGACCGCGGAGTCCGTGTTGAAGCACCCGGCATCGGCCTGGACGTGGAGCTCGTCGAGCACCTGCTGGCCGCCCTGGCCGGGCTCCACGTGCGGAGCGGCGTGCGCATCGAGGTAATCGGTGGGGAAGTACCGCTCTTGGATGGGGGAGCCCGCGAGCTCGCCCTCGGGGTGCGCGCGCTTTCGCCGACGCGCGCGGAGCCCCAGCTTCGCATCACGCGAGAGGAGACCCTCGAGATCGAGGACAGCGCTTACCGGTTTGCGCCTTCGGACCGCGTGGAGCTGGAGGTGATCGTCGACTTCCCGGGAGTCGGCCGTCAGTCCGCCGAGCACGACGGCGACCCCGTCCGTTTCCTGGAGCGCATCGCGCCCGCTCGTACCTTCGGCTTCGCCAGTGAAGCCGAGACGCTGCGAGCCAGCGGTCGAGCGCGCTTCGTCGACCCTCACGCCGTGCTGGTGCTGGACGGCGACGGCCGAGCGCACTCGGCGAGCGGGGAACCGAAGCCCGACGAGCTGGCGCGCCACAAGCTCCTCGACTTGATGGGAGACTTGTACCTGTTCGGTGGGCCGCCGGTGGGCCGCATCGTCGCCGAACGTCCGGGACACGCGCGCAGCCACGAGGCCATGCGGAAAGCCCTCGATGGCGGCCTGATCGCGCCTTTTCGTCGCCGAAACTAGAGCTGCGCGCGGCGAGGGACTACGCTTTGGGCATGCGCATTCTGTCGCTGCTGCCAGCGTTGGCCCTCCTGGCCGGCGCCTGCTCCACGCCCAGCGTGCGCCTCGGCGAAGGCCCCCGGGAGTACGCGCCCACGGACTACGAGCTCGTCCTCGACCGCTGGACCCGAAGCGAGGATCTGATCGTGTCGAGCGAGCTCGACAACGTCCTCACCGTCACGGCCACCTACGAGTCCTGGGACTTTCGCTGGGCCTACGTGGTGCGCTACGCCGAGGACTACCGCTTGACGGTCGATCAGCGCACCGCGCTCCTGCAGCGCTCCCTGGCGGAGACGCGGCAAAGTCACCAGTTCTACGTGGCGCTCTACGCCCAACGCTACAAATGGAACGACCTCACGATGGAGAACCCGGCGTGGATCGTGCGCTTGATCGACGACCAGGGCAGCGAGACCGCGCCCACGGAGATCGAGCCGATCAAGCGACCGGGCGCCATCGAGCGGACGTACTTCCCCTACACCTCGCCGTGGCGGAGCGCGTTTCGCATCCGCTTCCCCGTGACCCGCGCCGACGGCCGCCCCACGATCAGCAAGAAGGCCCACTGGTTCGGCCTACGCTTTGCCGGCGCCCAGGGCCACCAAGCGCTGGTGTGGGAGCTCGGACGCGACGACGCGCCGAGCAGCGTCGCGCTCGGACGTTCGCCGCGCGTCGCGAGGTTCCGCGGCGCCCCGACAACATCAGGAGGCGAAGATCTCTAGCAGCGGGGGCACGCTGACGAGCAGCTCGTGAGCGACCAAGCGGGGCGCGAACAAAAGTAGCGCGCCGCCTTCCCCCGCGCGGGCGGTGGCGTGGGCAGCGCCCGCGGAGAGCACCTCGGAGGCGAACAGGAACTCGCCGGCGCCGAGCTCTTCGAGCACCTTGCCGCTGTCGTCCACGAGCTCGACGCGGCCGGCCCCCACGATGTGCATGCCGGGAACCGGCGCGCCCTGGTCCACGAAGCTCTCGCCGGGGAGATAGGTGCGCACCTCGCAGCGCCCGGTCACCTGCTCGCGCAGAGCGTCGTCGAGGCGCTCGCCGAGCGGTCCCATGGCGGCCCCCGCGAGGGCCTGCAGGCGATCGGCGACGAGGCGGAGCTCGTCCGCTACCCACGGACAGTCCGCGGTGGCGGCTTCCAGCGCCGTGGAGTCCCACACGGCCACGCGGCTGTCGCTCTCTCCCGCGACCACTCGCAGGGCGACGCCGTCCGCCAGGGTACCCGTGGTGAACACCACGTCTCCGGAGGAAGCGTGGGCGCAGGCCGTATCCGCAATGGTCGGCATGATGCTGACCCAGCCCTCCAGCACCAGCGCGACCGCGAACTGCCCGACCTCTTCGTCGATGTCCAGGGTCTCGATGCGGGCGCACTCCGCGAATGCCTGCTGTGCCTCCGGTGGCAGGTCCTCCAGACCGCGCACCTCGCTCAGGACGACATTGCCGACCTTCGCGTCTTCTTCGACCAGAGGCGGCGCGGCCTCGGTGTCCGTAGCGGGCGCCGCCACGGTCTCGGCGGTCCGGAGATCCGGCGGCGGTGGGGGCGGAGGCGTCGCGACGCGCGGCGGCGGAGGCGGAGGTGTCGCGACGCGCGGCGGGGGTGGCGATGCGAGGCGCGGCTCCGGCGGCAGCTCGCTCACGGGCGGCGCAGCTTCCGTCGGAGAGTCCACGTGGTCGAAGGGGGGCAGCGGCGGCTCGTCGATGGGCCGCTGAGACGACGTAGGACCGAGCAGCTCGGCGGAGTCGACCTGCATGGTCGAATCCGGGAACGGGTCCGTCATTATCGTGGTCAGGCTCTCCGCAGTGGGACGCGGGTCCGGCGGGGGCGCCGGCTCGGTGCGCCAGGGTCCGTCGGCGGCCTGCGGCTGCAGGAAGGGGTTCGACGCCTTCTGGCCGACCTCGGTCTCGGCCTCGTCGTCGAACTCGACGTCGATGCTGGCGCGACCCGGTGCCGGCGCGGGCATGCCGCCGAGCAACGAGTCCACGTCGTCCGCCTCCGGCGCTGGGGCCTGGGCCACCGACGCACCCTGCAGCATCTGCTCGGTGAGGGCCGCGGCAATGCCGTTCAGCTCCGTTGCCCGGGGCGCGGCTCCGATTTGGATGGCGGCGTCCACCGCGCGACGCAGCCACACGATGGCATCGGCGTACGCCCCCCGCTTCCACTGGACGGCGGCGGTCTGAAGGGCCCACGCGACGTCGTCGTCGTCGCCTTCGACCGGAGGCGGAATGCCCAACGATGTCATCGGCCTCGTCTTCGTATCATAGAAAGCCCCGGATCCCCCAGGTCACGAGGGCGGCGGCAGCAGCACCTCGCGGTCGCGTGCTCCGTTGGGCGGACCCACCATTCCCCGGCGTTCCATGCTTTCCACGATCTTTGCGGCTCGGTTGTAACCGATCGTCATCTTGCGCTGCAGCCACGAGGTGGAGCAGCGCTGGGTCTCGGCCACGATGCGCACGGCTTCGTCGAAGCGCGCGTCGAGCGACTCGTCCGAGTCCGGGTCGGAGCCGTCCTCCTCGGCCGCCGCCAGGATCGCCTCGTGGTACTGCGGGCTTCCCTGCTTGCGCAGGTGGTCGGTGAGCGCGGCGACTTCTTCTTCGCTGACGAAGGGACACTGCACCCGGCGCGTGTCGGTGCTGCCATTGAGCTTGACCAGCATGTCGCCCTTGCCCAGCAGGAGCTCCGAGCCTTGCTCGTCGAGGATGGTGCGGCTGTCCACCTTCTGCGCCACCCGGAACGCGATGCGCGAGGGGAAGTTCGCCTTGATCATGCCGGTGATGACATCGACGCTCGGCCGCTGCGTGGCCAGCACCACGTGCATGCCGGCAGCGCGGGCCTTTTGCGCCAGGCGCGCGACCGAGGCCTCCACTTCCTTGCCCTGCTGCATCATCAGGTCGGCGAACTCGTCGACCACGATCACGATGTGAGGCAGGCGCCCCGGCAGCTGTACACCGTCGCTGCCCTCCTTGGGGGGCGGTACGGCGACCACGGCGCCGTCCGGGGACATCGCTTCCACCTCCCCCGGAGGCGGCGGAGGGATCTCGCCGGCGGCCACCCGATTCACCCAGTTGTTGTAGGTGGCGATGTTCTTGGTGCCCGCGTTGGCGAACAGCTGATAGCGGCGCTCCATTTCGTCGACCGCCCAGCGCAACGCCGTGGCCGCCATCTTCATGTCGGTGACGACCGGCAACAGCATGTGCGGGATGCCATCGAAGGGCGCGAGCTCCACCACCTTGGGGTCCACCATCAAGAGCCGGAGCTCGTCCGGAGTGCGGCAGAACAACAGGCTAGAGAGCATCACGTTGAGGCCCACGCTCTTGCCCGCTCCCGTGGCGCCCGCGACGATCACGTGTGGCATGCTGGCGAGATCCGCGTAGAACGGGGCGCCCACGATGTCGCGGCCGAGCACCACCGGCAGGGGTGCCGTCTCGGCGAGCTTGGCAAAGCGCTTGTCTTCGACCAGCTCCCGCAGGTTCACCGGGATACGCACGTCGTTGGGCAGCTCGAAGCCGATGCGGCTCTTGCCCGGGATGGGCGCGATGATGCGCACCGTCCGGGACAGCCCCAGAGCGAGATCGTCGGACAAGTTGGCGACCTTGCTCACCTTGGTGCCCGCCTCCGGTGCCACTTCGTAGGTCGTGACGGTGGGTCCGGGGTGGATCTCCTCTACCCGAGCGGTGACGCCGTAGTCCGCCAGGGTCTTCTCCAAGCGGGTGGCGTGCTCGAGGATGAGATTGCGATCGATCTCTCCGAGCTTCACTTCCGCGGGGGTGAGCAGATCTGGAGTAGGCAGCGCAAAGGAGCCGGCCCGTCGGCGCTTCGCCTTCGCCTTCTCCACGGCCTGGTGCGGCAGGGTGTCGACGATGGTGGGCTCTTCGGGTCCCTTCTTCTTCCGCTTCTTTGGCTTGGGCTCGACTTCTTCTTCTTCTTCTTCGTCGTCGTCGAGCGTTGCCTGCACGACCATCTCGTCGAGCTCGGGCTCCTCGTCTTCGGGCTCCGGCTCCGGCTCCGGCTCCGGCTCGGGAGGCGGCGGCGGCGTGGGCTCGTGGTGCGCCACCTTGCTCAGCGCGCTCGACAGCGCCACCGGGGGCGTCCCGGTCTGGTCCAACGGAAACCAGTCGCCATCGTCGTCGGCCAGCTGCGCGATGATGGCCTCGTCGCTCGGGTTGTCGATCACCGGCTGCCGCGCGATGGCTTCGGCGGCGCGCTCTTCGCGGCGCAGGCTCCGCGCCGTGAGCCAGGCCGCTCCCATGCGCGACAAGAGGATTCGAAGCTTCTCCGAGAGCTTCTCCGACAGCGCGACGGCGCGTTGGCACCAAGCGATGAACGAGAAGCTGCTGCGCCCGATCAGGATCAGCCCCACGACGGTGCTACCCACCAGGAACGAGCCTGCGGTGGAGAACATGCCGCGCATCAGCTCGCCGAAGAGCAGTCCGACGTTGCCCCCGGCATTGGCCCGGCCGCTGACCAGCACGCTCGGAAGCGAGACATGCACCAGCGCAGCCAAGATGATGCCCACCACCAGATCCCCGGCCAGCCGCAGGCCGAAGGCGCCGGGCTTCTTGCCGCGGAAGAGCGGGGCTCCCATGAGCACCAGCTCCACGGGAGCCAGCCACGCCACCAGCCCGAAGCCCTGGACCAAGAAGCCCGCGATGGCACTGCCCACGGGACCGACCCAGTCGGCACCGTGAATGCTCGGGTCGTGGGGGTCGATGCGGACGCTGGCCAGGGCCAGGCACAGGAAGGCCGCGACCGCGAAAAGCAACAGCGCGGCGGCTTCCCGCCCTCGTTTCGAGGGGGAAATGCTCGGTCGATCGGCCGCCGGCGCCGAGGGTTCTTCGGGCCCCTCGGCGGGGCGAGGCGTGAAGGGACGTGCGCCCATTTACCTACCTGTACCTACATCATGCCCCAAGGTTCGGCAAAAATCCCGCAATTATTGGAAATGTCCCAATTTTTGCCGCTGCGGAGCCATGGGGTGGCGTTCGCTTGAGTCTGGCTCGACCTGGGCTGTATGCTCGCTGACCTCGTTTGGGCGAAATAGGCGGGCTCACGGCATGTCACGACACCTGAGATCGGAGGGATTCTCGATGCTAACCGGGGCCCGGCGGACGCTGGGAGCCGCGCTGGTCGGTTCGGCTTTGGTGATTTCGGCCCTGTCCACTTCGGGCTGCCGCACCGATGGCGACGACATCGAACGATGGACCAACACCACGCAAGGTCCGAAGAAGCTCGTGGCCGTGCTCACGCACGACAAGTACCCACTGGAGCTTCGGGTGGAAGCCGCGATGGCGTTGGTGAAGATGAAGCCGCGCGGCGGACGTCGCGTGGGGATTCTGGGCACCGACGACCAGATTGGACTGGTGGGCGCGCTCGAGGCGCTGCAACCAGCGGAGCGGGAGAAGATCGTCGACGCCATGGTCCCGCTCCTCGAAGAGGAGATGAAGCGACCGCCGCCCAAGGCGCAGGCGGGTCAGCCTACTCCGCCGGATCCGTCCTTTCCCTACAAGGACGCAGCGTTCGCGCTGTTGACGCACTCGGATGGCTCGCTGGTGCAATCGGAAGAGAACCGAAAGCGTCTGCGCGCCGCGCTCACGGATTGGTGCATGACGGACTTCGCCGTGCGCATGGACGAGTCCTCCCAGCTGTACGGCATGGAGCAGGTGCTGCGGGAGCTCGGCGCCCAGGGCGTGGCGCAGCTGCCGGCGCAGATCGACGCGAACGCGAAGAAGATCGACAAGATGTCCGATCTGATCGCGGAGCTGGGTGACGCCAAGGCGAAGCTCGAGGCCAGCCAAAACCTGGTCAAGGTGGCCCAAGAGGTCGATTCCGAGCACTGGGTCAAGCAGAAGGCCCCCGGGGTGGAGGCGGCCAACAAGGCCTCCAAGCTCAACCCCACGCCGGAACAGTTCAAGCTGCAGCTCGAGGCCTACCAGGAAGAAGAGCTGCTTCGGGTGTTCTCCTCGATGAAGAAGGTCGGGGGAGCTCCCGTCGTCGACTACCTCTTGGGCTATGCCCAAGACAAGGCCAAGCCCGAGAAGCGCCGCGCCGCCGCGCTTGCCGCTCTCGAAGGCAACATGGACAAGAACAATCCGGCCCACGTGAAGGCGGTGCTCGCGATCGCCAGCGCCTCCGACACGCCGGATTCGATCCGAGACGTCGCTCTGCGCCGCGTTGGTGAGCTGCCGCGCAAGCTCGTCGTCGACGACCTGTTCGGCTTGTTCAGCAACGAGAACTGGAAGATCCGTTGGGTGGCTGCGGAGCTCGTCCTGAAGATGAGCGACACCAGCAACATCAACGAGTTCATGCGCAAGATCGGCAGCGTCCGCGACATGGCCATCACGGAGCCTCTCCGCTACGGCGCGTTGCTCGCGGATCTCAAGGGCAAAGAGAAGCCCGAAGAGATTGCCGACAAGTACGCGACGCGCAACTACCCGGTCCCCGCGCGCCTCTCTGCCCTGGGCTACTACTACGAGAAGGGCACCAAAGATCAGCTCTCCAAGGTCGAAAAATACGCCGACGACCGCTCGCGCGTGCCGGAGTGTCGGGAAGACGCTCAGGACTGCGAGTGGCGATGCGCCGTGGGTGAGGGCAAGAGCCAGGAAGTCAAAGACGTCTCCACCGTGGGCGACTTCGTGAGCTACTGCATCAAGCCGGCCATGGAAAAGCGCTCCTCCGAAAAGAAGAAGTGACCGGCACAGATTCGAAATGACCGACCCGAACAAGAAGGTTCCCCGCAACTTCCAGTGCCGCGAGTCGCTGTGGCAGAAGTTCGAACAGATGGCGCGGGAGCTCGAGTGCTCCGTGGACTATCTGATCAACGACGCCATGAAGCAGTACGCTCGCCAGCGGGGCTACAGCAGCACGGCGCATCCCTCAGCGGGCGGTATTCCCCCGCTTCCCGCGGCCACCGCCGGTGCGCCTCCGCCGCCGCCCCCGCCGCCTCCACCTGGGCCTTCCACGGCGCCCACGCCGCCTCCCCCGGCGCCCAGCCGCTCGGCAGCACCGCCCCCGCCGCCGCCACCCGGCGGAGGTCGGGTGGGCTTCCCATCGCACCATGGGCCGCCGCCTCCGCCCATGCCCGGCCCCTCGGCGCCGCCCATGCCGCCCGTCACCAGTTCTCGACCGCGGCCCCCCGCGCCGCCGGCACCACCCGCGCCACCGCCCCCCCCGGGTCCCCCGGCGCGCAGCGTCCCGCCTCCGCCTCCTCCTGGCGGACACCGCGGGCCCCCTCCGCCGCCCATGCCTCGCTCGGCGCCGCCTCCGCCACCTCCTCCGGCGGGCGGCATGCCGCAGTACGGCGGGACCACCCTGTGCATCTACTACGCGGGCGAGCGATTCCCGGTCACCAAGGACCGCTTCATCATCGGCCGTGGCAAGCAATCGAGCGATCTCACCATCAAGGATCCGAACGTGTCGCGCCAGCACGCGATGATCGAGTTCTTGAACGGCCAATATTACATCGTGGACATGGGCTCGACGAACGGCGTCGAGTACAACGGCCAGCGCGTGCAGCGAAAAGTGATCAACGAGGGTGACGTCTTCCGCGTCTGCGATCACGAGCTGCGCTTCGCGTTCCAGTGACGTGCACGTCGCGGTCGTTGGTGCGGGGGCGCTAGGGAGACTCTTCGGAGTTCATCTCGCGACCGCCGGCGAGCGCGTGAGCTTCGTGGTGCGACCGTCCCGCTTGGGGCGGACCGAACCGTTCGCTCTGCTCCGGCTCAATGGCGATCGCCGCTATCGGGAGCTTCCCGAGCCGGAGCTCGTCACCAGCGTCCCGGTAGACGCCTCCGCGATCGTCTTGGCCGTACGCGCCGAGCAGATCGACGAGGCGCTCGCCCAGGTGCTGCAGAGCTCGCCGCCAGTGCCCGTGATCTCCCTCACGCCGCTACTGGACGAGAGTCTCGAGCGGCTGGAGCGCCTCGTCGGAGGGCGCACCGTGGTGGCCATGCCCGCCGTCGCCGGTCTGCTGGAATCAGGCGTCGTGCGCTACGTCGCCTTCCGCCTGTTGCCCACCCTGGTCGAGCAACGACCCGAGCACGCCCTCGTGCTCGACGCCCTCACCCACGCGCTACTGCGCTCGGGCCTCGCCGCGCGACTTTCGGAAGACGTTCGACGCAGGAATCCCGCCACGACCGTCGCCTTCTTCCCGCTGACGCTGGCGCTCGCGGCGGCTGGCAGCGCCGCTGCCCTCGCGCGCCACTCGGACTTGAAGGAGCTCGCCGCCCGCGCCTGCCGCGAAACCCTGGCGCTCGGCCGCCGCGTGGGTCCCGTGGAGCCCGCGGCTGCGCTCGCCGCTCGTTTCGTCACCCCCGCGCGCTTGACCTTCGCCCTCGAGCTGGTCCGTCGTTTGGCGCCTCGCGCCGTGCGCTTCGCCGAGCGCCACTACGGCGACAAGCTCGTCGAGCAGAACGAGGCAATGGGCCGCGAGATCTTGGCCATGGGCCGTCGTCACGGAGTGAGCCTCACGGCGTTCGAAGAGCTCCTCGACGCGTGTCGTTTGGATGTTGGTTCGCCGCGGAAACATGAGGAGCGCGCGAGCGTGATCTGATCCTCGGGCGCCTCGGCCCCAGCCCTGTGACTGGTCGAAAGGCTGCCGGGTTCTGGGTGGTGGCTTACACTTTGGCCATGCGTCGCGCCGTCGTCACCTTCGCCCTCGCGCTGTTCGCTGCGCAGATCGCGCGGGCGGACACCCTGCCGTGGGTCGATCCCGGGGACGTGCCGCTGCCGTCGGGGGTGCAGAGCGTGGAGATCGTGCGGGCCGACGAGCCGCTCCTGGTACGCCCTCGGGGCCAGGCGGCGCGGCGCGGCTCCGCGGCGGAGCACGCGCACTTGCCACTGTACGGCGCTACCCGCGGGCCCGGCTGCCCGGGGCGCTGGCTGTCCGTGGGGCCGCTCGCGTGGGTGTGCGAGACGGGGGTGCGCTTGTCCTTCGTACCCGCCTTGTCGGCAAACGCCGCGCGCGAAAGCTTCGGCGACGGCCTGCCCTACCGCTATCACTTCGTCGGTCAGAACGGATCGCTCGGCTACGTCAACCTGCGCACGGCGGAGGACATCGCTCCGGACGCGGAGCTGCAGCCCGGCTTTGCCGTGGCCGTCGTGGAGGTCGCCCGCAAAGGGAACGAGAGCTACGGCCTCACCACCCACGGCCTGTGGCTACCCATGCGGGACCTCAACCCCGCGCGGCGCTTCGCGTTTCACGGCGAGGATCTCGACGGAGACGTGAACGTCGGCTGGGTGTACGAAAAAAGCGCCCGCGTGTACGAAAAGCCGGGAGGTCGTCGCAGCGACGAGGTGCACGCAGAGTTCGAGGCGCTCCGCATCCTGGAGACCAAAGAGCGCGCCAAGCATCGCTGGTTTCGCATCGGAGAAGGTCGCTGGGTGAACGACCACGAAGTCCGTGCCCCGACACCCACCACCCGTCCGCCGGAGGTCGGCGAGCACGAACGGTGGATCGACGTCGAGATCGACAACCAAGTGCTCGTCGCCTACGAGGGGGACCGCCCCGTGTTCGGGACGCTGGTCTCCACCGGCCGCGGCAAGGGCAAGAGCATACAGGCCACCCCCAAGGGCACCCACCGCATCTGGGTGAAGCTCCGTTCCAGCGATATGACCAACCTGCAGGACCAGGAAGCGAGCCGCTACTACGCCATCGAGGACGTGCCCTGGGTGATGTACTTCAAGAAGGGCTACGGCCTGCACGGGACGTTTTGGCACCGCTCCTTCGGACACGTGAAGAGTCACGGCTGCGTCAACTTGGCGCCGCTGGATGCCGAGCGGCTGTTTCACTGGACCAGCCCGCGGGTTCCGGCCGGCTGGACCGCCGCGCTGCCGACGGAATACGAGCCCGGCACCGTGATTCGCGTCCGCTGACCGCCGAGCGCGCTATGATTCGCCGCCATGAGCGTCGACATCGGTCGTGACACGGTCTTGGCCCTGTGTGCCGTCGGCTGGGCGGACGGCAAGATGGACCCCGCCGAAGCCGCCAGCATCCGAGACGCCGCCAAGCAACTCGGGCTCTCGGCCGAGGATCTGTCGGCGGTGGAAGGTGCCATCGCCCAGCGCATGGGGCTGGAGCTGGTGGAAACCCTGCGCATGAGCCGCCTCACGCGGCTGTTCACCTACGCCGTGGGCACCCTGGTGGCGAGCGTGGACGGCGCCATCGGTCCCGAAGAACAAGCCACCTTGGCCCTGCTCGGCGACCGCCTGGGCCTCAGCCAGGTCGCGCGGGATCGCGCCCAGAACGTGGCTCACGCCGCGCGCCAGGCCGGCACTGAGCTCGATCTCCTCAAGCTCCGTTCGCGCCTCTCTGCAGGGCTCAGCCAGATCGGTAACGAGTAGGCACCGTCCATGGTGTCCATCGTTCACGCGGCGCGAGACATCGGCCGCCTGCGCGACATCTCCCGCGTGCTCGTGGTGCACGGCTTCGGCGAGATCGTCGGCCGCCTGGGCATCGGACGCAGCAAGAAGCCGAAGGACAGCGAACCGCCGCCCTCCAGCCGCGAACCCACGGCGGAGGACGAAGAGCAGGGCGCGCGTGAAGCGAAGGAGATGTCCCTCGCCGTGCGCGCGCGCCGCGTGCTCGAAGACCTCGGCCCGTCCTTCGTGAAGCTCGGGCAGATCGCCTCCACCCGCGCCGACCTACTACCCCCGGATCTGATCCTGGAGCTCAAGAAGCTACAAGACTCCGTGCCCCCGGTGCCTTTCGACCAGATCGTGGCGCAGATCGAGCGCAGCCTGGGGGCGCCGGTGAGCGAGGTCTTCGCCAGCGTGGAGCCGGAGCCGCTGGCGGCCGCCAGCATCGCCCAGGTCCACCGCGCCAAGCTCGACACCGAAGACGGCCCCGTGGACGTCGTGGTCAAGGTGCAGCGCCCTGGCATCGCCCAGACCATCGCCAGCGATCTGGATCTGCTGCACACCTTCGCTGCGCTGGTGGAACGTGCCATTCCGGAGAGCCGCATCTACTCCCCCGTGGGCCTGGTGCAGCAGTTCGATCACGCCATCACCGCGGAGCTCGACTTCGCCACGGAAGCCGAGAACGCGCGGCGGTTCGCGCAGAACTTCGAGACGTTCAAGAACGTCAAGTTCCCCATCGTCTACCGCGAGGCGTCCAGCAAGCACGTCCTCACGCTGGAGTTCTTGCCGGGCAAGAAGGTGTACGACGCCGTCGCCGCGGGCCACTCCGGCAAGAAGCTCACGCGCATCGCCCTCGACGTGATCGTGAAGCAGATCTACGAGGACGGCTTCTTCCACGCGGACCCGCACCCGGGCAACGTGTTGGTGCTGGGCAGCCCGGAGAACCCCACCCTCGCGATGATCGATCTGGGCATGGTCGGTCGCCTGTCCCCACGCATGCGCGACCTCACGGTGGACGTGATGGTGAGCGCCGTACGCCGCGACTACGAGGGTATCGCCGACGCGATGTACTCCATCGGCACGCCCACCAAGAAGATCGACCGCAACGCGTTCCGGGCGGAGGTCGCGCTGCTCAGCGAGAAGTATCTCGGCAAGCAGCTCAAGGACATCGAGATGAGCGCGCTGATCCGGGATCTGGTGCAGGGCGCCACCAAGTACGGTCTGGAGATCCCGACGGACTTCTTGCTGGTGGGCAAGGCCTTGATGACGGTCGAGGGCGTGGGCAAGGAGCTCGACCCCGATCTCGACGTGTTCGAAGAGGCCAAGCCGCTGTTCCTCGACATCCTGAAGAAGCGCTACTCCCCGGAGCGCCTGGGCAACGAGCTGCTCCGCCGCATCGAGCGCCTCAGCAACACCACCTACAACATGCCGGAACAGCTGGGCGAGGTGCTGGATGACCTGCGCCTCGGCCGGCTCAAGGTGCAGGCCATGGATCCCGGCGTCACCCGCGCCGCGGATCGTCTCGGCCGCCGGCTGTACACCGCGCTGGTCTCGAGCTCCCTGGTACTCAGCAGCGCCTGGCTCATCAGCACGCACCACGACATCGTGGGCGGCATCATGCTCGGCTTGGCGGTCATGATCGTGGTCGGCCACCTCCTGCTCGACGCCTCCCGCGCCTGGCGCAAGAAGACCTGAGCTGGAGAAGAGACCACCGGCCAACTCGCCAAGCGAGACCAAGATCCCTCGCCTCGCGCGGGCAGACTCTTCGCGACATCGCAGTGTCGCACGGAATCGCACCCACGTTCACGAGCCCATCTCTCTGGTCTTGGCGAACTTGGCGTCTTGGCGGTTTTCCGATGGCCCCACAAGAAGCCCTGATTCGGGTTTTGTTGGTGCGGCGCGATGCCCGGCGCGCACGGCGCGCGCGCGGCGGCGCGCTCCGGCTCACCCGAGCACACGGGACAGCGCTTCGAACAGTCGCTCCACGTCCGCGTCACTGTTGTACAGGTGCGGCGTGACGCGCACGGAGCTGCCACGCACGCTCACGTACACGTGCTCGCGGGCCAACGCGTCGGGCAATCCCGCGGGAACGCCGTCCGCAAACTGGAGCCCCAGGTAGTGCCCGGCGCGCTCGCCAAGTGGCAGCGCGGAAAGGCCGAGCGCAGCGGCACGTTGCGCGATCTCGCCGGTACGGCGCGTCAGCGTCTCGGCGATCGCCTCCACGCCCCAGTCGAGGATCTGGCGGAGCGCCGCGCTGGCCATCGGCACGAGCGCGAAGTTCGAGCGCTCGCCCACGTCGAAGCGACGCGCACCGGGCTGGAAGTCGTCACGATAGCGCGTGAGACCCGCGAAGTTCTCGGACCCAGCCCGGGTAATCCAACCGTGCTCCAGCGGCTCGCCCTCGTGCCATGTCGGCGCCGCGTACAAGAAGCCGATGGAGTACGGACCGAGCAGCCACTTGTAGGCGGCGCCGATCAGGAAGTCCGGCTGCACCTTGCGGACGTCGAAGGGTAGCGCGCCGAGCGATTGCGTCGCGTCCACCACCAGCGCGGCGCCTACCGCGCGGCAGCGCGCGCCGACGCGCTCGAGATCCACCAAGGCACCGTCCGTCCAGCGGCAGTGCGGCAAGGCTACGACGGCGGCGCGCTCGTCGATGGCCGCCAGCACCGCAGCGGTGAGGTCGCCCGCCTCGGGCCGCTCCACCGTGACGATCTCGCCTCCGCGGCGCGCCACCAGGTCGCGCCAGGAGTAGACGTGGGACGGGAACTGGTCGGCGAGCAGCACCACGCGCTGACCCTTGGCAAAGCGCACGTTCCGCGCAGCCACGGAAACGCCGTAGCTGGCGGCGGGGATCAGCGCGACGTCGCCGGGCTGCGCGCTCACGAGCCGTGCGAACAGGGCCCGCGCCTGCTCCGACGAATCGAAGAAGTCCCGCGACGTGATCGTCCAGGGACGCGCCTTCTGTGTCACTCCGGCGATCCCCGCCTCCGTCACGCTCCGCATCAGCGGCGCCATGTAGCCGCAGTTCAGATACGCGACGTCATCGGGGATCTCGAACAGGTGACGCTGGCACGGGATCACGGGACGGGCCTCGCCGAAGTCGTATCAGGGACGCGCTCCGGCGTGCACCCCGCGAGCTTCCGCGCCGAGCCAACAAACAAAAAAAATCCCTGGGCACGGCGATACCGCACCCAGGGATAAGCTCCATCGCGAGGCGGCCAGGGCCGCCGGACCTCAGACCTTGCCTTGCAGGAAGAAGGCGATGAGGAACGCGAACAGCACGAGCGACTCGATCAGCGCCAGACCCAGAATCATCGGGGTCTGAATGCGCGCTGCGGCGCCCGGGTTACGGCTGATGCCTTCGAGAGCAGCGGCCGCGGCGCGACCCTGGCCGAGGGCTCCACCGAGCACCGCCAGGCCAATGGCAATACCTGCCGCGAGGCCAGCCATCGCCTTGGCGTTGAACTCGTTCGCGGCGGCGCCGGCGGCGTCCTGAGCGAACGCGCTCGACGAGATCAGGGTGATGAGCGACGCCGTGAGCAGCGCCAGCTTCTTCTTGGCCATTTTCTGAGTCTCCTTTTTCCTTCAGCCGGGGGCGGCTCTAGTCCGTTTCTCGGTTGGGGGCTACCGAAATCGATGCCTGAAAGGCACCTGTCAGTGGGCGTGTTCGTCGTGCTCCGTTGCGAGACCGATGTAGATGGTCGTGAGCAGCGTGAACACGAGCGTCTGGACGACGATCACCAGGCAGCCGAGCAGCATTACGGGAATGGGAACCAGTACGGCGACCAAGCCCATGAACGTGCCCATCACCAGGTGATCGACGGCCATGTTCATCATCAAGCGGACGGCCAGAGTGACGGGCCGCACGCAGAGCGAGATGATCTCGATGGGGAGCACCAGCGGAGCCAACCACGGCGACGGCCCCATGAGGTGCTTGATGTAGTTGCTGCCATTGGCGGCCACGCCGTAGGCGTTGAACGCCACGAACACGATGGCCGCGCAGCCGAAGGTGATGTTCAGGTGGCTGGTTGCGACCGGAAAGCCGGGCACCAGCGCCAAGACGTTGGAGAAGAACACGAACACCGCGGAGGCGCCGATGAGCGGGAAGTACTTCTTGGCCCGCTCCGCGTCCATCACGCCCTTGGCCAAGTCGTAGAAGTAGCCGAGGAACGCCTCCATGAAGGTGCGCAGGGTCAGCGTCTCGTCGGGCACGACGGCCTTTTCGGGGTCGGCGAGCCGCGAACGGGTGAACAGCGCCAAGAGCACCACGAGGACGAACACCAAGGCCGAGGCGGTGAGCGGCTCGAAGTTCTGCCAAGTCGGATCGTGCTGTCCAATGAAGGACTTGCCGATCATGTCCGTGTTGTGCGCGAGCGTGTCGCGCATGTGCGCGAGTGCCAGCGTGAGCCAAGATGCGTGTTCAGGCATCGACGTGACCTTTCTCGCTCTCCGAAGGAGCCGCGCCGGTTTGGCCAGCGACGATCCCGAGGGGCAAGGCTCCCCAGCCAACGGCCAGGGGCATGATGGCGACGACGTCGTGCTTCACCAACAGGTAGAGGCCGGTGTAGAGCACGGTGAACTTCAGCACGGCGATCAAGGCCCAGGGCAGCCGAGCCGACCCGCTGAGGAAAGCGCGCACGATGCGCGCGATGAGCCACAGGTTGGCGAAGGCCGCCGCAGCACCGATACCCACGCCCAGCGCGGTGCGGAGATCCGCGAACGCTGCGGCCACGCCGACGGCGACGACGCCGATCACCGCCACGGCGCCCAGGGCGCGGGTCAGCGATGCGGTTTCATTCGTGGTGGGTGTCATTCAGGTACTGCTTCCGAGCCTTGCGGTCTCGTCGCTCGGCCTCTTCGGCCTCGCGGTTGGCCCGCTGCAGCGCTCGCCAGATGGCTCGAACGCCGGCTGCGGTACCGAATCCCGTCCCGATCAGCGTGAGCCAGGGGTCCCAGCCCAGCCATTGGTCACCCTTGTGACCCAGCCAGAGCCCGAACAGTATGCTCAGCGCGAATTCGAGACCGACCGTCCCGTAGGTTCCGACGCCTTTCCAGTCTTGCTGCACTGCGCCCTCCGTGGAGGGCAACCCCCGCGGCCGCCGCGGGGAAGGGCACGATCCACCCCCGCGCCGTGCGAGGGCGGCGCTCGATTAGCACGCGCCCGGGGCAGGGGTCAACGTCGGCAGACGCGCCGCGGCGAGGGCTCGGTGCTATACCCAAAACATGCGTCGGAGAGCGCTTTTTCTGGTGCCCGTCAGCCTACTGCTGTCGGGGACGTCATGGGCCCAGGACGAGACGCCCGCGGCGCCTGCACAAGGCAGTGGGCCAAACCCGGGCAGCCAATATTACGTGGAGCCTCCGAGCCCCGGGGGCGCGCCAGCGGGGACGGCTCCCGCCGGGCCTCCCCCGGGCGCGGCACCGCCCGGCGTGTACGAGCCTCCGCCGCCCGGTGGGCAGTACATCTACGAGCCTCCACCCCCACCCAAGCCGCACCACCGCGCGCCCAAGACGGCGCTGTGGCTCGGCGCGCGGGCCGGCTGGTTCTTGCCCTTCGGAGCGCTGTGGGCGCTGGGCACCCCGAACGGTGGCGTCACGGATGAAGTGAAGTGGAGTCAGTACGCTTCGTCCGGTCCCATGTTCGAGCTCGACGCAGGGGCGCGCCTCGGTCGCTACTACAACGTGTACCTGCTCTGGGAGCGGGCCAGCCTCGGCGGCGGCAGCGAGGACGTGGCCGGCATCGGCAAGTCGTCCGATGGCGACACCGACTACTACGCCATCGGCCTGCGCTTCTCGTCGGATCCCGACGAGGTCGGCTTCCTCACGGACTTGAGCCTCGGCTATCGACGCTTCCGCGCCCATTGGGACGACGGCACCGAGCTTCAGCTCACGGAAGCACCATTGGAAATGCGCATCGGGCTCGGCGCCGACATCCGCCTCACACGCGCATTCTCGCTGTCACCCCTGCTCACTCTGGGCGCCGGCTCCTTCGGATCCGCGGAGTGGGTGGCGCCCGACGGAACTCGCACGGACGCGACCAAGTCCGGCGATGCGCGAGCCGGTCACGGCTGGGTCACGTTGCAGCTCGGTGGGCACTTCGACATCGGCGAGTAGCTTCGGCTAACCCGCGACGCGTTCGGCTTCAGATAGCTGCGTTTCCAGCAGCTCGAGCAGCAACGGTCGCATCGCGCGCACGGCGCGAGCACGATGGCTGAGGGAGTTCTTGTCGTCTTCGGACAGCTCCGCCATGGCCAAGCCGTCGCGACCGTCCACGATGAACAGCGGGTCGTAACCGAAACCGCCGCTGCCTCGCGGGTCCCGCGCGATGCGCCCTTCCACGCGCCCTTCCACGGTGCGGGGCTGCGAAAAGCTCCACGGCGTGACCAGCGCCAGCACGCAGCGGAAGTGAGCCCGGCGACCATCGTCGTCGATCTCCTCCAGCTCCCGGAGCAGGGCGGCGTTGTTCTCCGCGTCCGTCGCGCGTTCGTGAGCAAAGCGCGCGGAGCGCACCCCGGGACGACCGCCGAGGGCGTCCACTTCCAGGCCGCTGTCGTCCGCCAGGGCCACGAGCCCGGTAGCCTTGCAGATCGCCGACGCCTTGATCACGGCGTTGGCGTCGAAGGTATCGCCGTCTTCCGCCACCGCGAGCTTGTCCCCGAGGACGTCTGCGGCCGTCACCAAGGAGAAGGGCAGATCGGCGAGCAGGGAACGTAGCTCGGTGAGCTTTCCCTCGTTGGATGACGCCAGCACGATGGTGACGAGATCAGCCATACCCTCCGCTTCGTCGCATAGCATCGAAGCGGGCGGGCGTCTTCCTCACGCCTCCGAGTCCTCGGCGGAGGGCAAGTGGATCCAGAAACGCGTCCCCCCCTCCGGCCGAGCGTCACACGCGATGTTGCCGCCGTGAGCCTCCACGATCTGACGGGTGATGGCCAATCCGAGGCCGGTTCCGTGCCCCTTGGTCGTGAAGAAGGGCTCGAACATCTTCTCCCGGGTGGCATCGTCGATCCCGCTGCCCTCGTCTTCGACCATCACGTCCGCACCCCCGCCCGTCGCCGCTCGCACGGAAACGATGACCTTGCCGCCGGAAGACATGGCCTCACGGGCGTTCCGCAGAAGGTTGAACAGGGCCTGCTTGATCTGACCTTCGTCCGCCATCACCACGTCCACATCTGGGGCCACGTCCACCTCGATGCCCACGCCGTGGCGTTCCAGATCGCGGCGCATGAAATCGCAGGCCTCCTGCACCAGCTCCCCCACTTGCTCTCGCTCCAGCGTGAGCGGCGCCTGGCGCGCGACGGAAAGGTACTGTTCGCTCAGCGAAGCCAAGCGCTCCACCTCGCTCTTGATGGCGTGGAGCAGCGTGCGAGCTTCGGACGCCGGCTCCTCCACCCCCACCTCTTCTTCCAGCAGCTCCACGTTCAGCGCGATGGACGACAGCGGATTTCGGATCTCGTGGGTGACGTGAGCAGCCATCTTGCCGATGGTGGCCAACCGTTCCGCCGCCAGCAGCTGCTCGTTGGCGCGAGCGATGGCGCTCACCATGCTCTCGAAGGTCTGCGCCAGCTCGCCGATCTCGTCGGCGGAGGCCACCACCGGGCGCGGCGTCAGATCGCCGCGGGCCACGGCTTTGGCACGATCCGTCACCGCGGACAGCGGCGCCAGCACGCGTCGCGCGTACAGCGCCGTCAGGATTCCGAACAGCAGCGCCAGCGCCGCCATGGCGGCCAGCAGGCGAATCGCGAGTCGCTCTCGCGCCCGCGCCGCGTCCAACAGCGCGTCCACGTTGCGTTGCACGCGCTGCTCCAGCTGCGAAAGTCTCCGGCTGCCTTGGGCGCCGCGGGTGACGAGCTTGTCCCGCAGCTGCTCCGCGCGCTGGGTGTTGCCCTGTTTGAGGGCGTCGAACAGCTGCGTCACGAGCTCGCGGTCCTGGGACAGGAACTCCTGGATGGCCCCGGTCTCGCGCATCAGGTCCTGACCCACGGAGCGTACCGAGTCGTCTCCGGAGGACATGAAGGCGCGCGACAGGGCCGCTCGCACCTCGCCGAACATCTTGGGGCGCCCGGCCTTCAGCGCGGTGTCGAACCACAAGCTCATGTCGGCGGGGTTTTCCGCGGTGGTGATGTGATTGAGCTGCGTGTTCCAGGTGTCCTGGATCGCCACCACGTCCCTGAGCGCCGCCGACAGCGGTAGGTAGCCGCTGCGCATCAGGTCCGCTTCCACCGACGCGCGTCGCAGAGCGTACACGCCCCAGCCGGCGACCAGGGCGAACAGCAAGCTGAGCAAGCCGTAGGAGAACAGCACCCGCGTCGCGACGGTGCGGCGACGACGATGCGTCTCGGACTCCATCACGCTCCGTTCTCGAGACTCTCCGCGAGCACGCTGGCGAGATCCACGGCGCGCGCTCCGTTCTTGCGGAAGCGACGCAAGCTGCCGGCGCAGGCCGTGACCACCACGCCGCCGCCGAGTGCTTCGTGATCCGCGATGCGCGCGTCGGCGATGGCAGCGGAAGCCTCCGGCATGGTCGCCGGCAAGAGGCCCCCGGCTCCACTGCACTCGGCCTGAGCGTGATGGCGTGAGAACTCCGCCGGCGGGCGACCCAGCACGCGGCCGAGGACCGTGCGCGGTGCTTCGTACAGCCCGAGGCCGCGCCCGAGATGACAGGGGTCGTGCCAGCGCACGTGTTCCTCCGCCGCCAGCGATGGCGCGGGCCCCAAGCGCGCGAGAGCCTTGACCGCGACCTGTACCAAGAGCTCCGGCTGATGATCCGACAGCACCCGCGCACAGCCCGGATCCACCGCCACGACACGGCGCACGCCCGAAAGCGCCTCCGCCATGCGCGACCGCGCGGCCAGGAAGCCCGGTCGATCTCCCGCGTGCAGCAGGGGCAGGCCGCAGCAGTGGTCCACCACCCGTATCGGACCCACCAGCGCCTTGGTGGCGCGCAGCGCGGCTTGGGCTTCTTGCGGCAGGTGGCGGAGGTAGCCGCAGCCCACCACCAGCGCCGTGCGGGCGTCGGGATCGGAGAGCTCCTTCGCAGCGCGCTCGGTTTCTGCGTCGAGGGCATCGAAGCCCTGCGCCACGCGCACCGCTTCCGGATGGGCGAGCCCCCGCTCGAAGTAGTCCGCGCGCCCTGCCGCCAGCGTTTCCGCGACGGGATTGTCGTGATCGCAGTTTTCCTTGCAGCGCAGGCACCCGGTGCATGCGTAGGTGACGGAAGCCACGTCTTTTGACAGTTCGACGTCGCCGCGGGCGGCAAACCACGACACGCTCATCTTGCCCCAGGGCGTGAGGGTCTCGCGCCGCACCGCGCTCGAGACGGGACACACCGCGCGGCACAGCTTGGGACAATATCCGCAGGTCTCGAGCGCTTTTTCCCGCTCGCCGAGGAGAGGCAACTGGAAGGTCATTCAGGGCTCTTGATGCTCTGCGGCGCTTCCGAGTTCGGTCCCAGCTCCTCGATGCGAGCGCTGTGAGCGGGTCGCGGCTCGGCCTTGGCCTTGGCCTTCACCTGTTCTTGCGGCAGGTGCAGGGCAAAGCTGGCGCCACGCTTGCTGGTCTCCACCTCCACGCGCCCGCCGTGCTCCTCGACGATCTTCTTCACGATCGCGAGACCGAGCCCCGTACCGCCCTGCTTGCCCGCGGAGACGAAGGACTGGAACAGGCGCCCCTCGATCTCCGCAGGAATGCCGGGCCCGGTGTCCGAAACGCGAATCACGAGCTCCGAGTCCTCCATGCCGGCAGAGATGGTCAGCTTGCCGCCTCGCTCCGCCATGGCCTCCACGCCGTTGCGCGCCAGATTGAAGATCGCGCGCGCAACGCGCCCCTCGTCGAAACGTGCCACGACCTTGGTGTCGACCTCGACGTCCAGCTCGATGGCACGGCCGTCCACCTCGTGGCCGAGCTGGCGCGTGATGTCGGCGAAGAACTTCTTCAAGTACACCTTGCGGATGAAGATGTTCCTCTCGCCGCGAGCGAACTCCAACACCTCGCGCTGCATGGCCGTGAGCTGATCGAACTGCCGGAGCACTTCCTCGGCGAACTCGGCGCGTTTCTCGGCCTCGTCGGTGTCGGCCATCAACTGCACGTAGCCGCTGATCACCGTCATCGGCGTCTTGAAGTCGTGGATCACCTGGGAAAGGAGTCGGCCAATGGTGGTGAGCCGCTCGCTCACCTCTCGAGAGCGATTCGCCCGGAACAGGCGTACTGCGGTGGAGGTGTTGGCGCCCACCAGGCGCAGGAGCGAGAGATCTTCCAGTGAGAAGCCCGCTGTATCGATCTTGCCGAACAGGCCGATGGCTCCGAGAGCGCCGGTGTCGCCCTCCAACGGAATGGCCAACACGGAATCCACCGGAAAAGCGTAGGCGCCTTCGACGCGAGCGCTCCAGCGCGCGTCGCTGCGCGCATTCTCCAGCTTCAAGGGCTCGTCGTCTTCCATCGCCGCGTACAGGAAGCCTTCTCCCGCTTTCACGCCGATGTGCCCGAGCACCTCCGGGTCCACACCGTCGAGCACGTAGCTGACGAGATCCCCGCTCTCTTCTTCGGCCAGCAGCACCGCCGCCCCCAGAGCGTCGCAGGCCTGCACCAGGCGCGAGAGCACCGCCGTGAGCAGCGTCTCTATCGAGGAGGCGCGAGCCGTCGAGCGCTCCAAGTCGAACAAGAGCTCCAAGTCCCGAAGACGCCGCTCGAGCTGTTCCTTGGTGTCGAGCAGCTGCTTGTTCTTCTGGATCAGGGACAGGAACAGGCGGGAGTTGTCGATGGCGACCGCGGCCTGCGTGGAGAGCGCCGTCAACAGGGCCTCGTCCTCGACGGTGAACTCGGCTCCCCGCACCTTGTTGAGCACCTGGATCACGCCGATGGTTCGCCCCAGATGGTTCTTCAAGGGAGCGGCCAGCATGCTGGTCGTTCGATATCCCGTGAGGGCGTCCCACTGCCGCTCGAAGCGCTCGTCGGCATACGCGTCCGACAGGCGAATCGGGCGTCCGGTCTGCGCCACCATGCCGGCAATGCCATGACCCACGCGCACCCGAATGCTGCGCACCTTCTGGCCCACCACCAGACGGCTCACGAGCTCCTTGCTGGCCTCGTCCAAGAGGTACAGGGTGGCCCGATCCGCCTCCAGCAGCTCCGTGACCTTCCCCAGGATCAGCTCCAGCAGGTCGTCCAGATCCAGCGTGGTACCGAGCGCATTGCCGACCTCGCGCAGCGCCCCCGCAATGCGCTCCTCGCGCGCCAGCGCCACCTCCAGCTCCGCGACGCTGCGCCGTTGCTTGTGATCGCCTTCGACCGGCACCAGAGTGATCACATCACGGACCGGCCCAGGGATCCACCAGCCGTCGCCATACGTTCAGTGCGGGGAAAACCAGGGAAATTGCGGGTGACTCTGGCGCGTCCGTCCCAGCTCCGCTACACCGCGGGCCCATGGCGCTCAAGCAGCTCCACCTGATGGTCCGTGGCCGAGTCCAGGGCGTGTACTTCCGCGCGTCGACCCAGCGCGAAGCCCGCCGGCTCGGTTTGAGCGGATGGGTCAAGAACAAGAGTGACGGCTCCGTCGAGGTCTTGGCGGAGGGCGAAGAGGTGGCGATCCGCGAGCTGTACGGCTGGGCCCAGAAGGGCCCCACCGCCGCCCGCGTAGACCGCGTAGAAACCCGTTGGCGCAGCTACACCGGCGAGTACTCCGACTTCCGAATAGTCGATTGAGGACGTCCACTCGAGCCCCGCAGACTTTCGGCCGGCCGCTCTGGGCCTGGCTGTGTCTGGTGTGTGCGCTGATGCTCGCGCCCTCTTTGGCCCGAGCGGACGACGACGCCGGTAGCGAGCCCCCCAAGCGCCAGCACGAGCTGCCGCCGCTGCCCGAGGTGCCCAAGCTCGAGCTGCCCCAACCCAAGCAAGGGGAGCTCGACGACCTCGACCTGTTGCTCGGGCACTTCCGCTCCAAAGATCCCCACACCCGGGAGACCGCGGTGCGGGAGATCCTGGAAGTTCCGCGCAAGATGGTGCCGGCCATCAACCAGCGCCTGAACGCGATAGCGGACAAGGCCGACCGCGACGCGATGAAGAAGACGCTGCAGTCCATCCGCAAGAAAGCTCGCAGCGACGTGCGCGAGCAAATGAAGGCGGAGGGCAAGCGCGGGCGGGTGAAGACGCCGGACTACCTCGACATGCTCGTGAAGTACGCTCACCCCGACGACAAGGCCTGGAAGGACCTCGTCGCCGTGATCGCGATGAGCCGGATGCTGGTGCAGATCGGCAGCGTGCAGGCCGTGCGTGTGTTGATCGACGTGTACGTGCGCTTCGGCGAGTTCTTGCGCGTGGACACCCAGCTTGGGCTGGAAAAGCTGGGGGACAAGGCCGTGGCCGCCTTGGTGGAGACCCACCGTCACCCGGCGGAGAAGATCGCTCGCTGGGCCGATCGCCAGCTCGACATGTTGGGCAAGGCGATTCCGAGCGAGACGGTGCAGACGGAGGATCAGCAGGTCCTGGCGGACGTGCTGCGCGCCTACGGTCGCGTTCGCGATCCCGACGCCGCCCGCATCGTGATCTCCTTCGCCAACAGCGAGCGCTCTCAGGTCCGGGAGGCCGCGCGGCAATCGGTGGCGCTGATGGGCGAGGTCGGCGCCTGGCAGCTCCGGGACACCTACGAGAACATCATCGGCAAGAAGCCGCCCCGGGAGTGGACCTGGGAGCGGACCGCGCGCGAGCTCTTCGGCGAGTTCGATCGCATGCGCCTGGCGCAGGTGTACAAGCTGTACGACGAGGGCCTCTCCGCTCACGAGAACGGGCAACTCGAAGCCGCGCGTGCCGCCTTCGACAAGGTGCTGGCGCGCAGCCCCATGTTCGAGCACCGCGCCAAGATGGCGCCGGGCTACTTCGACTACGCCAAGAAGATCGCCGAAGAGCAGCCGGATCTGGCCTTGGACGCGCTGCATCGCGCCGACCGCATCACCGACGACGACGCGCTCCGCAAACGCATCCAGAGCCTCAGCCTCACCCTCGAAGCCATGAAGCTTCAGGAGAAGGGGGTTGCCGATCAGGTGTTGGTCCGCCGCGCGATCGACTTGGACGGCGACAATACGCTTGCGCGGGACGTCTTGGGCCGCATGGAGCGCGGCGAGCTCGCGAAGAAGAGCGAGATGAACCGATACGGGGCGGCCGGCGCGATCGGCGCCATCGCGTTGTTCGCCATCGCGTTCATCGCGCTGTTTCGACGCGGCAAGCGGGGCGAGGCGGGAGGTTCCGCGCCGGACCGACAAGACAGCGAAGAAGAGGCGCGGACAGACGCGGCGACCGCGGTGGCGGAACCGGACGCGGTGGCGGAACCGGACGCGGTGGCGGAACCGGACGCGGTGGCGGAACCGGACGCGGTGGCGGAACCGGACGCGGTGGCGGAACCGGACGCGGTGGCGGAACCGGACGCGGTGGCGGAACCGGACGCGGTGGCGGAACCGGATGCGGACGCGGTGGGGACGGACGCGGTGGGGACGGACGCGGTGGGGATGGACGCGGTGGCGGAACCGGACGCGGTGGCGGAATCGGACGCGGGCACGGGGGGCGCTGGGGGCGTCGAGGAGCGCGCGGGCCGGGCAGAGGACGTCGAGGGCGCGGAAGCTGGAAAGAGCCGCGCCTCGGGCGCGGAGGAGCGCTCCGGGGACGCGACGGCGGAGACGGCAGCAGCGGGGGAAGCGAACGCGGACGGGGAACGCTCCGGGAAGGCGGAGACGCGAGCGGCGACGGAACCGGACGCGGCGGACGGGGACGCGCTGGACGGTTCTCGGGGCAAGGGCGACTGACGCCGAAAACTCGGCCGGATCCGGGTGGCTGTGTAGGGTCGGCCACCATGCGATCCGTCACCATCGTGGGCCTCGTGAGCTCGGCGGTAGTGCTGGCTCAGGGCTGCAGTCAGGGTTCGCCGCCGCCGGCGCCGGAAGCAGCGACCGCGAGCTCGGCGAAGACAGCGGCACCCGTCGCGCAGGTCGCGCCCAAGAAGCACCACCATCACAAGCGGCGGCAGGGCCGCCCTGGCCCCCAGGCCGCGGTGATCAAGAAGCCCAAGCCCGACACGGCGCCTGCGGCGGAGCCCGCGTGCCCCGAGGACATGGCGTTGGTGAGTGGGGACTACTGCCGGGCGGTGGAAGAGCGCTGTCTCGAGTACGCGCAGGACGAGAAGCACGGCCCGGACAAGAACCGATGCCTGAAGTTCGAAAAGCCCACGCGTTGCGTGTCGAAGTCGCCGGAGCCGCGCCAGATGCGCTACTGCATGGACCGCTACGAGTACCCCAACAAAGAGGGGGAGCTGCCCATGACCCTGGTGAGCTGGTCCGATGCCCAGCGGCTGTGCCAGGCCCAGGACAAGCGCCTGTGCACCGAAAGCGAGTTCACCTTTGCTTGCGAGGGTGAGGAGATGCGGCCCTACGCCATCGGCTTCGAACGCGATGCCACGAAGTGCAACATCGACAAGCCCTATCTCACGCCCAAGCAGCACATGCTGCCCCAACCGCGCTGCCAGGCCAATGCGTCCTGCGCCGCGGAGATGAAGCGCATCGACGGTCGCCGCCCCATCGGCGAGAACAAGGAGTGCGTCTCGCCCTTCGGCATCTACGATCTGAACGGCAACGCCAACGAGTGGGTGAGCGAACCCTGGAAGCAGCCGCCTCACCGTGCGGCGATCAAGGGCGGATGGTGGGGACCGGTCCGCAATCGCTGCCGCGCCATCACCACGGCCCACGACGAGACGTATCTGGGCTACGAGGTCGGCTTCCGCTGCTGCAAGGACGCCACTCCGGAGTGAATCGGTACTTCCGCGCGGTCGCTCTGGCCTTCGCGGCGGCTGCAGCGTTTCACGCCTTTCGTGCGATCGCGCCCGTCGCCCACGACGGCTCGTCCTCAGCGCGGCACGCGCTCTTCGTCCTGGTGAACGCCCTCGTCGCGGTCGGGCTCTGGGTTCGCCCGCGTTGGCTCTTCGTGCCCTTCGCCCTGCTCACGGCGCAGCAGCTCTGGAGTCACGGCGGCGCGGCCCTCGCAGCGTGGCGGGACCACGGCCGGGTGGACGTCACTTCCCTGGCCATCGTGCTGTTGATGCCCGCGACCCTGACGTTGCTTTTGCTGGAGCGACGCCGCCAAGCGTCAGGGCCGCATTTGCATCGCCGTTGACGGCAGCCGTGCGCCGCCACAGGCTGAAGCCTGCCGTGGTCGACCTGTGGTTCACCAGCTGTCAGGACGTGACGGACGAGCTGATCGAGTCCGCCTTCGCCCCGGTGCAGTCGCTGTCCGACACGCCGCCCCGGGAGCGGGCCTTTGCCCTGCTCGAGCGCATGGCGGAGGTGGCTCGGCCTCACGACGACGCGGCGCGGATCCTGGACGTGCTCGGGCGGATGGCGAGCTCCACCTGGATAGAGGGGGAGCTCTCGGTGGTGGTGCGCGGCTTCGGCGAGTTCAGCGAGATCGACGTGCTCACCTTCGACGGCCTCAGCTACACCCGGATCATCCAACCGCTCCCGGTGTCCGTTCCGCTGGACGAGTTCGTGGCGTGGGTCGCCAAGAACGGCGGCAGTCTGGGGCCGCTGGAGCTGGCCCACGACGAACCGGGCGTCGAGCTCCAGCTCCACACCTTCGACCGCCCCCCGGAGAGTCTGCGGATGTCGGAGCCCCCTGCTCCCGACCCCATTCATCGCAAGCCCACCCTCAAGCTCAGCGCCGTCCGCGTGCCGAAGGAAGCCTACCGCCCGGATGGTCCTCCTCCGCCCGCTTCCCCGACGCAGAAGCTCCCTCAGGTGAAGTCCCCCGCCGAGCCCGGGGCTCCCCGCGACGACGTGGACGAGGGCTGGGAGTGACACAAAAGCGCAGCGGCGTGACGGGCACTGCCCATCACGCCGCGAACGCACAAGCGCGGAAGCTCAGGCTTCTTCGCTCTTTGCTTCGGCCTTCTTCTCGGCCTTCTTCTTGGCGGGCTCCGGCGCGGCGTTCGCCTCCACCAGCTCCACCACCGCCATGGGAGCATTGTCTCCGCGGCGATGACCGAGCTTGATGATGCGCGTGTAGCCGCCCGGCCGCGTCGCGTAGCGCTTGGCCAGCTCCACGAACACCTTCTCCACCAGGTCGATCTTCTTCTCTTCGCCGTCTCGCTGGATCACACCGAAGCGACGAACGAAGCGCGACACCTGCTGAACGGCAGCCTGCCGACGCGCGCGATCCGCGACGCTGAGCTCCTCGTTCGGCGTGTAGGCGATGGCGCCCAAGCGACGTGCCCGGGTGATCATGCGCTCCGCCACCCGCTTGAGCTCCTTGGCCTTGGCGTCCGTGGTCTCGATGCGCTCGTGAGCGACGAGGTTTGCCGTGAGCGCCCGCAGCATGGCGCGCCGGTGGCTGGTGTTACGGCCGAACTGACGGCCGGCTTTACGGTGACGCATCTTCTTGGCTCCTAGTAACGGCTCAGGCCTGGGCCTGCTGCTGCTTCCAGCGCTCGACCATCTGCGGCCAGCTGTCGAACTTCATGCCGAGCTGAAGTCCCATGGTCGCCAGGATCTCCTTGATCTCCTTGAGCGACTTGCGGCCAAAGTTCTTGGTCTTGAGCATGTCCTGCTCGGTCTTCTGCACCAGCTCGCCGATGAGCGTGATGTTCGCGTTCTGCAGGCAGTTCGCGGAACGCACGCTGAGCTCCAGTTCGTCGACGGAGCGGAACAGGTTCTCGTTGAGGGGCTCTTCTTCGGTGCCGGGAGCGATGTAGGTCGTCTCCTCGGTCTCCTCGAAGTTGATCCAGATCGCGAGCTGCTCCTTGAGGATCTTGGCGGCGAAGGCCACGGCATCCGCGGGCTTCACGGCGCCGTTGGTCCACACCTCGAGCACCAGCTTGTCGTAGTCCGTCTGCTGGCCAACGCGCGCATTCTGCACGGTGTAGTTCACCTTGCGGATGGGCGAGAACAGCGCGTCGATCGGGATCGTGCCGATCGGCATTGTCGGGCTCTTGTTGCGCTCCGCGGGAACGTAGCCGCGGCCCACGTTCACCGTCAGCTCCATGCTGAGCGGACCCTTCTTGTCCAGCGTGGCCACTGCGTGATCGGGGTTGAGCACCGCGAGGCCGTCCACCATCTTGATGTCACCAGCGGTGATGAGGCCCGGGCCCTCTTTCTCGAGGCGCACCGTGTAGGTCTTGGGCGTCTCCGCCTTGAACACCACCTCTTTGAGGTTGAGGATGATGTCCGTGACGTCCTCGAGGACGTCGGGGATGGTGGTGAACTCGTGGAGAGCTCCTTCCACGCGGACTGCCGTGATGGCGGCGCCCTGCAGCGATGCGAGCAGCACGCGACGCAGGGAGTTGCCGATGGTGATGCCGAAGCCGCGCTCGAGAGGCTCGCAGGTGAACTTGCCGTAAAAGTCCGTGCCGGACTCCTGCTCCAGGTGGATCGCCTTGGGGCGGATCAGGTCCCGCCAGTTGCGGCTCATCATTTGACTGACCATGCGATGTTCCTCTCGTTTGGGGTTCGCGCGACCGTCCCGGACGCTCGGGGAACCCGCTCCACCGATGCGTCCCGCGGCCTGCCCGCGTCATGCTTCGCGGCGGATTACCGCGAGTAGTACTCCACGACGTACTGCTCACGAACCATGGGCTCGTTGAGCTCGTCACGCACCGGCATGCCCTTGAACACGCCGCTCATCGAATCCTTGTCGACATCGAGCCAGCTCGACTGCTGACGATTGTCCGAGGCGGCCAAGGCAGCCGCCACGAAGGCGATCTTCTTGCTCTTCTCTCGGATCTCGATCTTGTCGTTCGGCTTCACGACGAAGCTCGGAATGTTGACCCGCTTGCCGTTGACCAGGATGTGGTTGTGGCGCACCAGCTGCCGCGCCTGCGGGCGGCTGGAGGCAAAGCCCATGCGGTGAACCACGTTGTCCAAGCGACGCTCGATGAGACCGAGCATCTCTTCACCGGTCCGGCCCTTCATGCCGGAGGCCTGGGCGTAGTACCCGGAGAACTGCTTCTCGAGGAGACCGTAGATGCGGCGCATCTTCTGCTTCTCACGCAGACGCAGGCCGTACTCGCTGAGCTTGATGCGACCCTGACCATGCTGCCCCGGGGGATAGGGCCGGCGCACGACGGCGCACTTCTCCGTGTAGCAGCGCTCTCCCTTCAGGTAGAGCTTCATGCCTTCACGGCGACAGAGCTTGCAGACGGGTCCGAGATACCGAGCCATTTTCGATCCGTTCCTTCAGATTAGACGCGACGCCGCTTGGGCGGACGGCAGCCGTTGTGCGGGACCGGGGTCACGTCCCGGATGAGGGTGACCTTGAAGCCGGTCTGCTGGAATGCGCGCAGCGCGCTCTCACGGCCCGCGCCGGGGCCCTTCACGAACACGGCGACGGAGCGCATACCGTGCTCCTGAGCGCGACGTGCCGCCTCTTCTGCTGCCAGCTGCGCCGCGAACGGCGTGCTCTTGCGCGAGCCCTTGAAGCCACGCGAGCCAGCGCTGGCCCACGACACCACGTTTCCGTTGATGTCGGTGATGGTCACGATGGTGTTGTTGAAGGTCGAGCGGATGTGCGCGATGCCGGTCGCAATGTTCTTTTTGACGACCTTCTTCTGAGTGCGCTTCTTGGGATTCGCCATCGTTCAGTCCTCAGCGACGAGCCGCGCCCTTGCGCGGGCCCTTGCGGGTGCGGGCGTTGGTGTGGGTGCGCTGCCCGTTGACCGGCAGGCCCTTGCGGTGACGGAGGCCGCGGTAGCAACCGAGGTCCATCAGACGCTTGATGTTCTGTTGGATCTCGCGACGCAGATCGCCCTCCACCTTGACGTTCGCCTCGATGGTGTCGCGGATGGCCTTGACCTCCGCGTCCGTCAGCTCCTCGACGCGCTTGTTCTCGGGGATGCCGGCCTTCGCGCAGATGTCTCGCGAGGTCTTGTCGCCGATTCCGTAGATGTAAGGCAGCGCGTAGACGAGCTGCTTGCGACGGGGGAGATCCACTCCTGCGATGCGTGCCATTCTCTGAGCTCCGTTTCGATCAGCCCTGACGCTGCTTATGGCGCGGGTTGTCGCAGATCACGCGCACGACGCCTTTGCGCTTGATGACCTTGCACTTGTCACAAATCTTTTTGACGCTGGGACGAACCTTCATGACCAAATCCTTCGACGTGCGGCTTACATCTGCTTGACGATCTGACCTCGGTTTGGATCGTGGCTCGTGAGCTTCACGGCGACTCGGCTTCCGGCGATCAACCTCACTACCGAGTGGCGGAGGCTGGGCGAGACTCCTGCTCGCACCGTCTTGCCGTCGTCGAGGCGTACCCGATACATCTGATTGGGTAACACCTCCTCGATCAAACCAGTCTGGGTCGTTCCGCTTCTCCTTGATTCCAATCTCTGGTCACTTCCCGAGCTGTTGCTTGATTCGGGCGGTGACCTCCTCCGGGGAGCCGACGCCGTCGACTCGCCTGAGCAGCCCTCGCTGCTCGTAGAACGGCAGCAGCGCCGCCGTCATTGCGTCGTACTCGTCGAGACGACGCCGCACCGTCTCTTCCCGGTCGTCGGCTCGCTGTTCGAGGTCGGCGTCCGGGGGGGGCGGAGAGTACTTCAGATGGTAGATTTGTCCAGTCCGTTTATCGATGCGGCGGAGGGTGGCCCGCTCCACGAGCAGGTCCTTCGCGACGTCGATCTGGATGGCGGCGTTCAGGGGGGTTCCGCGGCGAGCCAACAAACCCTCGAGCGCCTCGGCCTGGGCGGTGGTGCGGGGGAAACCGTCGAGAATAAAGCCATTTTCGGCGTCGGCGGCGTTCAGGCGCTCGTCCACCAGGCCAATCACCACCTCGTCCGGCACCAGCTTGCCGGCGGTCATGAACTTCTCGGCCTCTTTACCCAGCGCGGTTCCCGCGGCCTTGGCCTCACGGAGCATGTCCCCGGTGGAGATTTTGGGAACGGCGTAGCCCTCGGACAGGACGTTCGCCTGGGTACCCTTGCCGCTCGCCGGCGGTCCGACGAGCACGATGCGGATGCTCATGACGTGGCCCTCCTACCGCTGAGGCGCGTCATCCGCGGGCCGGTGAGTCCTTCGTAGCTGCGGGTGATGAGGTGCGCCTCGATCTGATTGACCGTCTCGAGCGCAACACCCACGACGATCATCAGGCTGGTGCCACCGAACTGGAACGGCACGCGGAGGGCCTGGCTGATCACCGCAGGCACCACGCAGATGGCCGCCACGTAGATCGAGCCACCCACCGTGAGGCGAGTGAGCACCCGGTCCAGGTACTCGGCCGTCTGCTTCCCGGGACGGATGCCCGGAATGTTCGCTTGTTGCTTCTTCAGGTTGTCTGCCACCTCCACGGGCTGGAACGTGACGGCGGTGTAGAAGAAGCAGAAGAAGATGATGAGCGCGCCGAAGAAGGTGTGGAACACCCAGTCGCCGCGATTCAGGATCGCCGCGAAGCGCGTCATGCCCGGGATGTTGAAGTTCGCCAAGGTGGTGGGGAACATCAGCAAGCTGGAGGCGAAGATCGGCGGGATCATGCTCGCCATGTTCACCTTCAGCGGCAGGTGGGCGCTGCGGCCACCATAAATGTGTCGTCCGACCTGTCGGCGCGCGTACTGGATGGGGATCTGCCGCTGGGCGCGCTCGAAGAACACCACGATGGCGATGCTGATCAAGATGATGGCACCGAGGATCGTGATGGTCAGGGGCTCGATCTGTCCGGCGTTGGCCGCCCAGTACTTGCCGATCCCGGTCGGGATGCCGCTGACGATGCTGGCGAAGATGATGAGGGAGATGCCGTTGCCGACGCCTCGCTCCGTCGCCTGCTCGCCGAGCCACATGATCAGACCCGTACCAGTGGTCAGGGTGATCATGGTCATTAGGCGGAAGCCCCAGCCGGGGCTCTGCACGACGTCGCCAAAACGACCGCCGCCCATGTCGGAGTCGTTCAGGCCTTCCAGATACAGGGCCACGCCGAACGACTGAAATGCGGACAGTACGATGGTGCCGTAGCGGGTGTACTGCTCGAGCTTGCGGCGCCCGGCCTCACCCTCTTTGCGCATCTCTTCCACCTGCTTACTCACCATGCCCAAGAGCTGCATGATGATGCTGGCGGAGATGTAGGGCATGATGCCCAGCGCGAAGATCGACAGGTTCGAGAGCGCGCCACCGGAGAACAGGTTGAACAGACCCAAGAGGCCGCCCTGCCCGCTCACGATGTTGCGCATCACGTTGCGGTCGACGCCCGGCGTGGTGATGAACACGCCCACGCGATAGATCGCGAGGATCCCCAAGGTGAAAGCGATGCGCCGGCGCAGCTCCGGCACCTTGGTAATGTTGGAAAACCCGCGAACGACGGCCATGAAGGCGCCTCGACTCTAAAGCGGGATCAGGAAGCGGGCGGGGCCTCGTCCCCGCCGGCCTGGGCGTGCTTCGGCGGAATCACGACGACCTTGCCGCCCGCCTTCGCGATCTTCTCTTGCGCGGACTTGCTGAAGCCGTGGGCGCTGACGGTGAGAGCCTTCTTGAGCTCCCCCTCGCCCAGGATCTTGATGCGGACCTCGCGGCCCTGAACCAAGCGAGCCTCTCGCAGAGCGGCCTCGTCCACCGTGGCGCCGGCGTCAAAGCGATCGAGGGCGGCGACGTTGATCGCCACCGTCTTGATCGGGAAAGGAACGCGGAAACCACGCTTGGGCAGACGCCGCTGCATGGGCGTCTGACCACCCTGGAAATGCAGCTTGTGGATGTTGCCGGGCTGACGGGCCTTCTGGCCCTTCTGGCCGCGGCCACCGGTCTTGCCCAGACCACTGCCCACACCACGCCCGATGCGCTTTTCCGTGGTTCGCGCGCCAGGAGGCGGCGAAAGCCGTGAAAGCACGTCGCTCATGACTTCTTCTCCTCCACCTTCACCAGGTGGATCACCTTCTTGATCATGCCGCGGAACGACGGCGTGTTGTCGACCACCACCGAGGAGCCGATACCCCGGAGGCCCAGGCCCTTGAGGACCCGGCGCTGGGGGTGGGGACGGCCAATCTCACTGGTGACTTGGCGAACTTCGAGCTTCGAGGGAGTCACGGCGCTACTCCTCCACCGCTATTGGTGGAGCTGACGATCGACTGCGCGGCGGCAGCCGTGGCGCTCATCTTGGCCACGGGATAGTCATTCGTCACGTGCTCCACGCCCATATCGCGAGCGTTAGCCACATTTTCTGGAGCGCGCAGGGCCTTGAGGGCCTCCACCGTGGCGTTGACCACGTTGTACTTGTTGGCCGAGCCCAGGCACTTCGTGAGGATGTCCTGAATGCCGGCCGACTCCACCACGGCGCGCACCGGACCGCCGGCGATGACGCCGGTACCCGGAGCGGCGGGGCGGAGCAGGACGCGACCCGCGCCGAACTCGCCCACCACCTCGTGGGGAACCGTGGCGCCGATCATCGGGACCTTGAACAGGTTCTTGCGAGCTTGGTCGTTGCCCTTGCGGATGGCCTCCGGGACCTCGTTGGCCTTGCCCAGGCCGACGCCCACGTGGCCCGCCTCGTCGCCGACCACGACCAGCGCCGCGAAGCTGAAGCGACGGCCACCCTTCACCACCTTCGCAACGCGATTGATGTGGATGACGCGCTCTTTCAGCTTCTCTTCGTCATAGTGCTCGAATGCCATCTTCGTTTCCTATTTTCGCTTCTCAGAACGAGAGGCCGGCCTCGCGTGCTGCGTCCGCGAGCGCCTTCACACGCCCGTGATAGAGGTATCCGTTGCGGTCGAACACGACCTTGTCGATCTTCTTTTCCAGACAGATCTTCGCGATCAGCGCGCCCACCTTCTTGGCGGCATCCGTCTTCTTGTCGTCGTCCAAGGTGGACTTCAGGTCGCGCGAGAGCGTGGAGGCCGCGGCCAGGGTGGTGCCCTGAACGTCGTCCACGACCTGAGCGTAGATGTGTCGCGAGGTGCGGAACACGCTGAGGCGGGGACGCCCCGTGCTGCCCGAGATCTTGCGCCGAATGCGGAGCTTGCGTCGCTCCCGTCCCGTCAATTTGCCGTGAAACATGGCGAAAACTCCGACTACTTCTTGCCGCCCTTGCCGGCCTTGCCCGCCTTGCGACGGATTTGCTCACCGCGATAGCGCACACCCTTGCCGCCGTACGGCTCAGGCGGACGCAGAGAACGAACCGTGGCCGCGACCTGGCCCAGAGAGGCCTTGTCCGCCGACGTGAGGATCAAGATGGTGCCCTTGGAGTCACCCGGCACCGTGGCGCTCACCTCTGCGGGCAGCTCCACCTTTGCAGGATGGGAGAAGCCGAGCTGTAGGGTCAGCGTGCGGCCCTTCACCTCGCAGCGATAGCCGGTGCCGACGAGCTCGAGCACTCGCTCATAGCCCTCCGCTGCGCCCTTCACCATGCTGGCGAGCAACGCGCGGCCGAGGCCCTGGAGTCGCGACGCATCTCGGCCGGCGCTGGAAGCGTCCACCGTGAAGCTGTCGCCATCCTTCTTGAACTGGATGGTGCTCGGCAGCTCGCGGGAGAGCTTGCCCTTCGGTCCCTGCACCTCGACCTTGGTGCCGTTCACGTTGACCGTGACGCCCTTCGGCACGGACACGGGCCGCTTGCCCAAGCGCGATTGCTTGGTCGGGGTTGTCTGCTCCTGAGCCATCACCAAACCTCACACAAGACTTCGCCGCCCACCTTGTTCTTGCGGGCGTCGGCGTCCGTCATCAGTCCCTGGGGCGTGCTCAGAATGGCAACACCGAGACCACTGAGGACGCGGGGAATCGAGTCGTGGCCGACGTACACGCGGCGGCCCGGCTTGGACACGCGGCGCAGGCCCTGAAACGCGCACTTGCGGTCACGGCCGTACTTCAGCACGACGGTGATCGACTCACGCTGCTGCGGACCCCACTTCTCCGAGCGCACGTCCGCGATGTAGCCCTGGGCCTTGAGGATCTCGGCCACGGACTTCTTCAGGCGGCTGTGCGGGATGTGAGTCATCTCATGCCGCGCGAGCGCCGCGTTGCGGATACGCGCCAGCATGTCGGAAATCGGATCGGTCATCATGGTGTCACCAGCTCGCCTTGGTCACGCCGGGCAGCTCGCCCTTCAGCGCCAGGTTGCGCAGGCAGATGCGGCACAGGTTGAAGTCGCGGTAGACAGCCCGAGGCCGCCCGCACACGTGGCAGCGGTTGACGTGCCGAGTCGAGAACTTCGGCTGTCGGTTCAGCTTCACCCACTGGGATGCACGCGCCATTGTCGTAGCTCCTCGGACCTTCAGTTGCGGAACGGCATGCCCAGCTGGGCGAGGAGCTCCTTGGCTTCCTCGTCCGTCTCGGCCGTCGTGTTGATGGTGATGTTGAGTCCCTTGATCTTGTCGACCTTGTCGAAGTCGATCTCCGGGAACACGATCTGCTCGCGCAGACCCAGGGTGTAGTTGCCCGCGCCGTCGAAGGCTCGCGGGCTGGTGCCGCGGAAATCGCGCACGCTCGGCAGACTCAAGGTGATGAGTCGATCGAGGAACTCCCACATCCGCTCGCGCCGCAGGGTCACCATGGCGCCGATGGGCATGCCCTCGCGCAGCTTGAAGCTGGCGATGGACTTCTTGGCGCGGGTGACCACGGGCTTCTGACCCGTGATGGCGGCGAGCTCCACCACGGCCGCGTCGATGAGCTTCGGGTTCCCCACCGCTTCGCCCAGGCCCATGTTGACCACGACCTTCTTGATGCGGGGCACCTGCATCAAGTTCTTGTAGCCAAAGCGCTTCATCAGCGCCGGCACGATTTCCTTCTGATACTTCTCGCGAAAGCGAGGCTCTACCACGTCCGCCATGATCATTCCTGCGGGGTGGGCAGCGCGGCGCCGCTCTTGGCGATGCGCTCCTTCTTCCCGTCCTTCGTCTGGAACTTGATGCGAGTGGGCTTGCCCGTCTCGGGATCCACCGGCATCACGTTGCTGGCCGACAGCGGGGCCTCGACCTCGAGAATGCCACCCGGGCCGGCTTGCGTGGCCTTGAGGTGTCGCTTGACCTGATTCACGCCCTCGACCACCACCCGGTTCTTGTCCAGGAGCACTCGCGTGACCTTGCCACGCTTGCCCTTGTCCACACCGCTGATGACGATGACCTCGTCTCCAACCTTGATGCGCTGAGCCATCACAGCACCTCCGGAGCGAGCGAGATGATCTTCATGAAGCGCTTGCCGCGCAGCTCGCGAGCGACGGGGCCGAAGATGCGTGTGCCAACCGGCTCCATCTGGGGATTGATGAGAACGGCGCTGTTCGAATCGAACTTGATGTAGCTGCCGTCGGCGCGCCGATACTCGCGCTTGGTGCGAACGACGACCGCCTTGGCGCGGTCACCTTTCTTCACCTTGCTGTTGGGCAGCGCCTCTTTGATGCTGACGACGATGATGTCGCCCAGGCCGGCATAGCGCCGCCGTGACCCGCCCAGCACCTTGATGCACTGAACGAGCTTGGCGCCGGAGTTGTCGGCTACGTCGAGGAAGGACTCCGCTTGAATCATGGCGACGACTCCTAGCTGAGCTCCGCCGGACGCTCGATGAGACGAACCACGTTCCAGCGCTTGCGCTTGGAAAGGGGACGGTGCTCCGCGATCTCCACGCGATCACCGATCTTGTACTGGTTCTTCTCGTCGTGCGCTTGGTAGCGGGTGCGGACGCGAACGTACTTCTTGTACATGGCGTCCATCTTGAAACGGACGACCTCGACCACCACGGTCTTGTCCATCTTGTCGCTCTTGACGCGGCCGATGAATCGGCGACGCGATTTGACTGAGCGATCTTCTACTGCGGAGCTCATGACTCACCCTTTGCGCTGTCGCTGCGACGCGTGTGAAGGATCTGCTCGATGCGAGAGATGTCCTTTCGAGTCTTCGAAAGGAGGCTCGTGTCGTCGAGCTGGCTGGTGGAATTCTTCATCCGATACGAAAACAGGTCCTTCTTGAGGGCCTTCTCGAGCTCGACCAGATCCTCGGTCGTGCGCTCCCGGAGCTCTTTGGCGTTCATCACAGATCTCCTCGCGCCAAGAAGCGCGTCTCGATGGGGAGCTTGGCCGAGGCCAGCTTGAAGGCCTGGCGCGCCAGGTCTTCGGGAACGCCCGCGATCTCGAACAGCACGCGGCCAGGCTTGACCACGGCCACCCAGCCCTCCACGGCGCCCTTACCGCTACCCATGCGGACTTCGAGGGGCTTCTTGGTGATGGGCTTGTCCGGGAAGATCCGGATGTAGAGCTTGCCGGCGCGCTTCACGTGCCGCTGAATCGCCATACGCGCGGCCTCTAGCTGACGCGCGGTGATCCAGGCGCCATCCAGGGACTGCAACGCGAAATCGCCGAAGGACACGTCGCTACCGCGCCAGGCAATGCCGCGGTTCTTGCCCTTCTGCTGCTTGCGGAATTTCGTTCGCTTGGGGGAGAGCATGACTCATCACTCCGGAATGCGGCGCGCCTTGCGCTGCAGAACCTCGCCCTTGAAGATCCACACCTTCACACCGATGGTGCCGTAGGTGGTGCGCGCCTCGGCCAAGCCGAAGTCGACGTCGGCGCGCAGGGTGTGCAGGGGCACGCGCCCCTCGCGGTAGGTTTCGACGCGACCCATCTCCGAGCCGCCGAGGCGACCGGCGCAGCGGATGCGCACGCCCTTGGCTCCGAACTTCATCGCGGTGCTGAGGGCCTTCTTCATGGCGCGGCGGAACGCGATGCGGCGCTCCAGCTGGGTGGCGATGTTCTCGGCCACCAGCTGCGCGTTGGTCTCTGCCTTGCGCACCTCTTGGACGTCGATGAACACCTCGTTCTCGGTGAACGACTGCACGCCGGGGAACTTGGTCTCACCCTTGGCGGCGGAATCCAGATTGCCGCTCTTGAGGATCTCGATGCCCTTGCCGCCCTTGCCGATCACCATGCCGGGGCGAGCGGTGAACACGATCACCTTCGCCTTGTTGGCAGCGCGCTCGATCTCCACGCTCGCGACGTTCGCGTTGTAGAGGTAGTCCTTGACCGCACGCTTGATGCGAATGTCCTCGTGCAGCCACTTCTTGTAGTGGGAGTCCTCGTACCACTTGCTGGTCCAGCTCTTGATGACGCCGAGCCGAAAGCCGTACGGGTGAGTCTTCTGTCCCATGTTTCTGAGTCCTCTTAGCGCTCGTCGAGCTCGATGATGATGTGGCTCACGCCTTTGGTGACACGAGTTGCGCGGCCCATGGCGCGCGGGCGCCAGCGACGCATGTGCTGGTCCGGTCCTTTGTCGACCGTGGCCTTGCTGATGTAGAGCGCGTCCGCGTCCACGTCGGGGCGCTTCGTGCGGGCGTTCGCCAAGGCACTCGCGAGGAGCTTCTTGACGACCGGTGCACCGGCCTTCGGGGTGAAGTCGAGGAGCTGCAGTGCTTCTGCGGCATCACGACCACGAACCATGTTGATGACCATCCGCGCCTTGCGCGGGCTGATCCGTTGGAAGTTCGCTTTTGCTCGGCTGATCATCGCCACACATTCCTGACAACACCCGCTGCCCTCAATCGAGGAGGCACCGAGTCGTGGCCCCAGCATCGGTCACCCGATGTCGCGGCGGTTCGAGTTGCAGTCACGGAGACTGCGCGAGCCGCCTGTGATTTCGGGCGGCTTCGGCACCGACCGGTCGAGTGAACGAACGAGAGGCGCCGAAAAAGGGGACCGCTAACTAGCAGAGCGTTTGGACCTTCGCAAGCCCTCCGAAGAGGCGCCAAAACCCCCGATTTCTCTACTGTTCAGCCGTTCACCGGGCGCGGCCCCAAGAACCCGCAGAAAGTCCAGCACGTTTGGAAAAGCCCGGCGTGGCAGAAAATCGGGTAGTCTGGTCGAATTGCTAGCGTATTCCTTCGTCAGACGCCGTAGGCCGATAGTCGGCCTCGGTTTCCTTCATTGAGACTGGGAGGGCTTCTAGATGCAGATCAAAGTCGAACGATTCTTGGCCATCACGGCCCTGCTGGCCTCCACGGCCGCAGTAGCGGCAGGTTGTAGCAGCGAAGACGTGGCCACCGACACGGACGCCGGCGTTTCCGGTTCGGGTGGCGTGGGCGGCACCGGCGGCGGCACCGCGGGGAGCGGCGGCGGTCAGGCCGGCAGCGCGGGTCAGGCCGGCAGCGGCGGCACCGCGGGTGTGGCTGGCGCTGCAGGCGGCGGCGGCACCGCAGGCGCGGACGGCGGCGCTTGCCTGGGCGACGATACCCAGAGTGACGCCGGACTCGAAGGCGGCATCTGTGCCGGCTTGCCGTACTACAGCACCAGCTGTCCCGGCGACCCGGACGCAGGTATCGAGGGTGGGCTGCAGCCCTCGGGCGCGATCTTCTGCGACTACATGGAGCTGCACGGTCGCCCTGGCGTGACCGAGGCACTCTACAATTGCCTTGCTGCCATCAACGTCAGCGATCAGTGCTCGGTCGACCACGACAACGCGGTGAACGATTGCATCAACAATACGTTCAGCCTCGCCTGTGGGGTAGGCCCAGTAACGGTTGGGGACGCTGGTGCAACGAGCTGCAAGGACGTCGCCGATTCTTGTCCTGCCGTCAGTGGTGGCACAGCCGGCATCGACGAATCGCAGTGCCAGCAGGTCATGAACTCGATGAACGAGCAGACCCGCGTAGACATCATTCAGTGCTACAACGACTACGCGCCTGGCACGAACGACTGTGCGGAGGATTTCAAGGCCTGCGCGTACGGCATCGACGCCTACAACACACCCTGACGCTCCCCGCGCCAGAGTTCGAAACGGGCTTCCCCCACGGGAGGCCCGTTTCGTTTTGTTCGTTGCTTCTTGATTCTCGCCGCCTCCGACCTGAACCGTCCCGTGCCGCTCTCAATTCTGCACCGGTCGAAGCCGCCATGATGTTGTTGGTTCGCCGCGGAAACGACGCGCGCCAGCGCGACGGAATCGCGCCGCACCGACACCCAAATTCACAAGGCGGTTGTCAGGCGGGGATGGCAGGATGAGGGCGTGACGGACGCTCCGGAAGTGCCCCGGCCGACGAAGCCCCCGCATGCGTGGGCGGAACCGTTCTTCACCTTCGGGGTGACGGGCACCAACGGCAAGACGAGCACGAGCTCGCTGATCGCGAGCGTGCTCCGGGCGGCGGGCAAGCGCGTGCTGCTCGAGACGACCCTGGGCTATCGCCTGGACGACGAAACGCTGGACGTACCCCGTACCCTGGGCGGCTACGTGCAGGCCTTCGAGAAGGCGGCGCAGGCGGGTTCGAAAGACGCCGTGGTGGAGGTCACGAGCCAGGCGCTGGCGAACGGCTACGCGCGCAAGTGGCGCTTCGACCTGGGCGTGTTCACCAATCTGTCGCGGGATCACCTGGATGCCCACGGCTCCTTCGAGCACTACCTGGCGAGCAAGGCGCAGCTCTTCGTGCACCTCGGCCCGGGGCGCACGGCGGTGCTGAACGCCGCAGACGAAACGTCACTGCTGCTCGATCGCGTCACGCCACCGGATGTGCTCCGGCTGTGGTACGCGGCACCCAATCGCGGACCCGCGTTGCACGCGGTGGATCTGTCGGCGGCAAGCATCGAGCTGTCGGCCGCGGGCACGCGGGCGCGGCTCGAGCCTTCGGAGCTGGCGGAAGCGCTGGGCGGCGAGCTCGAGGTGCCACTGGTGGGCCACGTGTTCGCGGAGAACGCCTTGGGCGCGGCGTGCGCGGCGCTGCGCTACGGCATCGACGGACACACGGTGCGCCGCGGCCTCGCGAGCTGTCCTCAGGTGCCCGGCCGCTTCGAGATCATCGCGCGAGAGCCCATCGTCGCGGTGGACTTCGCCCACACGCCGGATGCCCTGGCCCGCATGTGCGACTCGGCCCGGGCGCTGGCGGGGGATCACCGCGTGATCGTGGTGTTTGGCGCCGGCGGCGGCCGCGACAAGGAAAAGCGCGGCCCCATGGGGCGCGCCGTCGGTCAGCGTGTGGATCGCGCGATCGTGACCAACGACAACCCGCGCCACGAAAAGCCCGCGGACATCGCCAAGGCCGTGAGCGGTGGCTGTCGCAAGGGCGGCCGCGCCTACGTACAGGTGGAGCTGGATCGCCGAACGGCCATCCGGGCGGCCCTCGAAGCGGCGAAGCCCGGCGACGTAGTGGTCATCGCAGGCAAGGGTCACGAGCCCGGCCAGACCATCGGCAACGAGACGCTGCCGTTCTCGGACGCGGAGACCGTCCGCGAGTTGCTCGATAGCTGAAAGGCGCGAAGCGCCGGCCCCCGGCTCGTCGCAGGCCGAAAGCAGGACGCCTCGCACCCGGCCGTCCTACGCCCGCCGACGGGTGCGGCTTCCTCGGCACGGAATTTTCATTGTTTCGTCGCGAGGCTCGGATTTCCGGTCTCCGGAGCTTGGCACACACCGGGAGTGGCTCACATGACGACAGCTCGATCACTGATGGTCTTCGCCGCGCTCTGGCTCGCCGCGTGCAGCGGCTCCACCACCAAGGACCCCGGCGGCTCCGGCGGAGACTGCAGCTACGGCGGCAAGAGCTACTCCGCCGGCGACTCGTTTCCTTCGAGCGACGGCTGCAACACCTGCAGCTGCGCGCAAGACGGCCAGGTCGCGTGCACGCTCCTCGCCTGCGTCGATGGCTGCAGCTACGACGGCAAGAGCCATCAGCCCGGCGAATCTTTCCCGGCCACGGACGGCTGCAACCAGTGCACTTGCAACGCGAACGGCTCCGTCAGCTGCACGGAGAAGGCCTGCGCCACCACGTGTGAGTATCAGGGCAAGACCTACGTGGCGGGCCAATCCTTCCCGGCGGGAGACGGCTGCAACGAGTGCTTCTGCCAGGACAACGGCAAGGTCTCCTGTACCCTCGCCATCTGCGCGCAGACCTGCAGCTACGCGGGCAAGGAGTACAAGGACGGCGAGAGCTTTCCCTCGCTGGACGGCTGCAACACCTGCACCTGCACCAGCGGCGGCGTCGGTTGCACCAAGAAGGCGTGCGCCTGCGACCCGAGCAAGGAATGGTGGCGCAAGTACTACACGCCGGCGGAGTGCAAGGCCGGCGTGCAGTGCCCTGGGTACACCACGCCCTTCACCAACTCCTGCGGCTGCGGCTGCGAGCAGGACGCGAGCTGCCCCGAGTGGTTCGACTGCATGCCGCCGTCTCCCTGCGACCCGGACCAGATGAAGCAGTGCCCTTACTCCGGCGTCGCCTACTGACGCCAGGCCTGAAAGATGTCGTGGGCAATGGGCGCGGCGCTCTTGCCGCCGGGCCCTCCGCCGACCACCGCCACCGCCACCACGATCTCGGGTGACCCCACGGGCGCATAGCCCGCGAACCAGCCCGTGCTCGGCGCCATGTCGACGGGCTTGTCCGGATCGCCCTGCGTGGTGCCGGTCTTGCCTCCGACATCGAGCCCCGCCACCCCCGCCGCGCGCCCGGTGCCGGTGTCGCTCGCGACCACGTCCCGCAAACCCTTCGTGATCTCGCCGTACACGGCCTCGTGATGCGCGCCGAGCTCCGTGGCGAGCTTCTGGTACGCCGTCGCCAGCGTTTCCGCGGTCACACCGTACGGCCCCTCCCCTGTGCCCACATAGGGAGGAAAGTCTTTCACCAGCTTCTCCTTCAGCCGCGCGTCGCTCGGCACCGTGACGCCGAATTCGCCGAGCCCGCTGCGGAGCCGAGCCGTGCCCATTTGGTCGGCCAGATCGAAGAAGTACACGTTGCACGACGTCTCGATGGCCTGCGAAAGGCTCAGATCCCCATGCTTGTCGAAGCAGTGGAAGGCCTTCTTGTAGCTGCCATCGCAGGTCACGTGGTGCTGCGGCCCGAGCACCCCGGCCTTGGCCGCGGCAAACGCCACCAGAGGTTTCATCGTCGACCCGGGCCGGAGCACGGTGCTGCTCGCGTCCACTCCGCCTTGCCCAACCAGGGCCAGCGCCTTGCCCGAACGTGCGTCGAGCACCGCTGCCACCGCCGGCAGGGCTTGCTTCGCGAGGGCGGCGCGCACCGAAGCCGCGAAGTCGACGCCCGCGTCCGCCTTTTCATCGGCTGGATGCTGGTCCGCCGCGGTACCTCGCGGCGCGGACGGCGCGGACGGCCCGGAAACCCGCGGCTCGGCCGGTGCGGGGCGCGAGCTCTGACACCCGGCCACCAGCAAAAGTCCGATTACGGCTGCAGCTCTCATGGTCGCTTGCAACGCCCCTCTCCCCCACTCCGATTCCCAAAATGCGTCGCGGGCCGCGAGGTAACGAAAACCTCCGGCCCGCGAATCGCGACGGTGGAAATCAGGCCTTGCCGGTACGCGGATTGCCCTTGCCGCCCTTCTTCTTGTCACCAGCGTGACCATGGAAGGTGCGGGTGGGGGCGAACTCGCCGAACTTGTGGCCCACCATGTTCTCGGTGACGAACACGGGCACGAATTTGCGGCCGTTGTGCACCGCAAACGTGAGCCCCACGGCTTCCGGGAAGATGGTGGAGCGACGCGACCAGGTCTTGATGACTTTCTTCGAGCCTTCGCTCTGAGCCGCCTGAATCTTCAGCATCAGGTGGCCATCGCAGAAAGGCCCCTTCTTAACGCTCCGCATATCAGCCCTTCGCCTTTCGCTGCTTCACGATCATGGAATCCGTACGCTTGTTGTTGCGGGTCTTTTGACCCTTGGCCAGCTTGCCCCACGGCGAGCACGGGTGCCGACCGCCGCTGGTGCGACCCTCACCACCACCCATCGGGTGATCGACGGGGTTCATGGTCACGCCGCGGTTGTGCGGACGGCGGCCCAGCCAGCGCTTGCGACCCGCCTTGCCCAGCTTGATGTTCTGGTGCTCCAGGTTCGAGACCTGGCCCACGGTGGCCCGGCAGTCCATGTGGATCTTGCGGACCTCGCCGCTCGGCAGCTTGACCTGGGCGTACACGCCATCCTTGGCCATGAGCTGAGCAGCGACACCGGCGGAGCGCACGAGCTGGCCGCCCTTGCCCTTCCGCATCTCGATGTTGTGGATCATCGTGCCCGCAGGGATGTAGTGGAGCGGCAGCGAGTTGCCCGGACGAATGTCCGCGTTCCTGCTGCTGATCACCGTGTCGCCTTGCTTCAGGCCGTCGGGCGCCAAGATGTAGTTCTTGTCGCCGTCTACATAGTGCAGCAAAGCGATGCGCGCCGTGCGGTTCGGGTCGTACTCGATGTGAGCGACCTTGGCTGGCACGCCGATCTTGCTGCGGCGGAAGTCGATGACGCGGTAGCGCCGCTTATGGCCACCGCCACGGAAGCGCGTCGTGATCCGCCCGAAATGGTTACGCCCGCCGCTCTTGGACTGCGCTTCCACCAGCTTGCGGAGCGGCTTGTCCGTGGTGACGTCGGCAAAATCACTGCACGTCTGGAAACGACGCGCCGGCGATGTCGGCTTGAATACCCGGATGCCCATCGATCACTCCTCGGACTCGTCGAAAAACTGAATGTCGTCGCCCTCACGCAGGGTGACGATCGCCTTTTTCCAGTTCGGCCGCTTGGTGAGCCGGCGACCCAGGCGCTTGACCTTGCCGCGATTCACCAGGGTGGAGACGTCCGTCACCTTGACGTCGAACATCTCCTCCACAGCCTGCCGGATCTCGATCTTGTTCGCCTTCGGGTTGACCTCGAAGACGACCTTGTTCTGCTCCTTGAGCCGCGCCGCCTTCTCGGTCAGCGCGATCGGGCGCTTGATGATGTGCTCGGGATTCATCACTTGCTCCCCAGGCAGCGGGCCTCGAGCGCCTTGGCGGCGCCCTTGGACACGACCAGGTGATCGTGCCGCAGGAGGTCGTAGACGTTCACGCCCTCGGGCGGCAAGAACTGGTTGGTCTTCATGTTGCGAATCGAGAGCCGGAGCTGCTCGTTACCCTTGTCGTCCACGACCAGGGTCTTGGCATCCGCCGAGAGCGCCGTCAGCACGCCAGCGAGCTTCTTGGTCTTTGCCTCGCCCAGGTCGATGCTGTCCACGACCGTCATGCGGCCTTCCTTGACCAGCAGCGACAGGGCGCTCTTCAGGGCTCCCAGGCGCACGCGGCGCGGGGGCTTCTGAGACCAATCCTGCGGCTTGGGCGGGTGCGCGCGACCGCCACCCACGAAGATGGGGCCCTTGATGTCGCCGTGACGAGCGCGTCCGGTGCCCTTCTGCTTGTAGAGCTTCTTGCCGGAACCGCGCACCGCGGAGCGCTCCTTGCCGGCGCGAGTGCCTGCCCGCCGCGACGCGAGCTGCGCCACGACGACCTCGTGCAACAGATGATCCTTCACCTCGGCGCCGAACACGTCGTCGGAGAGCTCCAGCTCACCGACCTTTTCGCGCTTGAGGTTGTAGACGTCGAGCTTTGCCATGGGCTCCCTCTCAGCTCTTGATTTCGACGTCGACGCCCGCCGAAAGGTCGAGCTTCATCAAGGCGTCGAGAGTTTGGGGGGTGGGCTCGAGGATGTCGATCAACCGCTTGTGCGTGCGAACCTCGAACTGCTCGCGCGACTTCTTGTCGACGTGCGGACCGCGCAGCACGGTGTAGCGCCGAATCGACGTCGGCAGCGGAATCGGCCCCGCGACACGGGCACCCGTGCGGCGAGCCGTCTCGACGATGTCCGTAGTGGACTTGTCGAGGAGCTGGTGATCGAAGGCCTTGAGCCGAATCCGAATCTTGGTCGCGTCAGCCATCTTCCTACTTTCATCCTTCAGTCAAACCGCCGAAGCCAAACGCTCGGCGGGCGCCGGCGCCGCCGCCGATGGTCGGCAGCGGCCCGGCGACTCCCCTCTCACTCGAGAATCTTGGTGACCACGCCGGCACCGACGGTGCGGCCGCCCTCGCGGATGGCGAAGCGCATCTGCTCCTCCAGAGCCACGGTCGTGATCAGCTCGATCTCCATGGTGATGTTGTCTCCCGGCATGACCATCTTCACGCCTTCGGGAAGCTGCACCGAGCCGGTCACGTCCGTCGTCCGGATGTAGAACTGCGGTCGGTAGTTCGTGAAGAACGGCGTGTGACGCCCTCCCTCTTCCTTCTTGAGCACGTACACCTCGCCCAAGAACTTCTTGTGCGGCTTGATGCTCCCGGGCGCTGCAATCACCTGACCGCGCTCGATCTGGTCCTTGTCCACGCCGCGCAGCAGGCAACCGACGTTGTCCCCAGCCTGGCCCTCGTCCAGCTGCTTGCGGAACATCTCCACGCCCGTCACCACCGTCTTCTTGTCACGCTCGAAGCCGATGATCTCCACCTCGTCGTTCACGTGCACGACGCCGCGCTCGATGCGCCCCGTCGCCACCGTGCCACGACCCTTGATCGAGAACACGTCTTCCACCGCCATCAGGAACGGCTTGTCCACCTCGCGCGTCGGCTCCGGAATCTCCGTGTCCAGCGCGTTCAAGAGGTCCGTGATCGTGTTCTCCCACTTCTCCTCGCCGTTCAGCGCGGGAAGCGCGGCTCCACGCACGATCTTCGCGTTGTCCCCGTCGAACTTGTACTTCGACAGCAGCTCCCGGACCTCCATCTCCACCAGGTCCAGCATCTCTTCGTCTTCCACCGCGTCGCACTTGTTCAGGAACACGATGATGTGGTTCAGACCCACCTGACGCGCCAGCAGCACGTGCTCCCGCGTCTGCGGCATCACGCTGTCCAGCGCGCTCACCACCAGGATCGCGCCGTCCATCTGCGCAGCTCCGGTGATCATGTTCTTGATGTAGTCAGCGTGGCCGGGGCAATCCACGTGCGCGTAGTGACGCCCGTCCGTCTCGTACTCCACGTGCGATACCGCGATCGTCACCGTCTTCGTTTCGTCACGAACGATGCCGCCCTTCGCGATGTCCGCGTACTTGATCTCCTTGGCCATCCCCTTCTTGGCCTGGACCTTCACCAGCGCGGCCGTCAGCGTGGTCTTGCCATGGTCGATGTGACCGATCGTCCCCACGTTCACGTGGGGCTTCGTACGAACGAATTTCTCCTTGGCCATTTCTGCTTTCCTCTTTCGCTGTTCCTACGCTTGTTCAGCTACCGCGTACCTTGGCGACGATTTCTTCTTGGACCGACGTGGGCACCGGCTCGTAGTGCGCGAACTGCATGGTGTAGGTCGCGCGCCCCTGAGTCTTGCTGCGGAGGTCCGTGGAGTATCCGAACATGGTGGCCAGCGGCACCTCTGCCGTGACCACCTGAGTCTTCGCGCCGCGCTCGTTCATGCCCTGAATGCGGCCGCGACGAGAGTTGAGGTCGCCGATGACGTCGCCCATGTTGCCTTCCGGCGTCACCACCTCGACGGCCATCATGGGCTCGAGCAGGTGCAGGCCAGCGCGCTTGGCGCCGTCCTGGAACGCCAGCGAGCCGGCGATCTCGAAGGCCGGACCGGAGGAGTCGACCTCGTGGTAGGTGCCGTCGTACAGCTCCACGTGGATGTCGATCACCGGGTAGCCGGCGAGCACACCGCGCCCCATCGCCTCGCGGATGCCCTTCTCCACGGAAGGAATGAACTCCTTCGGGATGACACCGCCGACGATCTTGTTCTCGAACACGAAGCCCTTGCCGCGCTCGGCGGGCTTGAGCCGGATCTTCACGTGGCCGTATTGGCCGTGGCCACCGCTCTGACGAACGAACTTGGCCTCGGCGTCGACCTCTTTGTTGATCGCTTCGCGGTAGGCCACCTCGGGCTTGCCCACGTTGCAGTCGACCTTGAACTCGCGCTTGAGGCGGTCGACGATGATCTCCAAGTGGAGCTCACCCATGCCGGCGATGATGGTCTGACCGGTCTCTTCGTTGGTGAAGGTGCGGAAGGACGGATCCTCGTACGCGAGCTTGGCGAGGCTCACGCCGAGCTTGTCCAGGTCCGCCTGGGTCTTGGGCTCGATGGCCACGGAGATCACCGGCTCCGGGAACGTCATCTGCTCCAGCACGACCGGCGCCTTCTCGTCGCACAGGGTGTCGCCGGTGCGGGTGTCTCGTAGGCCGACCGCCGCGTAGATGTTGCCGGCGTGGCAGTCCTTCAGCTCCTCACGCTTGTTGGCGTGCATGCGGAGGATGCGGCCGATGCGCTCACGCTTGCCGCGGGAGGCGTTCAACACGCTGGTGCCACTGTTGAGGATGCCGGAGTACACCCGGAAGAACGTCAGGTTGCCGACGTAGGGATCGTTCGCGATCTTGAACGCCAGCGCGGAGAACGGGGCGTCGTCCTTGGCCTCGCGCTTCTCCTTCTTGTCCGGGTCGTCGGGCGAGACGCCTTCCACCGCCGGCACGTCGATCGGCGACGGCAGGTAGTTGACGATGGCATCGAGCAACAGCTGGACGCCCTTGTTCTTGAAGGCGGAGCCGCACAGCACCGGAACGAACTTGAACTCGCAGGTGCCCTTGCGGAGCGCTGCGTGGATCTGGTCGACGGTCACCTCGCTGGCGCGGCCGTCGAGGAACTTCTCCATGATCTCGTCGTCCACGTCCGCGCACGCCTCGATCAGCGCCTCGCGCAGCTCGTTGCAGTGCTCGACCAGGTCTTCCGGGATCGCCTTCCACTCGAAGTTCGCACCCAGGGTGTCGTCGTCGAAGATGGCCGCCTGCATGCGAATGAGGTCGACCATGCCGCGGTGCTGGTCCTCTTGGCCCACCGGCCACTGAATCGGCACCGGCACGCAGCCAAGGCGATCGCGCATGCTGTCCAGGTTCATCTGGAAGTCCGCGCCCAGCTTGTCCAGCTTGTTCACGAAGGCGATGCGGGGAACGCGGTAGCGATCCGCCTGGCGCCACACCGTCTCGCTCTGCGGCTCCACGCCGTTGCCACCGTCGAACACCGCCACGGCGCCGTCGAGCACGCGCAGGCTGCGCTCCACCTCGATGGTGAAGTCCACGTGGCCGGGAGTGTCGATGATGTTGATGCGGTGACGCTTGCCCTCGTTGGGGCCATGCGCCGGCTGCCAGAAGCAGTTGGTGGCAGCGCTGGTAATCGTGATCCCGCGCTCCTGCTCCTGCACCATCCAGTCCATGGTGGCGGCGCCGTCGTGCACCTCACCGATCTTGTGCGTGATTCCCGTGTAGAACAGCACGCGCTCGGTAACGGTCGTCTTGCCGGCGTCGATGTGCGCCATGATGCCGATGTTGCGGGTGCGTTCGATTGCGATTTCGCGGGCCATGGTGGTCTTTCTTCCGTGTCGATGAGGGAGTGGGTCGCGTTACAGACGAAACCCCTTCCGGCCACCGGCTCCCTCACCGTTCGAGGGGCACTTAATTTCCGGAAGGGGTGTCGGGGTGCTGCGATTGCCGCCGGTTGGGCGGGACGCCGTTGCTGAGCGTCTTCGAGCAACCCGATCCTTATGTCGTCTCGTTCATGCTTCCGTTCGTCTTCTCCAGATGGTCGAAAACTGCTGCCGCCGGGCTCTCACCAGCGATAGTGAGCGAAGGCCTTGTTCGCCTCCGCCATCTTGTGAGTGTCGTCCTTCTTCTTGACGGCGTTGCCACGAAGCTGTGCCGCGTCGACGAACTCCGCAGCCAGGCGCTCACGCATCGTCTTCTCGCCACGGGCGCGGGAGTAGGACACGAGCCAGCGCATGGCGAGCGCCACGCGACGCTCCGGCCGCACCTCGACGGGGACCTGATAGGTGGCACCACCCACGCGGCGGCTCTTCACCTCGAGCTTGGGCTTCACGTTGTCGAGCGCCTTGCGGAACACCTCGAGGGGGTCCTCCTTGAAGCGCGCCTGGATGATGTCGAACGCACCGTACAGGATGCCCTCGGCGATCGACTTCTTGCCGTCGACCATCAGGGAGTTCGTGAACTTCGCCACGAGCTTGTCCTTGTACTTCGGGTCCGGAGTGATCTTGCGCTTGGGGACTTCGCGCCTGCGGGGCATCTCGATACCTCTTACTGCTTCGGGCGCTTGACGCCGTACTTGGAACGCTTGCGGTTGCGGTTGGCCTTGTTGGTGCTGCTGGGACCAGCGGCGCCAGACGCGTCCAGCGTCCCGCGCACGACGTGGTAACGCACACCCGGGAGGTCCTTCACACGACCACCGCGAATGAGCACCACGCTGTGCTCCTGAAGGTTGTGACCTTCACCCGGGATGTAGCTCGTGACCTCCATCCCGTTGGTGAGGCGGACACGACACACCTTGCGAAGCGCCGAGTTCGGCTTCTTCGGGGTGATGGTGTAGACGCGCACGCACACGCCACGCTTTTGCGGGCAGGAGCGAAGCGCAGGCGAAGCGGTCTTCACCTTGATGGCCTTACGGCCGCGGCGGATGAGCTGCTGTATCGTCGGCATTACACTATGGAGGCTGGGCCCCGACTCTGGGGGACCGGGAGGGTAGCCGTGGCGCGTTTCGTGTCAAGCCTCCATTTCGGCCGGGACACGTGTTCAGTCCCGCCGAAGGCTCAGCGCGCGCCCTTCTTCTTCTGCAGGATCTCGACGGCCGCGGCGTACGCGGGCTCGTCCGGGTGTGCCTTGGCCAGCGCAGAGTAGAGCTCGATGGCCTTGTCCAGATCTCCGCGAGCCACGGCATCCACCGCTTTGCGCTCGTCCGTGACCTCGCCCTTGGCCAGCTTTTCTTCCGGAGGTTTCTCGACCTCGGGAGGATTTTCTGGGGGTTGGGGCGGCGCGGAAGACGGCGTGGACGGCGGCGCGACGGTGGGGACCGCGCTCGCCGTCGGCGGCGCGGAAGCACTCGGCGCCGCCGACGCCGACGCGAGCAAGCCGCTGGCCGACGCCTGCGCCGCGGCGTACTCCGCCGCCAGCCGATTGCGGCGCGCCGTCAAGAGCACGTGCGCAATGAGCGCCACGATCATCAGCGGCATCAAGAAGAACAGCACGCGGCGGACGGGAGATGCGTCGCGCCACGCGGTCTCGATCTTCACCTTGATGTCGTCGACCGGCGAGCCCTTGGGTCCCGGCGGCGCCCCCTGCGGGGCCGCCCCGGGAGGTACCGCGCCCGGACCAACACCCCCTGGAGTCTGCTGCCACTGGGGTTGTCCTTGGCCGCCCGGCATCAACCCCGCTGCGTACGCGCTGGCCGGACCCATGGCGGGGACCGTCGGTTCCGGCGGCTGCACGTAGACGCCCACCGCACCCTGTGGCGCGGGGGAGCCGGCGGCCGGCGGCATCATGCCCGGCGGAGCGCCGGCGGCGGGCGGCATTTCCGGCGCGGCGTGATGCGGTGCGGATTGCTGCGCGCGGGCGTTGGCCAAAAACTCTTCGAGGGGTTGCACCACCGTGGCGGACTCACCCGAAGCGGGAGAAACGGAGGGCGGTGCTGGGCGCTCCGGCTTCGCCTTCTTCTCTTCAGGTGGCGGCACGACACGCGTTCGCTCGCTGTCGGCCATGGGCTCCGGCTGCAGGCCGGGTTGCACCTGCGTGGCCGCGTCGTGCTCGACGCTAAAGCCCTCCGGCACTGGTTGATAGGCGGTGGGTACGTCTTCGTCGTCGTAGGGGATGGTGCCCGCCACGGGAGACATGGCGGGAGCGCGATGTCCGCCGTCGCCACCCGAATGCGAGCGAGGTGGCGCATGTGGCGGCACGTGTTGCACGGCGGGCGCCGGCTTTTGGGCGGGCTGCTGGGGACGCGCGCGAGGCCTCTGGCTCGCTGCAGGGCGCGCCGGCGCAGAACGACCGGGCGGCTGGGCGGCGGAGCTGGCGGCCACGGCCAAGGTGACGCCTCCCACGCGGATCTCCGCCGGGATGCTCACGACCTTCCAGTCCGTCGAGACGGCTTCCCCCCCGAGCTGCACGATGGCACCGGGAGCGCAGGCGACGAACAGCGTGGTGCCGTCGAAGTACAAATAGCCGTGCGTCGGCGCCACGCCAGGGCCGGAGACCTTCCACGAGCCGGCAGAGCCGACGCTGAAGGCGTCCGCGGGGGTTCCGGCCTTCAGCTGCACCTCCGGCCTGTCCGTCGCACCCCCGCGAACGCTTATGTAAACATCCCCGCTACTCACGATGGCCGGTGTCGACTCCGCGCTGACGTGCCGCGTCGTATACCACGGAAGGCAAATCGACACCGTGTTCGTGGAGCTGTTCCAAGCACTCCGGGATCACGCCGGTGGGGCCGAAATCGCTCTGGATCTCTCCGTTGGGGCCCAACCCCTGGTAAGTCCGCCGGAAAATGTCCTGAACCTGGTACTTCCCACTCTCCATGTCGAAGCCCAAGACCTCGGTGATGTGCGTCACCTTGCGGGAGCCATCTTGGAGCCGTGACACCTGAACGATGAGATTGATACCGGACGCCAACTGGATGCGCATGGCGGTGAGGGGCATGTCGATATCGCTCATCATGCACATGGTCTCGAGCCGAGTGAGCGTGTCCCGCGGGTAGGTGGCGTGGCAGGTGCCCATGCAGCCGCCGTGACCGCTGGTCATGGCCTGCACGATGTCCAATGCCTCGCCGCCGCGGATCTCGCCGATGACCACTCGATCCGGGCGCATGCGCAGCGTCGCGCGAAACAGATCACGAATGGTGACGGCGCCGCGGCCCTTGGGATCGGGCGCACGAGCCTCTAGCTGAACGACGTGCTGTCGCTGCAGCTGCACCTCTTTGGAGTCCTCGATCACCACCACGCGCTCACCATCAGGAATGTAGGCGGAGAGCGCGTTGAGCATGCTGGTCTTGCCGCTGCCCGTACCGCCCGCGATGATGATGTTGAGCTTGGCCGCAACGAACGCGTTCAACGCCTGCGCGGCCTCCGGCGTGAGCGCTCCGAAGCCGATCAAGCGCTCTACCGTCAGCGTGTCCTTGAAGAAGCGACGGATGGCAATGTACGGACCACCTGGCGCGACCGGCGGAATGATGGCCTGCAGGCGCGAGCCATCGGGCAAGCGTCCTTCCAGAATCGGCCGCGTCTCGTCCACGAACTTGCCGGCGAACTGCGCTGCGTTGCGCAGAGCGGCGACCAGCTCGTCCGGGCTGTCGAAGCGCACGTTGGTGAGCTCGAGCTTGCCGCCTTTCTCGATGAAGACCTGGTCGGGACCATTGATCATGATCTCGCTCACCTTCGGGTCCTCCATGAAAGGACGAACGGGAGCGAAGAACTCCAGCAGCGACTCTTCGAATACTTCCTTGGGGATCACGGCAATGACTTCAAGAGCGAGCCCCGCGCTTCTTCGGCGTGGGGTCCCTCGGGTTTGAGCTTGAGATACTGGCGAAAGTGCTGATCCGCTCCCACGTAGTCCCCGTGGTCCCGGAGCAGGACCGCAAGCACGTAGTGGGCGTCGGCGTTGTTCATGTCTTGAGCGAGGATATGATCGAGGTGCTCTCGCGCGTGCTCGGGCTCCTCGATGGCAAGGTACAGGGTGGCGACCAAGAACCTCAGGCGAGAGTCCCGGGGAAACTTCTTCAGGTACTGCTCGCCCACGGCGATGGCATTGCGGAACCGGCTGGTTGCGATGTAGGTCCGCATCAACAAAGGTAGCACTTCCGCCGGTTTTGCACCCGCATCCAGGGCCGCGCTGAAGTACTGACCGGCTCGCGTCTGGTCCCCCATCTGGGCGAACAGCTTGCCGCGCGCGACGAGCTTTTCTGGCGTTTGCTCCTTCTCGGCGGTCTGCTGGGCGGCCTTCACCCGATCGACCCGACTCGAGCCGCAGCCGATGGCCGACGTGAGCAGCAGAGCGACGATGGCTCCGCTGCCGCGGAGGTCACGACTTCGTTTGCTTCTGCTTCCGGATCTGGTCGCCATACTTCAACCGAATCCGACGCTCGATGTTCGAGAGCCAGGACACGTAGTCGTGCTGTTTGCCGTCGAGGAAGTCGAGCAGCACTCGGACTTCGTGCTGGGCCACCGCCCAGTTCTGACGGCTGAGCGCGTACCCCAGGCGAACGCGGTGCGTCCGGAAGTCCTGGGAAATGTCCTTGCGCAGCTTCTGTGCGATCCCCGACGCTTCGCGCGCCGAGGTGTGATCTCCGGCCTTCTCGAAGCACGCGGCTGCTACTTCGTAGAGCGGGACGGCCGCGACGCCGTCCTGAACGTGGAATGGGCGCCGCTCCTGCTTGCTGGCGGCGATCTGATAGCGGTCCTCGGCGTACGCGGCGGCGGCCGCCCGTTCGTGCTGCGGGCACTCGCTGATGGGTGCGTCCCACAGCTCGGGGATTTCCTGAGGTGGCGCGTCCGGACCTTGATTCCGGTTCTGGTTCTGCATGATCCACCAGACACCGACCAGGATGATGAAAAGCCCGCCCAACAGCGTGGTGCGGCTGGTGCCCTCTTCCTTCTGCGCGGGGCCCGCGCCGGCGCCGACCTCGAGGGGGGTGACGACGATCTGGTAGTAGCCAACCCCCAGCACGGAGCCCGGCACCAGCTGCGTGCGCATGAACGGAGCGCCGTTCACCGTGGGTTGCGGGTTGAAGCTGCGGGCCTCTGCGGCCACGCCGCCGGGCGTGGCCTGCACCAAGATGTGCTCGATCTCGGCTTGGTCCACCGGTAGACGGATTTCGCAGTGGGCGCCACTTCCGATCATGGCGCGATCCCCCTCCAGCCGCAGCTCTTCGACGCGGCCGTCAGGGTGTCGGATGTCGAACTTGAGCGCGAGCATTCATCCCTCGTCGGCGTACTTGCCGAGCTTCAGCATCATCGGTCCCATGATCAGCGCGAGGATGCAAATCAGCACCAGCGCCAAGGGGCCCACCATCTGAACGCCGGCTTTTGCTGCCGCTTTTTCCGCGTTCACGCTGCGGCGCATGCGGCTCATGCCCGCCTGGATCTGGAGCACGTCCGCGAGCGGGTTGCCCTTCTCCTCCGCTTGCACGACCGAGTTCACGAACTCCGCGACGGCATCACTGGGATTGCGCTCCGCGAACGAGATCATCGCCATCTTGCGCGTGCGTCCGATCGACAGCTCCTGAAGGATGCGGGCGAACTCTTCCGTGAGCGGATCGTCGGGATCGCTGCTCTTCTCGACGACCTGTCGCAGCGCACCGGGAAAGTCCTTGCCCGCGCTCATTGCCAGCGCGATCAAGTCCACGGCGTAGGGCAGACCGCGGTTGATGCCCTTCATGCGATCCGCCGCGATGCCGGACATCTGCATCCAGGGCAACGCGCCGCCGATGGGACCCACGACGAACACCATCACGACGCCCATGTCCGTCATCATTCCAGCGACGCCACCGAATGTGAGTCCGCCGAAGAACGACAAGATGCTCAGACCTACGAACTCCTCCGGCGTGATCCCGAGCCAATCCCCCGCCAGCGCGAGCTTCTTGTCGAGAGCTCGGTGCTGGTCGTCGCTCATGATGCCGCTGACCCGTACCCCGAGCCAGCGGACCAGAGGCTCGATCCCCGCCCATAGCTCGTTCTCTTCGAGGGCGCGCTGCCGCTTGAGGCCCCGCATACCGAGCCGGCTCGCCACGCGGGACGGCGCGCTGGCAAGGGCGTACACGGCGATGAGCAGCGCTGCCGCCATCGTTCCGATGAACAGGAATCGATAGAAGACGTAGCCCGCGTTCATATGTCCACCGAGAGGATGGCGCGGGCCCACAGCACGGACCCCAACCAGAATATGCCGGCGACGCCCGCGATCACCCAACCCATGATCGGCTCCTTCAAGGGATCGAAGAAACCCGGCTGCAGCCCGTTCAGCGCCATGGCGAAGAAGAACGGGAACAGACCGAGCAGCCACATCTGGGACTTGCCTTCTGCCGTCTTGGACTGGACCACGCCTTCGAGACGGATCATCTCGCGCAAGCTGTTTGCCGTGGTTTCCAGGATCTTGGGCAGGTCGCCGCCGAGCTGACGACCAATGAGGATGGCGGAGAGGCCGGAATCGACCTGACGACTGGCGATGCGTCCTCCCATGTTCAACAGCGCTTGGTCCAGAGTGCTGCCGACACGCATCTCCTTGACGGCGAGCTCTACCTCTTCGCGAATGGGCGACGGCAAGAGCGGCTGGACGGACACGAAGGAGTTGCTGACGCTCGGCGTCGCCTTCAGCGCGTTGGCAAGGGCCGTGAGGAAGCCATCGAACTGCCCCTCGATCGCCAGCACCCGCTTCTGGCGCATGCGCTCGATGTAGAACGGCGGTACGCCGATGATCAGCGCCACGATCAGGAACCACGCGGGGATGTTGACCGCCAAATGCACGGCGACGACGATGAAAGCGGCGCCCACCTGCCCAAGAGCAACATAGCGGCCGGGCGTGAAGATGAACATCAGGCGGAGCTTGCGCTCGAGGTAGGAGCAGTACCGCGCCCAGTGCCGCAAGAGGAAGCTCTGGCGATCCGAGATCAGCGCCCACGCCACCACGAAGATGGCGAGGAACAGCACCAAGATGCCGCCCCACTTGATCAGCAGCGTGTAGCCCATCAGAGATACGGCCCCGTCTTGGGCACCAGGCCCTTCACGATGAAGTCGTTCAAGAAGCTCGGCAGATACCCGGTCGCCTTGAAGTCGCCCAGCACCTCGCCGTTCGGCCCCGTGCCCCGGCGAACGAACTCGAAGATGGGCATGATCTCGAAGTTCATCTCGTCGTCCAGCCCGATGATCTCGGAAATCGCGCTCACTCGGCGCGAGCCATCGGAAAAGCGGCTTTGCTGCACCACCACGTGAATGCTGCCGGCGATTTGTTCGCGAACGGCACGAGCCGGCAAGTCCACGCCGGCCATCAAGCACAGGGTCTCGATGCGCTTGAGAGCTTCCATCGGCGAGTTTGCGTGGGTCGTGGTGAGTGACCCATCGTGGCCCGTGTTCATGGCTTGAAGCATGTCCAGCGCTTCGCCACCGCGGCACTCACCGACCACCACTCGGTCCGGCCGCATGCGCATGGCGTTCTTGAGCAAGTCGCGAATGGTGTACTCGCCCTTGCCCTCCATGTTTGCAGGGCGCGTCTCCATGCTCACCACGTGGGGCTGAACCAGCTGTAGCTCCGCCGCGTCTTCGATGGTGACGATGCGCTCGTCCGGGGGGATTGCCCCCGACAAGATGTTCAGCAGCGTCGTCTTTCCGCTGCCGGTGCCGCCGGAGATGATGATGTTCTTCTTGGCGGTCACGCAGCGAGTCAAGAACCGCCCCATCGACGGGGAGATGGCCTTGAACTCGTACAGCTTGTCGAGCGTGAGCGGGACTTTCGCGAACTTTCGAATCGTGATGCACGAGCCGCGTAGCGCGATCGGACGGATCACCGCGTTCACGCGGGAGCCGTCTTTCAGGCGGGCGTCCACCAGTGGCGACGACTCGTCGATGCGGCGGCCGAGGGGCGTGACGATGCGCTCGATGACGGCACGCACGCGCTCGTCATCCGTGAACTTCGCATCCGACAGCTGCAGCTTGCCGTTTCGCTCGATGTAGATCGTGTCGGCGTCCACGACCATGATTTCGCTGACGGACGGGTCCGCCAACAGGTGCTCCAAAGGACCAAGTCCCAGGGCCTCGTCCGCGAGCTCACCAACCAACCGGTCCCGATCCAGCTCCGCGGGCAGGCGGGTACCCATCAGGTCGATGATGCGCCGCAGAGCCGCAATCACCTTGGGGCGCATGGACGGGTCGTCGAGCTTGTCGGCGCTCATCGTCGCCAGATCCAAGTTCTCGAGGAGCTGCCGGTGGATCTCCCGGCGCATGTCGTTCTCCGCCCGCGCCTTGCGCCGCTGCGCCGGCTGGGCGTGGGCGGGCGCAGAGGGTTCCCGCGGCGGTGGCGGACGGAACTGCGGTTGGGGCTGCGCAAGCTGCGGCGCGTGGGGTTGCGGGTGCGGAGGTTGCGCGTGGGCCCCTGCCGCTGGGGGCTGCATCGGGGGGCGCTGCGCCGGCACCGGAGGGTGCATCGCGGAGGAGCCGTTGGGCGGCGGAGGCGCGGAGGGGTGCGCGGGCGCTCCGCCTGCGACCTGGAAGCGGAGGGTGTGATCGCCCACGACGATGGGCGTGCCGAACGGCACCCACACGGCGTTCTTCCGGAGCAGCTGGCCGCCGGCGAGCGTGCCGTTCGTCGACTGGTCTTCGACGTGAACGCCGGTGTTGTTGAATTCGACGACGGCGTGGCGGCGCGAGATCAGATCGCTCTTGATACGCAACCCACAGCCGGCGTCCCGCCCGATGCTGATCGGACCGTTCGCGCGCATCTGCACGGTGCGCTGACCACCACTCTGAGACTCGATGACGACGAGGACGTTCACGGCTGCTGACTCATCGGCCGAGCCCCCACCGTGCCCGGTGCGTAGGGTCTATTTGTTGACCTTGCGCCACTGCTGCGGCCGCTTGTTGTAGGCATTTACGGTGTCGATGTCCCCGGAGTACTCCTCGAACTGGGACAGAGCGTTGTTCACGATCTCGATGGCCGGCTTGGGGGCCGATTCGACCGCGGTGGGAATGATGAACACGGCGCCTTCCACGTCTTGGGCGTCGTCCAGGTGGGAGCCAAATAGTAGCCCGAGAACCGGCACCTCGCTAAGCAGCGGCAGACCGCTGACCGAATGTCGTCGGTTCTGCGAACGAATGCCGGAAAGCACGAGGGACTGGCCGAGCTTGAGCCGTACGAGGGTGTTCAGCTTGGAGACGTTGCGCCCTGGAATGTTGGTGGCGGACACCGGGGGGATGAGGTCGGAGACGTCTGCCTCGACCTGCACCTCGAGCTCGCCGCTCTCTTCGTCGAGGCGCGGGAGCACGGTGACCTTGGTGCCGTACTCGATCTGCTGAATGGTGGAGGTCAGCCCGGAGGCTACGGCGAAGTTCTGCTCGGCGCCGCTCTCGAAGGTCGCCTTGGTGCCGTTCACGGTGATCACCGTCGACTGCTTCATGACCTTGGCCCAGCCGTGGTTGGACGCGATGTCGAGAGCCGGTAGCGGTTGGTTGACGATCGAGGCCTCCGCGGTAGTCGTGGTGCCTGCCAAGAAGTCGTAGGTGAACTCGCTCTGAACGACGTTGCCGCCAATGCGATTCGGCCAGTCCACGCCGACCTGATAGCCGCTGGTCTTGTCGTACTGGATGAAGAAGAAGTCGATGCGGATGTTGACCTTCCGGTCCGCCGCTCCGCCCTGTCCCACGACCACGAGGGACTCGACCTGACCTGGGTACAGCGCGGCAATCTTCTCGATGCGCCGGGCGTCCCCTTCCGTCGCCACGCCACCTTCGATGAAGAAGCGGGAGCCGATGCGTCGCACGCGGATGCCAGGAGACTCACCCAACAGGGCGCTAACCTCCCGCTTCACCACGTCCGGAGAGCGTGCAAAGACGTTGATGACCCAATTGACGGTGGTGCCGTCCTTGTTGATGAGCAGCAGGGTCGTGGTTCCGGGCTTGCGGCCCGCGATCACGAACTTGGTGTTGTCCGTGGTCAGCTTGATGTCCGCGATGCCCTTGATGCCTTCGGAGTAGTTCTTCACGCCGACGGCTGGCAGCGTCTTGTTCTCGCCGACCACGAGATTGAGCTCGTTTGTTTCGCCGGCTTCTTCGGTGTTTTCGCTCTTGGGGTCTTCGTCCTGTGCCAGCGCACTGGGCGCTGCCAACAGCAGGGCGGCCAAGAGAATCCAGGTGTTTCGGAACATGGTTACTGCGCCTCGAGCTTCACGGGAGCGTTGGAACGGATCTTCTGGATCTTGCCGCGGATGTCCTTGTCCTCGAGCGCCGTCGACGACATGTCGGGAATCCCCTCGACGACGCGCGGGTCGTCGGGGTTGCGCAGCGCGACCATGAGCTGTCCCTTCTCCGAGGCCAACGACAGCAGCTGGGCCTCTTGCAGGTTCACGCTCAGGGTTAGAATCAGGTCTTTGGAGTACGCGTCCTTGTCGTCCACCAGGTTGGCAGGGGCGGTCTGCAGCCCGACCGCCAAGCACAACACGCGCTGGAGGAGCACCACGGCGTTGCGCTTGTCCCCATCCCCGGCGGGCATGTTCGCGATCACGTCCACGTAGTCGCCGGGACGGATCAGCGCGAAGCTCTTGTCGTTCCGCTCAGCTCGGATCGAGATGGCGCGGTTCCCTGGTTGAATGAGGGCGCTCAGGTCTCGTTGCTCGTCCGTGGCAATGGCCAAGTCCGTCCACATCAGCGTCTGCTGGGCCTCGACCTTGTTACCGAGCTTCAGACCGATGACGTTCGACTTCTCCACCGCCTTGACCGCACGGTCCTCGACATAGGCCAGTGGGATCTCACGCGACGTCACCGAATCCTCGGTAATGACGGCTCCCGGGTCCAGTGGCTTAACCGCCATCAAGACGAGGATGCGTTCGCCACCAGAAGCCTCTTGCTCGAACCTCCGCATGTAGATCACGAGCAGGAAGGCCCCGAGCACTGCAACGATGAGCGCAATCAGGAGGGCACGCTTGTTCATACGCGCGACCCAGTATGGCCTGATAACGCCGAAATGGGAACGTCGGAGGTTCGGCTCAGTTGCCGCGCATTTCGAGCATGGACACTGCCGTACGGTCCCCGTTGGGGTACGCCACCAGCATCAGGTCCACGCCCTTGCGGCTGTAGTAGCGCGCCTCCGGCACCTCTTCGTTCACCGGCACGCGATTCCAGCCACGCTTGGGCATTTCCGAGTCGTACTGCTGGAGCACGTCCTTCGAGGGCGCGGTGGATTCGTAGATTCGAACCGAGTGGGGAGCGCCTTCCGCCGCCGCCGTCAAGAAGCGTACGGAGTCCTTCGGTCGCGGCGCATTGCGGGGATCCGAGCCCGGCGCGTCCTTGCCGTCCGCAGGAGCCAGCATCGAATCGAACTTGAAGGAGCCGTCCGTCCACACGGTGATCACGTGGGTGCGCCCTGAATCGGTGCGGCGCGCGTACACGTAGCGGAGCAAGCCAACGTCTGCGAGATCGAAGCTGTCGGCGAACTTCATCAGTCCCTTGACGAAGTTCTGGTCCCCGTTCTTGGGGTTCCGCACTGCGCACGCAACGATGCCTTCACCGTCGCGCTCTTCTCGGAGAACGCCCATGCGGAACTTCTTGGCAGCCGCCAGCGCCTTCGCGTCCGTCATCAGCGAGTCGATCTCGCGGAAATCACGGGCGACGGTACCGTCTTCCTTGCACACGCCTTCCACGCGGTCCAACACGGCGGACACGTCCGCAGTGGTCGTCGCGCTGGCGATGTTCATCCGCTCGCCGTTCAGTACGAGGCGGCTCGAGGAAGACGTGAAGTCCTCCAGCTTGGAAAGCTGACGCCCGGTGATGAGCGCCTGCTCCGTCACGCTTCCCATCGCCGAGTTCGCTGCCACGCCGGCGAGCACCACGAAGAGCACTGCCACGTAGGTGCCCACTCGCATCACCCGGCGAACGCGCTCGGGGACGAAAAGGCGCACGAACCCGCGGAACTGCCTGCGGCCAGCTCGACTCTGCTGTTCGCTCGTGTTGGCCATACTTCTCATCCCTCGATCAGAATCCGAATGCGCCCTTGACGACGTTGAACGCAGTCTTGAAGAAGTCCCCGACGTTGTCCGGCGCGGGGGGTTCGTTGCAGCGCATGTACATGCGCGCTTTCATCTCGTAGGACTTGCCTCCGAGCATGCCGGGGAAGGTGGACGTTTCCGACTTGGTGATGTCGATGTACCCCGAGTCCTTGGTCAGCGACGTGTTGCCGAAGTCGATGTAGCCCTCGGCCTCGGACGTGTCTGGCATGCCCGGCACGTCCTCTGCCTGCCCCGTGTTCGAGTTGACGTTCTCGAGAGCGTTTCCGCTGCCCTCACAGCCAGCCAGGGCTTGCTTCCAAGCGATGGCGCGAGCTTCGTCCATGGCGCTCAGCTTTGCCTTGTGGGCGTTCACCACCGCCCACAGGCAAGCCATGATGATGACCATCGTGCCAGTGATGATGACGGCCTCGACGGCGGCCGCACCCCGAGAGCGGCGACGACCCATCCTGGTGCGTTTGAGCGGGGTCAATGGATGATCTCCCAGGAAGTGAACTTGAGCTTGTCGTCGATCCACTTGTCGAGCTTGGCGCCGGGCTTGCTGATCGCGCCCTTGAGCCAATCCTCGGCCTTGTCGAAGACGAAGCCACCAAACAGGTGCTGGAGAGTGCCCGTCTTGTTCAGGTTCTCCATGACCTTGTCCTTGACCTTGAACTTCTCCATCAGCTTGCCGAGACCGAACTTGGAGAAGTACTCACCCAGGTTGAGACCGTTGAGCCCCACGCGGCGGAGGCGCGCCCGCCAGCGCATCTCCCACATCGCGTCGTCCTTGTTGTCTTCCCACTTCCCGCTCTTGTCCCAGTAGAACTCTGCCTGCGCGAAGCGGAAGTTGCCCCAGGAGGTGTTCGGGTTGGGCATGCCGGAGGAGGCAGCAACAGCCACGCCCTTGTCCATCTTGCGGGGCCACTCTTCGTTGCCGAAGGCCACACCCCAAGTCGCGAACCAGACGCTGCCAATCTTGGCTCCCTCCCAAACTTCCTTGGGAGTCTTGTTCTTCATATCGAAGATCTTGCCGGAGCCCGCGTCGATTCCCTGGCTGGCCTGGCCGACGGTGGAGTCGACCTGCTTGTTCAGGTCTTTCTGCGTGTCCTTCTTGCAGTCGTCGTACTTGAACGAGGGGGGGTCGCTCTCACCCTCGTGGTCCTTGTCCCACTGCTTCTTCTTGTTGTCGCAGATGGTCTTGATGGTGGACGCCAAGTCGTTCTTCATCGTCGACTTCACGTCGGATGCACCACCGCTCTGGCCGCAGAAGTACCCTGAGAACGTACCGGCCAAGCCTCCCGCCGCCCACTTCAGAGCCTTGACCGCGAAGCCCGGCATCCAGAAGAAGGCGAGGTCGACGCCAATCTCCGCAGCTTTCTTGCAGAATTTGTCGTAGTCCATTTCTTGGACGGGGAGCCCTAGCTTCTTGCCGTCCGGCAGCCACGGAACCATCGAAGGGCTCACCATGAAACCGCTGTTCACCGCGGTCTCCGTGTCCCCCTTGTAGTGGTCGGCTACATCGAACGACTTGGCGAGTGCGACGTAGGGGGTCGTTATCGCAACGACCACCTCCATCTTGCTCAAGACAGGTAACACCTTGTCCACGACGTTCGCGTACTTGTTGCTTGCCTGGATGATCTTGCTCTCGAGGTTTCCGCCCCAAGTCATGAAGGGGCCGCAGAAGGCAGCACCCGTTCCAAAGGAGAGAGCAACGATGATTGCGCACGCCGCAAGCGCAATGCCGAGCATCAGCGCGATCATGCGGAGAGCAACCAAGACAGCAAGAATGGCCGCCATGATCAGGTTGATCAGGACGATCATGTTCATGCCGCGGGCATGGACACCAGCGGCGGAGAAGGCAATGGCATCCGAGGCGTCCTGAACGCGCTCGCGGTACATGATCGCGTTGCCGGTGCCGATGAGATAGAAGAGCGCGCCTGCGAGGAAGAACGCCATGAACGCGCCCGCCACCATGATGGCGCCGCGTTCCTCTTGGACCAGGGACTTTATTGTGCGTTTCTCGGTCATCGCGCCCTCGTCACTCGGGATACTCGTAGGTGGCGGCGTGAACGGGCATGCTGGCTCGACCCTCCAAGATGCGTGTGCCTGCAATGCACACGAACCACTTGGCGATGGGGAGCTCGCAGTAGTACGGCGTCTTCACGTGCACCACGACGGTGGAGCCGGGGCCGTAGCTGGTTCCGTTGGGAAACTCGACCTCTGACATTCCCAGGCTGAGGGAGGCGAGCTGCGGAATGGCGACCGCTCGCTCGATGGCTTGGCGGCGCTTGGAGGTGAGCTTGTTCATCTCTTCCCCGCCGTAGTTCTTCGGATCGTCCGGAATCACGACGGCGGCAGCACGGGCGCCCGTGACCGCCGAATGCATCACGATGAGCTTGGCGGAGTACAGGCCGGCGGCCTGGGTGAGTACCCAGAAGGTCAGGAAGATGGGCCAGAAGACGATGAGGAATTCGACGTAGACGGCGCCCTTGGTTCCTCTGGAGCCGCCGACTCGCGGCTTCTCGGGTCTTCCGCGGCGGTTTTGGCGGCTCAGGCGGCTCACGTCAGTCTCCTCATTGTCAAACTCGCCAGTGCAACAATACGGCGACACAGGTGGCCGCGAAGATGGATGGGGCGAATCTCAGCTCGGCCATCATCTCCTGCGGGACCTCCCGGCGCCTTGCCTTGGGAACGAACCAGTTGCGCACGAGCAGGGCGCTGTTCCCCAAGGTGTGGAACAGCTTGCCCTCCCATGCCAAACGCGCGGGCGCATAGAGCGCCGCGACGAGGAAGGAGTAGAGCTCGGCTTCCATCCCGACCATGGGAAGCAAGAGAGCGCCGACAGCTCCAAGTAGCTTGACGTCGCCTCCATAGATACCTCCCACGAAGTAGAGAATGGCTGGAACAATCAAACACAAGAATGCTCCAGCTACCGAAAACGCTGCTCCTTGCCAGCAGCCGGTCCAACCCGCCCGCGCATACCCGAAGGCAGCATGAACGAACGGAGCGGCTGCCAGCGTACCGAGCGTCAGCCGATTCGGCAGATGCCCGGTACGCCAATCAAACCAGGCGGCCAGCCCAGTGACCAGGACTGCGGCGAGGAGAAAATACTGCTCGCCGTACATCCTCGATCAGAGACCCTGGATCTTCCCAGTGTGCTCGCCGACCTTGCCGCTGATCGCGCCGCCGAAGGCCTGGAACGCGATGATGCAGAGGATCGCGATAACCGCGACCAGAATGACGTACTCCGCCATGCCCGCGCCGCGCTTGTCTTCGATGAACTTTCGGATCTGCTGCTTGACCGTCATTGCTCTACCTCGCTGAAAAGACTGGTTGTTCTATTTGGGTGGGTGGGGTTGCGCCGTTTCCCTACACGGATGGGTTACGGGAAGGGGGACAGCAAAATTCCTTGGGACCGCTCGTAGCCAGCGATCAGCGAGGGCCCGAGCGCCAGAATGGCGACAGCCCACGCGATGGTGACGGTGCTGAGCAACACGACGTACTCCGCCATGATCGCTCCGCGACGATCCGCCATGAAGCGCCGCGCAACCTGCCGAGGTGCTCGTCGTTCTCTGGGCGACACTTCAGGCCTCATACCGTTCCCTACACTACCAGACCTCTGGATCTCGGTAAAGGGAGTTCTTTCGCTCATGTCAACTTTGTCGCTTCCCGAAGGATCTCGAACGATTAGGTCACTCATGGTTTCAATGGTGCTCGATTACTTCAGCCACACGACACGACCGACGCCTCTAAAGCGGCGTGGGTCCTGAGGAAGTTCTCCGCGGAGCGTAGTGGTAGCGGCGCTCGACCTTGAAGGTTTGGTCGAACACGAACACCTCGTCCGCGTTCTTGACCTCGAACTGTTGGGTGGGGCTCTGGGGCCTCAGATTCTTCTCTTCCGTGGTGTCCAGGGACAGCTGCAGCGCCTGATTGGGGCTCACGGAAAGCTTCACGTGGGCGGCGCCGGACTGATCCGTACGCGCCACTTCGCGACCGAGGTAGCGCACCGGCAAGTTCGGGCCGTTCTCCGCGCGCACGGCGACGACGACAGTTCTTGTCGTGGGAGGGCACGACACCTTGTACTCCGGCATCGCGCCCTGCTCCGCGACCTTGCGAAGGGTCACAGGCAGCGGTTTTGTAGGCGATTGGTAGCCTTGAGGGCATGCGACCATCAAATCGAAGACCTCGCCCTCGGCACCCTTCAAGCGCAGCTTGAGACGCCCTTCGTTGTTCGTCGTGCCGACCTTCTCGCCCTTGTAGGTGATCTTTGCACCAGCGATGGGCTGCCCTGGATCTCCCTCCACCTTGACGGTGGATTCGTACGTAGGGGCAGGCGGTGGCTCGAACAGCTTGCAGCTCGAAAGTGCAAGCGCGCCCGACGCGACGAAAACGAGCGTGCGCATCGTGTTTGAGTTTACCCCCGTCGACATGGAAATCCACCCTTCCGAACCGTCGTCACCGAGACTTTACCGAGCCCACCGTGGGTCGCCCTCCACCAGCCACGCGAGCTCCGTTTTGACTCCATGCGCAACGACGCCGTCGTACGTGTGTCCGACATTTCCGCCGAACGTCACTCGCGCTCCTACGTCGGTCTTCTCTGCCACTCGCGATGCGGCCTGACTCGCAAGACGACAGGCCGCTTGCCCGCAGGCGAACAGCACGCGCTCTCCACCGGCGTCATGAAATCGCTTGGCGAATCCAATCGTCCAACCGTCGTAGCCACCCTCGATCAGCACGGCGCGGGGGAAGGTCTTTGCTTCACTCGACACGATGAAGCGCCCCAGGATCGCGCCAAGGGAAAACCCGGTGAACACCACCGAGCCCTCCGCTACGTGATCAGGGTAGCGCGCTCGCAACGCGTCCAACGCTGCCAGCACTTCCTTCTTGGTCCGAGTCAAGCTTCCCCAGGTCCAACGGTCTTCGCTCTTGGGAGCGTCCGTGCGTGGGATGCCCCGCGGGCAGAGCACGAATGGAAAGGCCTCCGTGATGTCTCGCCAAACATCGCACTGCCACTCGGGTCGATCGTAGTTGCCGTGGAGTGCGATCACGACCGGGCGACGCCCGCGCGCATGGACAGGCAGTGATACGGCCGCGTCCCGAAAACCTTCCACCTCGAGCGAGACGATCGGCTCGGGTGTGGGCAGCGGCGGCGGCGCAGGAGGAGAGGGCGGCGCGGATGCAGCTGGTGAGGTCGAGGCTGCCACCACGATGCCCGCAGGCCTCGGCTCCGGGGCTTGGGCGGTGGTCTCGTGCTTTCCGCGACAGCTCCACAAGGCGAGGGCCACGAGCGGCGCCCATCGCGTGGTCACGGTCCCACGAGCCATGCGTAGCGACCGCGAATCGCGCGGATGAGAGGACGCTCGAGGGGCGCCCCGGTCTCGGTCGAAACGGCGTCGGCAACGATCCCGGCGTGACGCGCGAACATCACGGCGCGATCGACGTCGTGACGGCAAGCGTCCATGCCGCAGACGAAGAGCACGCGTTTTCCTTTGCCGTGAGCGAACACCGCGGCGTTCCCGGCGGTCCAGTCTCGAGTACCGCCATTCACGAGCACCAAGCGTGCGAAGAACGACGGCTCCTGCTTGGCTATGGCGATTGCCCGGGAAGCGCCCGGACCGTAACCGGCGAGCACGACGGGGCCGCCGGCGACATGCGCGCCGTACTTCTTCTTCAACGCCGTGAGCGCCTTGCGAAGCTCCGCTGCCGTTCGCTCCTGGGTGCCCCAGCCAGAGCGTCCAGGAAGATCCCTGCGCTCGACGCCGGCCGGGCACAGCACGAAAGGGTGCGGGCCGACGATGCTCCGCCACGCGCCACATTGCCACTCTGCGCGGTCGGCGCTGCCATGCAAGGCAATCACTATGGGGCGAGGCGTGACTGCACCCAAGGGCACGGCCACGCTGGCAGGACGGAATCCGGGCACGTCGAGGGGCACCAACCAGCTGGACTCGGCCAACGGCGCGAGGCCAGCGTCCACCGAGGGTGCCTTGTCTTTCGAGCACTTGCAGCCGCCGGTCGACAGCAGAGCAAGCAACGCGGCAGCGACGACCCTCATAGCCTGAGACGACCCGCGACGATCTCGTCCCAGCGCTCTGACGTCAGCGGCACGTAGCCGTCGTCCTGCCGCACGTACAGTGGGTCGGTCACCCGGTTCGGGTCCACACCCTCGGAGCGCAGCCGCGTCTTCTGGATCTTGAAAGTCCCCGTGGTGGCCAGCTGTGGGAGCACCCGAACGAAGCGCGGCTGGGCGTAGGACGGCAACGTCCGCACGACGCGCCAGAACGCAGCGACATCCAGCCCGCCCTCGCACTCGAGGGCGGCCAAGCCGGCGGCGCCTTCCATCCCGGGAACGAGCACGCTCGCCACCGTCGCTCCGCGCACGCCTTCCGCCTTGCCGATGACCTCGGCGACCTCGGCGGTGGACACGTTCTCCCCTTTCCAGCGGTACGTATCCCCGATGCGGTCCACGAAGTAGAAGTAGTCGTTGTCGTCGAAGCGCATCAGGTCCCCGGAGCGGAAATAGCGGTCTCCTTGGCGGAACACGTCCGTCAGAACCTTGCTCCGAGTGGCGCCTTCGTCCGTGTACCCGCGGAAGTCACCCAGAGCGCTGAAGGGCTTGGCCTTCAAGCGGATCAGCAGCTCGCCGACTTCTCCTGGCGCGCATTCGATGCAGTGCCCGTCGCCGTCACGAGTCAGCTCGTCGCGCTCGACGTCATAGCGAGCGAGGCGAAGGGCCCCGAGTCGGCGCATGGGGACGTGGCCCACGGAGCCGACCTTGCCGGTGAGGTTGAAGATCGCGCCCGGCGCTTCCGTGGCGCTGTAGAACTCGCGAATGAACGGGATGTCGAATCGGCGCGAGAACTCCTCCCACACATCGGCGCGAAGGCCATTGCCGACCGCGACCCGAACCGGGTTGTTCCGCTCCTCGGAGCTGGGTGGGCGATTCACGAGGTAGCGGCACAGCTCGCCGATGTACAGGATGGACGTGGCGCCGTAGCGCTGTACGTCCGGCCAGAAGGCGGACGCGCTGAAGCTCTCTCGCAGCGCCAACGGCGTGCGGCTCAGGATGCACGAGCCGGCGCCGATGAGCAGGGCGCTGGAGTGGTAGAGCGGCAGGACGCAGTACAGCTTGTCTCCCGGCTGGAACTGAAAGAGCAGCGTGCCGAAGCCTGCCCCGGCCAACACCGAGCGGGCGTGAGTCACCTTGCAGGGCTTGGGTAGACCCGTAGTGCCGGAGGTGAAGATGTAGACGAAGTCGCTTCCGGCGTCGACTTCGACCCGAGGGAACGGCCGACGCGGCGCGCGCGCGAGGCGGTCTTCCAGATCGCCCTCGCCGTACACCACGAGGTGGGACAGACTCGTGTCCGTCAGCGCTCGCACGGCCTCCGCCATCTTGGCCTGCACCAGCGCTACTCGAACGCGCGACGAAGCGATGGCGTGCGCCAGAGGCGCGCCGGCCAGATGGTGATTGATGAGCGACGCGGTCGCCCCCAGCCGGGAAACCCCGAGCGTGATCGCCAAATACATCGGCGAGTTTTCGCCCATCAGAGCGACGACGTCCCCCGGTCGCACGCCCAGCCCCTCCAGCACGTGGGCGATCCGCGAGGTGAGGGCGTCGAGCTCCGCCCAGGTCAATTGATCTTCCCGCATCTCCAAGGCGAGCCCCCCAGGGCGAGCCTTGGCATTCTCGGAGACGACGCGGATCAGACTCTCGTCGTGCCCCTCACGAGCTTTGACCAGCCAGGGCAGCGTCTGGCGAACAGCCGAGGGTGCTACGCCGAGCGCCGCGCGAACCAGCTCCCACCACTCGGGATCGCCTCGACGCCGCACGACGTCTTCGACGGTGCCCTTGAGAGCACCCAGCTTTTCCGACAGATCACCGACCACGCCGGACACCATAGGGGTGCCAGCCTATCAGCTAATCCCAGCTTCAGCCGCGACGAGCCCGAAGCCCCAAGCGCTCCGCGCCATCCACCAAGCGCCCCGACCGCTCCCGACGGGGCCGCAAGAGCAGCCACCCGACGAACGCGAGCTCCAAGACGCCGATGGCCACGAATGTCGTATCCAGCTCGAATATCCCCGACATCGACCCTCCACCGTCCTCTACCTGGATACGGAGGTTCGACGGGGTGGGCCAAGTTATCGAAGTAGGGAATTCCGCGACACCCGTGATTTGCGCTCCACGGGGGACCGGGTGACGCGGTGCGCCGGCGCTTTCCGCGGCGCGTGGGCTACGCTATAGGTGCCTCGTGACGAAGGCCGCGTGCGGCTTCGCGGCGCCAACGCCGACCGCGAAGCGCCGACATGAAGTTCGATGGCGGGCGTGGGGCCCGCATGCCGGCTGCGCGTCGATCCAGCGAACATGACGGGTCTGGAGCTCGCCATGAGCGGCCTCCCTGGAGGCTCCGCCCCGGTCGTGGATCCCTGGCTCGGCTTGCTGTTGGCCATCGTGCTCGTCGCGCTGAATGGCTTCTTCGTCGCCGCCGAGTTCGCCATCGTCAAAGTGCGCCCGACGCAGATCGAGCCCCACTCGCGCAAGGGCGACGTCCGGGGCCGCGTGGCCCAGCACATGATTCACCACCTGGATGCCTACCTTTCTGCGACCCAGCTCGGGATCACGTTGGCGAGCTTGGCCCTCGGCTGGATCGGCGAGCCTGCCTTCGCGTGGATCATCCGCCCCGTCGTGGAGCGGATTCCCGGCGCCACGGAGTCGGTGCTTCATTCCGCAAGCCTGACGGTCGCGTTCTTGACCATCACCGTACTGCACATCGTGCTGGGTGAGCTGGCCCCCAAGTCATTGGCCATTCGCAAGGCGGAGCGGACGACGTTGTGGGTCTCGGTGCCGCTGTACACCTTCTACAAGCTCACCTTCCCCGTGATCTGGGTGCTGAACCACACCGCAAACGGACTCCTGAAGCTGGTGGGCATCGAGCCGGTGGCCGAGGCCCAGGTCACGCACAGCGAAGACGAGCTGCGACTGCTGCTCAGCTCCGAGTACGCCGGCAAGCTCAGCAGCCAGAAGCGCGAGCTGCTGGACAACGTGTTCGAGCTGTCGCACCGCGTCGCGCGGCAGATCATGGTGCCGCGCGCGGACGTGACGTACCTCTCGCTGAGCCACTCCCTGGAAGAGAACCTGAAGATCGCGAGGGAAAGCGAGTTCACGCGCTTTCCCCTGTGTACCGAGCACCTCGACGAGGTCATCGGGCTGGTGCACATCAAGGACGTTTTCCGCGCCGAACCAGCACCCCAATCCCTCGAAGAAGTGAAGCGGGAGATCACCTTCGTGCCGGAGACCCTGCCGCTGGACGCCCTGCTCCGGCGCATGCGGCAAGAGCGCCTGCACATGGCCGCGGTAGTGGACGAATACGGCGGAATCAGCGGCATCGTGACGCTGGAGGACGTGATCGAGGAAATCGTCGGACAGATCCAGGACGAGTTCGACGAAGAGATCCCCGACGTGAGCGCCGTGGGCGACGGCGTGTATCGCGTGAGCGGCACCACGTTGGTGATGGACCTGGAAGAGGCCCTCGAGCTCGAGCTGTCGGATCGGGACGAGGACACCGTTGCGGGCTTGGTGCTCTCCGAGCTCGGCCGCTCACCACGGGTGGGCGACAAGGTCGTGGTGGGCACCGCGGAGTTCGAGGTGCTCGAGGCGTTTCGACGACGAATCCGGCTACTCGAGGTGCGCGTTCACCACGACGAGAAGTCGGATGCCGCGAACGGCGCCGACTGAGTCAGGACTCGGCGTCCTCGGACTGAGCCAAGCGCGCCGCGCGGGCCGCCTCCAGTCGTTCGTCCAACGTCTTGCGTAGAGCGTGCAAATCGAAACGCTCCGGCCGCGAGTCCTGCGCGGCGATTTCACGCATGATCTCGTCGGCATGGCGACGCGGAGGTTCGGGAACCCCCAAGGCCAGGCCCAGCTTGTCGAGAGCCTCTTGCTCCTTGTCGGTGGCGGGCCCGTCCAACGCCGCGATCCAGGAGGCGACGGCGTAGACGTACAAGCGATCGGATTTGCTCATGTTCATCCGATCGACGACGCCCACGTCTACCGGCTCCTTCACGGCGTCCTCGATCTTGGACAGCTGTTCGATCTCGATCCCCTCTTCGGACGCCGTCCGTAAGATCGCGTCTGCCGCTTCTCGGGTGAGCTGGCCATCCGCCCAGCCCACTGCTGCCAGTGCCACGTAAACGTCCAGCCCGAGGATCGGGTTCGTCGACATCGCCAATAGGCTACACGACGCGCCAATCTCGGCGCCAGCACCGCATGGAACCGGCCTCCCCAGCAAAGGCCTTGCGCAAGCCCCCGGGGAGCGACAAAAGTTGAGCCTCCTATGAGCTCGGTGCCTCCGCCTGCACAGCTGGCGCCAGGAGCGCGACTTGATCGCTACGAGCTCTTGGCCCCCATCGCCCAGGGCGGCATGGCCCAGGTTTGGGTGGCGCGGCTCACCGGCCACCACGGCTTCGAGCGTTTGGTCGCGATCAAGACGATCCTGTCCCAACACGCGGCGGACCCTCGCTTCCAGCGCATGTTCCTGGACGAGGCGCGCATCATCGCCAACATCCACCATCCGAACGTGGCGCAGATCCTGGATCTGGGCGAGCAGGTGGATCTGCTCTACCTGGTGCTGGAGTGGATCGAAGGCGACTCGGTGTCCGCTCTCCGTCGGGTGGTCCATGGCTCCGGAGAGAAGCTGCCGCTGGGCATCGTCCTCAGAATCGTGAGCGACACACTGAATGGCCTGCACGCCGCCCACGAGGTGAAGAGTCCAGACGGCACCCTCCTCGGGGTGGTGCATCGCGACGTGTCCCCCGCCAACGTCTTGGTGAGCCACACCGGTGAGGTCAAGGTCATCGACTTCGGCGTGGCCAAGGCCGTGGATCGCTTGAGCGAGGAGACCAGCGCGGGTGTCATCAAGGGCAAGGTCGCGTACATGGCCCCGGAGCAGGCTCTGGGCAGGGACGTGGACCGCCGCGCAGACATTTGGGCCGCGGGGGTGATGCTGTATCAACTGCTATCGGGTAGGACCCCGTACGAAGGTGACAATCAGCTCGCCACGCTCGCGCGGTTGGTGAAGGGCATGCCCCCGGAGCCACTACGCGGCGTGCCGAACGAGGTCGCGGAAGTGGTGTACACCGCGCTGTGCTACGAGCCGAACGGACGCTACGCGACCGCGGACGAAATGCACCGAGCGCTGGAGACGCTGATCATCCAGCTGTGCGGCCCCACCACGCAGACAGACGTGGCCGCCTACGTTTCCAGCAAGCTCGCCGAGCGTCTCGCACGCCGCAAGAAGATGGTGAGCCGCGCCCTCGACGCAGCCGAGCAGCGCTCCGAGCTCGCCGCGGAGTTCGAGTCGTCCGTGACGCATTCGAGCTCGATCGCGGTGATGGGCGATCTCAAGACGCCCACGGGTGACCGCGCCATGTTGGCCGAAGCGCTGGAGCGCGCCAGCCGCGAACCGCCGCCCCAGCCGCTGCCCGCTGCCGGGACGCCCCCGCCGCCAGCGCTCACGCAGCCGGCACCGCCGCAGGCGCAGCCCGCGCGGCCGCCGGTCGATCTCGAAGCGCTGGCCCGCGAGTCCCTCGACTCCGAGCCCAATTTCGGAACGCGCCGTCGCGCTCCCATCATTGCCATCGGCTTTGCCGCAGCGCTCGTGCTGCTCGGCTATGGGGCGTGGCTGGCGTACGACCGTATCTCTACCGAGCGAGAGCTGTCCGCGCCACCGACGGCACAATGAGAGCGCACTGATTCCGCGGCGCCGCGACAAAATTGGAAAAGGCCGCGATGGGATCACCGCGGCCCTTTCTGGGTGAGGCGGACTACTCGGGGCTGCCCGCCAGCGTGTAGCTCGAGCTCGACGCCCAGCCGCGCACCATCACGTGAACCGGCGCCGGCGTGGTGATCTCGACCTCGCAGCTCTCCTTGGAGCCGTACTTGTAGGGACGGCAATCGTAGAGGTTCTTTTCGGGAGCCTCGCCGACGCGCACGTACAGGTCGGCGTCGCTGTCGCCGTCCATGTCGAAGCGATAGCGGCCCGGCGTGAGCGTCGGCGTGGCGTAGCGGATCTCTTCGTTCTTGGCCACGCTGCCGCTCTCGTTCATGCCTTCCCAAGCCTCTGGCGTGCCGCCGCCGCCGCCGGGCACGAAGGCGTTGTCCTCTTCGCCGCTGACCAGGATGATCTGCGAGCCGTCGACCTCCTTGAAGATCTGCTCGTAGGTCTTCGGCTGCTCGTAGCTGAGCAGGCCGTTGACGAAGGCCATGGTCGCGCCAGCGTCCGAACGGAAGTAGGCCGGCATCGCGTTGGTGACGATGTCGAGGTACTTGGTGCCCTTCGGGTCATCGGGGTTCACGGCAGCGTGGTCGTCCCACAGCTCGGAGTCCACGTAGGCGTAGGTGTCGCAGCCGTTCATGAACACGACCGCGTATTGGCCCTGGACCCACTTGCCCTTCTGAGCCAACGCGCGGATGTTGGCGCCCAGGCCCGCGTGGCCGTTGTACACGATGAAGTCCGCGGTGCCGCTCAGCTCCTCATAACGCTTGTCGAAGGCGTAACCAGCAGTGCGCACGTTGTCGACCAGGAGCGTGGTGACCTGCACCTTCTTGCCGTCGGCCAGCGTGGCCTCGAAGGTGATGTCCGGCATCTCGACGCCCGGAGAGGTCGGAACCTGCGCTGGCGTGGTGGTCAGCTGGTGAGCGGACAGCCGGCTCTTGATGCTCTTCACGAACTCGTTGTAGGCGGAAATCCCGGCGTCCGAAGCGCTCGTGGCGCCGTCCTCGTACTTGCCGAAGATGGCCACGACCTTGAACAGGTCGTCCTTCCAGACCTGGTCGTACTCGGGATACTTGCCGGTGGTCTGCGTGCCCGAGGGTTTGACCGTCGCCACGGTCGTGACCACGTCGGCTTCCTCGAGATGACAAGAGGAGTTGTTGGGGCGGTAGTAGTACCACATGCTCCCGGTATCCACGTCGTGGGCGCCCCACTCCACGCAGTCGTGCTTGTACTTCTCCGTGAAGCTCTCGTAGCCGGTGAAGGTGCCGTCGCGCGGGATCTTGAGAGTGTACGTCTCGGGCACTGCGTCCTTGCGACCCCAGGCCACGGGAAGCTTCGCGTGATACTTCACGAGAGTGTTGCCGCCCTCGCTGCTCGTTTGCACGTTCGTGATCTCGAGCTTGTCGAGACGACCGACCGCCTTCTCGCCGTTCAGGTGCCCGATGGTGTAGAGCAGCTGATCTTCGATCTTGGAGCTCACGCCCCAGCTGCCGCTGACGAGCACCTCTGCATCGAACTCGAACTCGAGGAACACGCCGAGGTAGCTCGCATCTGCCTTGCCCTCTTCGGGCTTCACCAGATCGCTTGGGTCGAGCTGCTGGTTGCCACCACCGCCCACGGGCGCGGCGGTGTCGGTGGAGCAACCGACGGCGAGCGTCGTGCTCAGGAGAACCAGACCGGTGAAGATCGCGCTGCCTTTCATGGGGACCATCCTCGCTGCTGGAAACTTGCCCACTCGGTAAGAGTGTGTACGCACGTGTACTGCTAACACCTACATCTGCGTACCCGCAAGACAATTTCGCGATCTTCGACTTAAACGTCCGTATTTATTGGGTTTGTTGGTCCGCCGCGGAACCACGTGGCCCGCGCTCCTCGAGATCGTGGCACCTTGTCACCATGCACAAGCGCTTGGCGGGGCTCTTGGGTGTGATGGCGTTGGTGGGCTGCGGAGGCAGCGGCTCGGGGGGTGGCGGTACACACGACGGAGGTTTGGACGCCAGTGCCGGAAGCGGGGGCGTTAGCGGCACGGGGACCGGTGGTGATGGCGGGAGCGGGGGCGTGGCTGGAGGCACGGGCGGTGTGGGCGGCGGCAGTGGCGGAGTGAGCGGCGGCGATGCTGGCGTGGGTGGCAGCGCCGGAGCGGGCGGCACCGCGGGGGACGGCGGGACCCCGACTCCCACGCTAGCGGGAACCGAGTTTTGGGCCGTAGACCTGCCCATGTCCCGCGGTCCGGACGCAGCGTGGGACAAGCCCTGGCACTTGTTGGTGCACAACCCAGGCAGCGCCGCCGCCAACGTCACCGTGGAGCGGAACGACGCCGCGCCCGGAGCGACGCCGGCGCCGACCAAGGTCTCGGACACGAACGTGCTCGCGGGACAGAGCTTGACGATCACCATGCCCACCCGCGAGGTGAGCGGCATGACGAGCTCCACGGCGGATCCTCCGGGACCGCCGTACACGCTGCTCTCGTCGAACGCCTTTCACGTGACCTCGACGGCGCCCATCCTGCTCTATCAGCAGAACGGTGATGACGCCGCCAACGGCGGCACGGCGCTGTTGCCCGCAACTGAGCTCGGCACGAAGCATCACGTGTTGGGATGGCCCACTACCAATCCGACGGCGCCCATCTCCATCCCGGGCATCCCGGATCACAGCTCCGTGACCATCGTGGGCACGGCGGCGGGGACTTCGGTCACGGTCACGGCAGGGGGAGCCATGCTCGGAAACGGCACGATTTCTGCCAAAAAGGCCGGCGAGCAGCTCTCGCTGCAACTTGGCCCGTTCGACGTGTTGAACCTGTCGAGCGATGGGGGCACGGGGGACTTGACGGGAACCATCGTGGAAGCCAGCGCGCCGGTCGCGGTGTTCTCCAGCGGCGAGCGCATCACCGTTCCCTACGCCGGCTTCGCTCCTCCCGCGCCCACGTTCGCCGGCCACGATCCGAACGACACCTGCTGCACCGACCACTTCGAGCTGCAGATCCCTCCGAACGGCGCGCTCGGGCAGAGCTATGCCATCGCGAAGAGCCCGCTTCGCTCGGGGAGCTCGTTCGTGGAGCCCGACTTCGTGCGGGTCGTCGGCACCTCCGCGGGGACCACCGTCTCCACCAGCTTGCCGGCTCCTTTCGACAGTTTCACGGTGTCGGCCGGTGAGGTCCACGACATCTGGGCCACGACGAGCTTCACGCTCACCAGCAGCGCGCCCCTATTGGTGGGGCAGCTGCTCGCCTCCAAGAACTTCACGACGCAAGACACAGGTGATCCGTCGATGTTCTTGGTGACGGATAGCCCTGCGTTCCAGAAGCACTTCGGCTTCCAGGCCGACGCGACATGGACCACGAGCACCCTCGTCGTGATCGCACCCTCCACCAGCGGACTGCAACTCGATGGAGCGGCGCTCCCCTCGAGCTGCAGCTCGTCCGCCCTCGGTGCCAGCTACCAACGGGTGGAGTGTGCTGTTACGGCCGGTAGCCACATCTTGGACAGCTCCGTGCCGGTCGGCGCCTACCTCTACGGCTACGGAGCGACGGCCTCGATCGTGCTGCCCCTCTCGGGCACCTGACAAAATGCGCTGGGCCGCAGGGCGATTGCCCCGCGGCCCGTTGCTCTTTCGGTCGACTCACTCCTCGCCGACGGCGGGAGTGATCTCGGCCTGTACCGCTGGGGCGTAAGCCACCGGTGACAGCTGAGCCTGCTTGTCCTCCACGACCACCTGCAGGCGCTTGTACGCCGGCAGACCGGTTCCCGCAGGGATCAGCCGACCCATGATGACGTTCTCTTTGATGCCGCGGAGATCGTCCGTCTTGCCGCAGATCGCGGCCTCGGTGAGCACCTTCGTCGTCTCCTGGAAGGAGGACGCACTGATGAAGGACTCCGTGGACAGCGACGCCTTGGTGATGCCGAGGAGCATGGGCTCCGCGACGGCGGGCTGACCACCACGCTCCATCATCCGCATGTTCTCGCGCTCGAAGATGTACTTCTCGACCTGCTCGTCGATCAGGAAGTTGGTGTCGCCGACCTCCTTGATGCGGACCCGGCGCAGCATCTGACGCACGATCGCTTCGATGTGCTTGTCGTTGATGCCCACGCCCTGCAGGCGATACACCTGCTGGATCTCGTTGACGAGCCAAGCCGCGAGCTCCTTCTCGCCCTTCACGCGCAAGATGTCGTGCGGGTTCGCGGGTCCGTCCTGCAGGGGATCACCGGCGCGGACGTGGTCACCCGGCTGCACCTGGATGTGCTTGCCCTTGGGCACCAGGTACTCGCGCGCCTGGTCCGAGAGCAGTTGGCCGTCGATGCCATAGGGCGTGATCACGACCTTGCGCTTGCCCTTGGTGTCCTTGCCGAAGCTCACCATGCCGTCGATCTCGCTGATGATGGCGTGATCCTTCGGCTTGCGCGCCTCGAACAGCTCCGCCACGCGGGGCAGACCACCAGTGATGTCCTGCACCTTGGTGGTGTCCCGCGGGATCTTGACCAGCGCCTCGCCGGCCGAGATTTGCTCGCCTTCCTGCGCCACGATGTTGGCGCCAACCGGCAGCAGGTAGCGGGCGTCGAGCTCGGTCCCCGGCAGCTTCATCGGCTCGCCGGTCTCCGGATCCGAGATCGTGATCCGCGGGCGGAGATCCGCCGCGCGCGACTCGATGACGATCTTGCGCGAAAGACCCGTGACCTCGTCGACCTTCTCGATGACGGTGACGCCTTCGACCAGGTCGCCGAACTTCACGATACCGCCCACCTCGGTGAGGATGGGGGCCGCGAAGGGATCCCACTCCGCCACGATGGACGCGGCCGGGACTCGGTCTCCATCCTTGCACTTGAGCATGGCGCCGTACACCAGACGGTGGTGCTCACGCTCGCGGCCCGTATCGTCCATGATCACGAGCTCGCCGTGGCGATTCATGACCACGACCGAGCCGTCCTGCTTGTTCGCGAGCTGCACGTTACGGAGCTGTACGGTGCCTTCGGTGCGCGTCTCGAGCGAACTCTGCTCGATCTTGCCGCGGGCCGCTGCGCCACCGATGTGGAACGTACGCATGGTGAGCTGAGTGCCGGGCTCGCCGATGGACTGCGCGGCAATGATGCCGACGGCCTCGCCGATGTTCACGCGGTAGCCACGCGCCAGGTCACGGCCGTAGCACATGGAGCACACACCACGGCGAGTCTGGCAGGTGAGCACGGAGCGGATGACGACCTCTTCGATGCCGGCTTCCTCGATCTGACGAACCAGGGTCTCATCGAGCTCGGTGTTGGCCTCGACCAAGACCTCGCCGGTGAGCGGGTCCACCACGTCCTCCAGCACCACGCGACCGAGAATGCGATCGCCCAGCGGCTGAATGACCTCGCCCGCCTCTTCGAGCTTGGTGACGCGAATGCCGTCGAGGGTCCCGCAGTCGAACTCCGCGACCACGGCGTCTTGTGCCACGTCCACCAGACGTCGCGTGAGGTAGCCGGAGTTCGCGGTCTTGAGGGCGGTATCCGCCAAGCCCTTGCGCGCGCCGTGCGTCGAGATGAAGTACTGCAGCACGCTGAGACCTTCGCGGAAGTTCGCGGTGATGGGCGTCTCGATGATCTCGCCCGAAGGCTTGGCCATCAGCCCGCGCATGGCCGCCAGCTGCCGCATCTGCTGCGTCGAACCACGAGCTCCGGAATCCGCCATGATGTAGACGGGGTTGAAGCTCGATTCGTCGCTGCTCTCGTTGGTCTCCGGATCCGTCATCACCTCGCGGCCGATGACCTGCATCATCTCTTCCGTCACGCGGTCCGCGACGCCGGCCCAGATGTCGACCACCTTGTTGTAACGCTCGCCGTCGGTGATGAGGCCTTCTTGGTACTGATCGACCACGCGTTCGAGCTCTGCCTGGGCCGCGTCGATCAGCTCCTTCTTCTTGTCCGGGATGACCATGTCATCCATGCAGATGGAGATACCGGCGCGGGTAGCGTGGGTGAAGCCCAGCGTGCGGAGACGGTCTGCCAGCAGCACCGTTTCCTTGTTCTTGTGCTTGCGGTAGCAGACGTCGATCAGCGCCGACAGGGCCTTCTTGTTGAGCACCTTGTTGACGTAGTCGAAGGGAATACCGGGCGGCAGGATCTCCGCGATGATGACGCGGCCCACGGTGGTAGCCACCACGCGCGAGCGCTGCTTGCCCTCGTCGTCGCGATCCTTGATCCGAACCTTGATGCCGGAGTGCAGGTCCACGACGCCGTTGTCGTAGGCCATGCGCACCTCGTCCGGAGACGCGAACACGCCACGTAGGTAGCCCGACAGCTCGCCCTTGCCCTCGTCGTAGGTCAGGGCATTTTCACGGTAGCTGCCCCGCGCGAAACGGCGCAGCCGGGTCGCGTAATAGAGCCCCAGCACGATGTCCTGGGTCGGGTTGATGATGGGCCGGCCGTTGGCGGGCGACAGAATGTTGTTCGTGCTCATCATGAGCACGCGAGCCTCCATCTGAGCTTCGATGGAGAGCGGCACGTGGACCGCCATCTGGTCGCCGTCGAAGTCCGCGTTGAAGGCTGCGCAGACCAGCGGGTGGAGCTGGATGGCCTTGCCCTCGATGAGCACCGGTTCGAATGCCTGGATGCCGAGACGGTGCAGGGTGGGCGCGCGGTTCAGGAGCACGGGATGCTCGCTGATGACCTCGTCCAGGATGTCCCACACCTCGGGACGCTCCTTCTCCACCATCTTCTTGGCACTCTTGATGGTGTTGACGAAGCCGCGCTCCTCCAGCTTGTTGTAGATGAAGGGCTTGAACAGCTCGAGCGCCATCTTCTTCGGCAAGCCGCACTGGTGAAGCTTGAGCGTGGGACCGACGACGATGACGGAACGGCCCGAGTAGTCCACACGCTTGCCGAGCAGGTTCTGACGGAACCGGCCCTGCTTGCCCTTGAGCATGTCGGACAGGCTCTTGAGCGGGCGCTTGTTGGGACCCGTGATGGTCTTGCCGCGGCGGCCGTTGTCGAACAGCGCATCCACTGCCTCTTGCAGCATGCGGCGCTCGTTGCGGATGATGATCTCCGGCGCGTTCAGCTCCAGGAGCCGCTTGAGGCGGTTGTTCCGATTGATCACGCGACGGTAAAGGTCGTTGAGATCGCTGGTCGCGAAGCGGCCACCATCCAACGGCACCAGGGGTCGCAGGTCCGGCGGCAGGACCGGGATGACGGTCAGCATCATCCACTCCGGGCGGTTGCCGCTACCGCGGAACGCCTCCACCACCTTCAGACGCTTGGCGATCTTCTTGCGCTTCGCCTCGCTGGTGCTGGTACGCATCTCACCGCGGAGCTGCTCCGCGAGGCTGTGCACGTCCACGCGCTTCAGCATCTCGAGCACGGCTTCGCCGCCCATGCCGGCGTCGAAACGGTCGTCCCCGTACTCCTCGAGGAGCTGGACGTAGCGGTCCTCGCTGAGGAGCTCACCTACCCCGAGACCGGTGTCCTTCGGGTCGATGACGATGTACGCCTCGCAGTACAGGACCTTTTCCAGATCCTTGAGGGTGATGTCGAGGATGTTGCCGATGCGGCTGGGGAGGCTCTTGAGGAACCAGATGTGGGCGACCGGCGTGGCGAGGTTGATGTGGCCGAGGCGCTCACGACGCACCTTGGACTGAATCACCTCGACGCCGCACTTCTCGCACACGATCCCGCGGTGCTTCATGCGCTTGTACTTGCCGCAGATGCACTCGTAGTCCTTCACGGGGCCGAAGATCTTGGCGCAGAACAGGCCGTCCCGTTCCGGCTTGAAGGTCCGGTAGTTGATGGTCTCCGGCTTCTTCACCTCGCCGTGAGACCACTCGCGGATCTTCTCGGGGCTGGCGAGCGAGATCCGCATCGCGGAGAACGACAACGGATCCTTGGGCTTCTCGAAGAAGGAGAAGATGTCACGCATTGGGGCAGCCTCCGTGGATCGTGGAAATGTTTCCCAGGGTCGTCGTCATCTCATTCCTCCGCCGCCGTCGCCTGAGCGGGGGCCTCGACGAGCTCGACGTTCAGGCACAGCGACTGGAGCTCCTTGATGAGAACGTTGAAGCTCTCTGGAAGCCCCGCCTCGAGGGCGTACTCGCCCTTGACGATGGACTCGTACATCCGGGTGCGTCCTTGCACGTCGTCGCTCTTGACGGTGAGGAACTCCTGAAGCGCGTAGGCGGCGCCGTACGCTTCCATGGCCCAGACCTCCATCTCGCCCAGACGCTGACCACCGAACTGCGCCTTGCCACCGAGCGGCTGCTGGGTGACCAGGGAGTAGGGGCCGATGGACCGGGCGTGGATCTTGTCGTCCACCAGGTGGTGGAGCTTCAGCATGTACATCACGCCGACCGTGACGTTGTGGTCGAAGGGCTCACCGCTGCGGCCGTCGAACAGGATGGCCTGACCCGACGGGCTGAGCTCCGCCTTGTTGAGTGCACCCTTGATCTGAGCCTCGTGAGCGCCGTCGAACACCGGGGTTCCGAAGAACACGCCGTTCTTGACCTTGCTCGCGAGACTGATGGCCTCGTCCGCCGAGAGCGACTTGATCATCTTGGAGAAGTTCTCGTCGCCGTCGTACACCTCGACCAAGCGAGCCTTCACCTTGTCGGGTGAGAACTTGGACTCCACCATCTCGTGGATCTGGCGGCCCAGCTCTCGCGCACCCCAGCCGAGGTGAGTCTCGAGGATCTGTCCGACGTTCATGCGGCTCGGCACACCCAGCGGGTTGAGCACGATGTCCACCGGACGGCCATCCGCCAGATAGGGCATGTCCTCTTCCGGCAGGATGCGGCTGACGACACCCTTGTTGCCGTGACGGCCGGCCATCTTGTCGCCAACCTGCAGCTTGCGCTTGATGGCGACGTAGACCTTGACCATCTTGATGACGCCCGGGGGCAGCTCGTCACCACGGCTGAGGCGCTCGATCTTGTCGCGGAAGTGCTCTTCGCGCTCCCGGACCATCTCCTCCAGATCGTGCAGGAGCTGAGCGACCTCGTCGCCACCAGACTCCACCGGAATTTCGCCCCAGTACTTGCGGGGGATCTCCGTCAGCTCGTCCGCGGCGATCTGGACGCCCTTGGCCAGGAGCACCTTGCCCTTGTCGTCCACGAGCTTGCCGGCGGTGGTCTTGCCGGTCAGCACCTTCTTGATCTTCCGGAAGAAGGAGTCCCGGAGGATCTTCACTTCCTCGTCTCGGGTCCGCTCCAGCTTGGCGCGTTCCTGGTCCTCGATGGTGCGAGCGCGCTCGTCCTTCTCGGTGCCCTTGCGGCTGAAGATGCGAGCGTTGATCACGATGCCGGAGACTCCCGGCGGCACCTTCAAGGAGCTGTCCCGGACGTCGCCGGCCTTCTCGCCGAAGATGGCGCGGAGCAGCTTTTCTTCGGGGGAGAGCTGACTCTCGCCCTTGGGCGTGATCTTGCCGACCAGAATGTCTCCCGGCTTCACCTCGGCACCGATCCGGACGATGCCGGCGTCGTCGAGGTCCTTGAGGGCCTCTTCACCGACGTTCGGGATGTCCTTCGTGATCTCTTCCTTGCCGAGTTTGGTGTCGCGGGCGACGCACTCGAACTCCTCGATGTGTACCGAGGTGTAGACGTCTTCCTTGACGATGCGCTCGCTGACGAGGATGGAGTCCTCGAAGTTGTATCCCTGCCACGGCATGAACGCGACGAGCACGTTCTGACCGAGGGCCAGCTCGCCCTTGTCCGTCGCCGGACCATCGGCGAGCACGTCGTTCGCCTTCACCACCTCGCCCGGACGGACGATGGGCTTCTGGTTGTAGCAGGTGCTCTGATTCGAGCGCTGGTACTTGGTCAGCTGATAGATGTCCGGAACCTCGTCGCCCTCGCCAGCGGTGGCGCGCACGACGATGCGCTCGGCATCCACGCTCTCGACCACGCCCTCACGCCGTGCCACGACGCAGACGCCGGAGTCGATGGCCACCCGACGCTCCATGCCGGTGCCGACCAAGGGGGCCTCGGTGCGAACCAACGGCACGGCCTGACGCTGCATGTTTGCGCCCATGAGCGCGCGGTTCGCGTCGTCGTGCTCGAGGAACGGCACCAGCGCCGCAGCCACGCTCACCATCTGGTTCGGCGCGACGTCCATGAGCTCGATCTGGTCCGGCACCGCCATGCGAAAGTCGCCGTTGTAGCGAGCGCTGACCAGGGTGTTCTTGAAGCGGCCCTTGTCGTCCTGGTCCGCGGAGGCCTGGGCGATGTACTTGCCTTCCTCCTCGAGGGCCGAGAACCACTCCACGTTCTTGCGGACCTGACCGTTCTCCACCGAACGGTAGGGAGTCTCGACGAAACCGTACTCGTTCACCCGTGCGAAGGTGGACAGCGACGCGATCAGGCCGATGTTCGGGCCTTCCGGCGTCTCGATGGGGCAGATGCGGCCGTAGTGGGTGGCGTGAACGTCGCGCACCTCGAAGCCAGCACGCTCACGGGTGAGACCCCCAGGCCCGAGGGCGGACAAGCGGCGCTTGTGGGTGACCTCCGACAGCGGGTTGGTCTGATCCATGAACTGAGACAGCTGGCTGGAGCCGAAGTACTCCTTCACCACGGCGCCCACGGGCTTGGCGTTGATCAGGTCGTGGGGCATGAGCGTGTCGATCTCTTGAGAAACGCTCATGCGCTCCTTGATCGCGCGCGCCATGCGAACCAGACCGATGCGGTACTGGTTCTCCATCAGCTCGCCCACCGCGCGGACGCGACGGTTGCCGAGGTGGTCGATGTCGTCCACCGAACCGCGGCCGTTCTTGAGCTCGATCAGGTGGCGCACCGTCTCGAGGATGTCTTGCGGGCTCAGCACCGTCTGGTCCAAGCCGGGCTTCTGGTCCTCGGGTAGGTCGCGGTAGAACTTGTAGTTCAGCTTGAGGCGACCCACGGCGCTCAGGTCGTAGCGCTCGGGATTGAAGAACAGATTGTTGAACAGCTGCTTGGCCGTCTCGAGGGTCGGAGGATCACCCGGGCGCAGACGCCGGTAGATCTCCATGATGGCGTCTTCGGTCGTCTTGACCTTGTCCGCAATCAGGGTGTCCCGCAGGTAGGGCCCGACGTTGAGACCGTCGATGAAGAGGATCTTGAACTCCGGAATCTCGGCCTCACGCAGGCGATCCAGCGTGATCTCGGTGACCTCCTCGTTGCACTCGAGGAGGACCTCACCGGTTTCCTTGTCGATGACGTCTTGGGCGCTGACCTTCCCGATGAGCTCGGGCAACTCCAGCGGCAGCCGGTCCACCTTGGCCTCACGCAGCTTCTTGATCGCGGCGCGGGTGAACTTGGTGTTCTTCTTGACGACGGTATCGCTGCCGATCTTGATGTCGCGCGTCGCGCGCTGACCCGGGAGTAGGTCGTACTCGATGCTCTTGCCGAACTTGCCGCCCTTGTCCAGGTACACCGTCTCGGTGCTGTAGAAGTAGTTCAGCAGGTCTTGAGTGCTGAACCCGAGGGCACGGAGCAGCACCGTGGCGTGCATCTTCCGTCGGCGGTCGATGCGCACGTAGATGATGTCTTTGTGGTCGAACTCGAAGTCGAGCCAGGAGCCGCTGTAGGGGATGACGCGAGCGGAGTAGAGGAGCTTGCCGCTGGAGTGCGTCTTGCCCTTGTCGTGGTCGAAGAACACGCCGGGGGAGCGGTGGAGCTGGGATACGACGACGCGCTCGGTACCGTTGATGATGAAGGTACCCGTCTCCGTCATCAGCGGGATCTCGCCGAAGTAGACTTCCTGCTCTTTGATGTCGCGAACGATGCGCTCGCCGCCATCTCGGGTGTCGTACACCATGAGCTGGGTCGTCACCTTGATCGGCGCGGCGTACGTCATGCCGCGCTGGCGGCACTCGTCCACGTCATACTTGGGACGTTCCAGATTGTAGGAAACGTAGACCAGCTCGCTGGTCCCATCGAAATCCTTGATCGGGAAGACGCTACGGAAGACCGACTCTAGGCCGATCTCCCGACGCTCTCGCGGCGAGAGCTCGGACTGGAGGAATTTGTCGTAGCTCGACTTTTGGATGTCGATCAGGTTCGGAATTTCGACGATCGGTTCGACCCGACCGAGGTTCATACGATGCCGGAAATTCGACTGGACCTTGGACGCCATGATCGCTCCTCAAACAAACGACGAACGGGACGCACCACACCATCTGTGGGGCGCCTCCGCCGTCACACGCGCTCGAATCTCTGTAACTGAAATACCGATCAAGTTTCGGAACTCGGTGGAGCGAGGCGACACGGGGGACGGCAGGCTGCCGTCCCCCATTTGCCCGGCCCCGGCTCTCCTCACTTGACCTCGACCTTGGCCCCAGCGTCCTCGAGCTTCTTCTTGATGTCGGCAGCCTCCTCCTTGGAGATGCCTTCCTTGATGGCCTTGGGAGCGCCCTCGACGAGGTCCTTCGCTTCCTTCAGGCCCAACCCGGTGAGCTCGCGCACTGCCTTGATGACGTTGATCTTGCTGGCGCCAGCCTCGGCGAGGATGACGTCGAACTCCGTCTTCTCCTCCGCGGCGGGGCCCGCGGCGGGTGCGGCAGCGCCCGCAACGGCCACTGGTGCCGCGCTCACGCCCCACTTTTCCTCGAGCTCCTTCACCAGCTCCGCGATCTGAATGACCGGAAGGTTGGAAAGGTAGTCGACGACCTGCTCCTTAGTAATGTCAGCCATTTCTATCTCCTCATGCCTCTCGTTGGCCGGGCAAAAGCCTCTTATTTGCGACGGATGTCGCGAAAACCAAAAACCTCTTCAGCTCCCCTCGTCCTTGCGCTGCTTGGCGGCCATCACGCCGACCAGCTCGCGCAAAGGAGCATTGAGGAGCATCACCATGTGCTGTGCCGGAGCCATCAAGGTCGCGAGCAGCATCGAGCGCGCTTCGTCCTTGCTGGGCAGCATTGCGAGTTGATCCTCGACTGCCTTGCCGTCGAGAACCTGACCATCGAGCAGCCCCGCCTTGATCTTGAGCTTCTCGTTGGATTTCTTGAATTCCTTGACCACGCGGGCGGCGGCGCTGGGCTCTTCGTAGCTCCAGGCAATGCCGGTCATGCCCTTGAGCACGACGTCGAGATCTTTGCTCCACGCGGCTTCGCCAACGGCCTTCTTCACCAGGGTGTTCTTGACGACCCGGTACTCCACACCCTTGCTGCGGAAGTTGTTCCGGAGAGTGCTCACCTCTTCCACGGTCATGCCCGCGAAATCGATGAACACCGCTGACGTCATGCGATCGAAGCGATCCTTGATGAAGTCGATGGCCTCGGCCTTCTGTGAGCGCAACATCAGTGCTCCTCCTCGTGCGAGGCGGTGACGCTGGTGGTGTCGACGCGAACGCCCGGGCCCATCGTGCTCGAGAGCGTGATGCTCTTGAGGTAGGTGCCCTTGGCCGTCGGCGGCTTCTTGTGGACCAGCTCGTTGATGAGGGCGTGGGCGTTCTGAGCCAACTTGTCCTCGGCGAACGAGACCTGACCGATACGGCAGTGCACCACGCCGGCCTTGTCCACTCGGTACTCCACCTTGCCCGCCTTGGCCTCTTTGACCGCGTTGGACACGTCCATGGTGACGGAACCGACCTTCGGATTCGGCATCAGGCCGCGGGGACCGAGGATACGGCCCAGCTTGCCCACCGAGCCCATCATGTCCGGCGTGGCGATGACCCGATCGAAGTCCATGAATCCGTCTTGGACCTTCTGGACCAGCTCGTCCGAGCCCGCGAAGTCGGCACCCGCTTCCAGGGCCTCCTTCTCCTTCTCGCCCTTGGCGAACACCAGGACGCGAACGGACTTGCCGGTGCCGTTGGGCAGCATCAGCGCGCCGCGGACCATCTGGTCAGCGTGCTTGGGGTTGACGCCGAGACGCACTGCGATGTCCACGCTTTCGTTGAACTTCACGTACGAAGCGGCCTTCACCACGCCCACGGCCTCTTCCACCGTGTAGCGTTTGTCGCGCTCAACTTTCTTGAGCGCGTCGACTCTCTTCTTTGCGATCTTTCCCATTGTTTCGTCTCACGACTCCTGGAGAGCGGGGAACGCGGAAGCCCGCGCCTCCGTTCCAGTGAACTCGTCCACTCAGCTGACCGTAATGCCCATGCTCCGGGCGGTGCCTGCGATGGTGCGCGCGGCCGCCTCGAGGTCAGTGGTGTTCATGTCGTTCATCTTCTCCTTGGCGACCTCGCGAACCTGGTCCCAAGTGAGCTGGCCGACCTTCTGCTTGTTGGGCTCCTTGGAGCCCGAGCCCGGCTTGCCCGAGGTAGGCAGTCCGCACGCCTTCTTGAGCAGCACGCTCGCGGGCGGGGACTTCATGATGAAGGAGTACGAGCGGTCGGCGTACACCGTGATCACCACCGGGATGATGGTGTCGCCGAGCTTCTGGCTCCGCGCGTTGAAGTCCTTGCAGAACTGCATGATGTTCACGCCGTGCTGACCCAGCGCGGGGCCCACCGGCGGCGAAGGGTTCGCCTTGCCCGCGGGGAGCTGCAGTTTGATGAAACCTGCGATCTTCTTCTTTGAGGCTGCCATCTGAAATCTCTCGTCTTGGAGTCACGACCGGGGAGGCGCTCGGGTATCGACCACCCAATTCACGTCCCACCCCGCTAAAGCGTCACCGTTTCTCTACGTGGGAGAAGTCCAGCTCCACCGGCGTCGGGCGCCCGAAGATGCTGACCATGACCTTGAGCTTCTGCTTGTCCGGCTTGACCTCTTGGACGGTGCCGGAGAAGTTCGCGAACGCGCCCACCACCACGCGCACCTCGTCGCCCTCTTGAAACTGATGACGAGGCTTGGGCTTGACCGCGCCCTCGACGATGCCCTTGCGGAGATCCTCGATGTGCGGGGGCTTCACTTCCTGGGGGCGCTGGTTGCCGATGAAGCCGGTGACCTTCGGCGTGTCCTTGACCAAGTGCCAAGCGTGCTCGCTCATCTCCATTTCCACGAACAGGTAGCCCGGGAAACTGGTCTTGGTCTTGACCCGCGTTTTGCCGGTACGGGTCTGCTCGGTGACGGTCTCGGAGGGGATCAGCACCTCGCCGAACTTCTCCTCCATCTTGTGCTGGCGGATCCGTTCCTGCAGAGCCGCCTTCACCTTGTTCTCGTAGCCCGAGTAGGTGGTGACGACGTACCACTTCTTGGCAGAGCCATCGGCCGCCGCCGGAGTGCTCTCCGCGGCCTCGCTCGACTCCGTGATCGTCTCGTTCGATTCCGGCTCAGTCATGCCCCGTACACCAGGTTGGTGAGAAAGCTCCAAAGGCGATCCAGGATCCCGACGTAGGCGGTCGCGATGAAGCTCGCGATTACGACCACGATGGTTCCGTTCGTGACGATGTCCCGCGTGGGCCAGGTGACCTTGGCGAGCTCCCCCGCCACTTCGTCTGCCCAGCGACGAATCGTCTCTTTACGGTAAGTCTGAATCACCGCCACGATGCCGATGACGGCACCGATGGCCAGCGTGATGTTGCCTCGATCGTCCTCTGCGTAGCGGAGGAGCTGAGGCACGGCGCGGGTGGCCGTGGGCCACTCCGCCAGCTCGTTCCAAATCATGGCGAGCAGCTTGCTGGACAGGTACGCGATCAAGATGCCGGAGCTGAAGAAGGCGGCGTGGACGTACTTCAGTGCCGCACCAACGTTGGCCGGCGTCTCTCCGTCACGCTCGTCATCTTCCGCCTCTTCGTCGGAATCGGAGTCCGAACCCGAGGCTTCGATCTCGTCGGCGGACGTGCGCTCCTCCGCCTCGTCAGCGGATTCCTCCGCTTCCTCGGCGTCGACCACGTCGGCAGACTCTTCGTCTTCCGTCGTGTCGAGCTCGTCTTGTTCTTCGAGATCCTTTGCCATCACTTGCCTCGCGGCCTTTCGGCGCCCTTTCGAGTCTGGCGCCCGGCAGGGGCGGAGAGACTCGAACTCCCGACCCGCGGATTTGGAATCCGCTGCTCTACCAACTGAGCTACGCCCCTGTGGCCTGCGCCAGGGCCCGGGTGGGCGACTGGCGCGTGTTCTTTCGTTACTTCGTTTCCCTGTGCAGCGTGTGGGCGTTGCAGTGTTTGCAGTGCTTCTTCAGTGCGAGAGGTTTCTGCCCGTCGCGGCGCGGCTTGGTCGTCTTGTAGTTGCGAGCTCCACACTGCTCACAGCTCAAGGCAACCTGGACTCTTGCCGCGCCGTTCCGATCTCTCACCTAGCTCACTCGAGAATCTTGGTGACCACGCCGGCACCGACGGTGCGGCCGCCCTCGCGGATGGCGAAGCGCATCTGCTCCTCCAGAGCCACGGTCGTGATCAGCTCGATCTCCATGGTGATGTTGTCTCCCGGCATGACCATCTTCACGCCTTCGGGAAGCTGCACCGAGCCGGTCACGTCCGTCGTCCGGATGTAGAACTGCGGTCGGTAGTTCGTGAAGAACGGCGTGTGACGCCCTCCCTCTTCCTTCTTGAGCACGTACACCTCGCCCAAGAACTTCTTGTGTGGCTTGATGCTCCCGGGCGCTGCAATCACCTGACCGCGCTCGATCTGGTCCTTGTCCACGCCACGCAGCAGGCAACCGACGTTGTCCCCAGCCTGGCCCTCGTCCAGCTGCTTGCGGAACATCTCCACGCCCGTCACCACCGTCTTCTTGTCACGCTCGAAGCCGATGATCTCCACCTCGTCGTTCACGTGCACGACGCCGCGCTCGATGCGCCCCGTCGCCACCGTGCCACGACCCTTGATCGAGAACACGTCTTCCACCGCCATCAAGAACGGCTTGTCCACCTCGCGCGTCGGCTCCGGAATCTCCGTGTCCAGCGCGTTCAAGAGGTCCGTGATCGTGTTCTCCCACTTCTCCTCGCCGTTCAGCGCGGGAAGTGCGGCTCCACGCACGATCTTCGCGTTGTCCCCGTCGAACTTGTACTTCGACAGCAGCTCCCGGACCTCCATCTCCACCAGGTCCAGCATCTCTTCGTCTTCCACCGCGTCGCACTTGTTCAGGAACACGATGATGTGGTTCAGACCCACCTGACGCGCCAGCAGCACGTGCTCCCGCGTCTGCGGCATCACGCTGTCCAGCGCGCTCACCACCAGGATCGCGCCGTCCATCTGCGCAGCTCCGGTGATCATGTTCTTGATGTAGTCAGCGTGGCCGGGACAATCCACGTGCGCGTAGTGACGCCCGTCCGTCTCGTACTCCACGTGCGATACCGCGATCGTCACCGTCTTCGTTTCGTCACGAACGATGCCGCCCTTCGCGATGTCCGCGTACTTGATCTCCTTGGCCATCCCCTTCTTGGCCTGGACCTTCACCAGCGCGGCCGTCAGCGTGGTCTTGCCATGGTCGATGTGACCGATCGTCCCCACGTTCACGTGGGGCTTCGTACGAACGAATTTCTCCTTGGCCATCTCTCTCTACCCTGAAGTTTTGTTGCTGGTCTGGTTTGCCTTCGAGCCCACCACCAGGATTGAACTGGTGACCTCGTCCTTACCAAGGACGCGCTCTACCATCTGAGCTAGGTGGGCAAGATTCCTGAGTTCGATTCCTCGTCCGGAGCGGGAGATGGGATTCGAACCCACGACGTTCAGCTTGGAAGGCTGACGCTCTACCAACTGAGCTACTCCCGCGTTTTGCGTGCTTTCCTCTTCCGAGGCTGTGGAGGGTGTTGGATTCGAACCAACGCAGGCATAAGCCGGCGGGTTTACAGCCCGCTCCCATTGGCCACTCGGGCAACCCTCCGAAAACCTTGAAAAGTCTTGTCTATTCCCTTTCCTTCGTTCGTCGAGCTGGCGAGGGGACTCGAACCCCTAGCCGCCTGTTTACAAAACAGGTGCTCTACCGATTGAGCTACGCCAGCGTGCTCCACACCTCTCGGCGACACTCGAGCTGAGACGGTGTGTGAGTTGTTTCCATCTGCCTTGTCCCTGGTGGTTTCCGGCGTTCGAATCGGTGAGCGGATTCGACTGTGGCCCTGGAATCACCACTTCTGCCTGTTTCGGCGGAAAAGGCGACACCCCACCCCACGCCACCCCCGGACCATTTTTCGGTTCGGCGATGTGGCGGGCAGGCAGGGACCCAGGGCGGACGCGCGTGGTAGCGCCAGGTCCGGGGGGTGTCAAGCACAATTCGTACCGCTTCCAGAGAGCCTGTAGTGCGCCTGTATTTTCGTTCAGTTACCGCTAGGTGCGCTCTTTTTTTTCGCGAGGTCCTCGAGGGCTCTCCGGAGCTCCGCACGGGTGTAGGGCAACCGGTCGATGGCCGCATTCTCCTGCTTCTGGGCTTCCTCCAGCTGATGCTTGGCCTCCTCCGCCTTGAGCACCCACTGGGAGTGCTCCCCCGTGCGGGAGGCCATGGCCAGGGTGTGCTCCATCATGGCCAAGGCCTTGTCTAGTAAGACGCTGTAGCGCAGACGCAAGGCCCCCTCGAAGAGCTGCTTCCGGGCGTCCGTGTCCGCCGCCACTGGATGCGGCATCGCCATGAGGTCCTCGTGGAGCTCCTGATACAGCTGGCCGACCCGGTAGCCGGCCATCGCCGACCAGTGGGCGTCGTAGGCTCGCATGGTGTCCGAGTAGGCGCGCTGAGCATCCAACAGCAGCTGGCAGCGCTCCTCCAATACCTGAGCGAAGTTCTGGGGCACGGGCACGAAGGTGATCTTCTCTGCCCGACGCCGGCGGATCTCTCCCAGGGCATAGTAGAGCTGGGCCAGGTCGCGGGGGACGGCGCCCGCTGCGTCGAGCTGGTGGGCCTCCACCACGTTGCGGCCCTTCTCCACCTCGAAGCTCGCGCGGTCCAGATCGCCTTCCGCAAGCAGCGCGAGGCTCTTGCCACTGAGGGCCACGATGGATTCGAAGGGACGCAGGTCCTGGTAGCGCGACATCATCAGGTCCGCTGCCTCTCCTGCCCGCTTCCAGCGCTCCATGTAACAGAGCAAGCGGATGACCCGCACCAGCGCGTCTCGACCCAGCGCGGTCTTGGGAAAGCGCCGCGCGAGCTGCTCGAACCGCGCGAGGGCGCCTTCCCGGTCCCCCAGCTGCTCCCGCGCGATGGCAGCGAGCTGCAGTGAGTCCGGCGCCAGCTCTCCGTCGGGGTCGAGGTGGTAGATGCGGTCGAGCTCGTCGGCCGCCTGTTGCACCTCGCCGCCCTCGAGCTTCTTGCGAGCGTCCCGGTACAGCTCGGGGATGTTCGCGGCGCCATCGGGCGTCACCACCATCCGAGGAACGTCCACCCGCTGGGGGCCGCCCGACGTGGGAGCGTGAGCTCCCTCACTCGCCGAACGCGCACCTCCGCAGCCCACCACGAAGACCGCAAGAACCGCGCCGACTACCCGACACCATGTGCGCACGTTCTCTGAGACGCTCGACATCACGAAAGGTTCCGCTGAGGCATTGAATTTGCACCCCGCGGAGGGCCCGCAACAGCACAAAAGACGGGGAACACGCCTCCCCTGAAAGGTGTTGACCCCGCCGGTGGACCCTTTACCCTTTTTTGGTGGTCGAGTCGCTTCAGCGCGCCCCCGTCGCACTCTCGCAAGGAGACGACGGACGACAGCGCGCTACGAGCGAATGGCAGGAGGTGCTGTCTCATGAGTGAGCCCATGGCGGACGATCGTCTGAACGCGTTGGAGCAGGAACACCAAACTCTGAAGGAGGCCGTTCGGAGACTCGAACGACGCGCTCATTTGACGGCGCCCGAGCAGCGAGAAATAGCCGAGCTCAAGAAACAGAAGTTGGCGACCAAGGATCAGATCGCCGCCATCAAACGCTGACGTGATGAACGTGGTCGAGCGCTCTCCGGCGGGAGGGCGCTCGGCTGCTCACGAAGAGGGGCTCAGAGGGGCACGCACTCGCCGGACTGGCACGACTGGCCATCCGGGCATTCGTCGTTCTTCGTGCAGCTTCCGGGCGCCGTCGCTGGCTGATCCGAAACGGTGTCTTTCTTCGTTTCGGTCGCAGTGCTCTTGCTGTCCCCCAGCGTTTCCGCGCCGCCGTAGACGTCGCGATTCAAGTCTTCGAGCGCTTCCCCGAGGCGTTCCTTCTCCTGCGGCTGCAGCCCACCAGGGTGCTCTTGGTCGATGGCCTTGGCCATCGCCAACCAGTGCCGAGCATCCGGACGGAAGCTCAGACGGTAGTCCGTCATGCCGCGTAGGTACGCGTAGCGCGCCTGATCCTCGAGGGAGAGCGAGTCCATGTCCTCTTCCAGAACTCGCCAGATCGACAGGGCGCGCTCGTACTCGTTTTCCTCGTAGAGCCGCTGCCCGCGATTGAGATCCTCGCGGTAGGTCGCGCATGCGCCCACACAAAGCGCCAGCGCCAGGGCGAACCAGGTCCGCATCACGTGGCGAGCCTAGCCTTACCCGGACGGCTGAATCAAGGACGCTGCCACGCCCGCACCCTTGGCCTGGGATTCCGGGCCAATCCGGGTGGATCGAGGGGATGTTGGTCCGCCGCGGGCACACCGCGGGCGCCGCCTACACCCGTCGATAGCGCAGCCGATGCACCGGAAGCCCATCCGCCATGGCCCGGCGCTCCCGTGGGCTGCGGGCCACATAGGGACTGTCGTCCACCCGTGGGCCCCCGGGCCACGGCTCGAAGGCCGGCTCCGCCGCGATGGCGGCTTCGTAGTCCTGCGCCCGCTCGTCCACGTCGGTCTGGATGAACAGCTCGCCCCCGACGACCATCACCCGAGCGAGCTCGGCCCCGAGCTCCGGAGTGACGACCAGCCGCTTTTGGTGTCGCTTCTTCCACCAGGGGTCGGGGAAATGGACGTACGCGATGCGAACGCTCCCGGGGACGAAGCGACGAAGCACGGCCCGGGCGTCCTCCGCGAAGACCCGCGCGCGATCGCCGTAGCCGCGCTTGGCCAAGCGCCGGTCGACGATGGTGGCCCGCTTCCGCCGAATCTCGAGGCCGAGGATGCGCACCGAAGGGTCGTGCTCGCACCGCTCCAACAAAAACCAACCCCTACCAGGACCGATCTCCAGCTCGATGGGCTCCGTGGAATGCACCAGGGGACGCGGATCGATGTCCCCGGTTTCCGGGAGCCGTGGGGCGTCCGCATAGGGATCGACTGACACGGAGGCTCTGGTCATGGCGTACTGTGCGGCGGCCGGCGAGCGCGCCGGAATGCCACGAGCCGGGCAGGATGAGCAAGAGGAGCTTACGCGATTTGTGGCCCAGGGACGCCGACGGCGCTCAGCGCTTGGTGTTCGTCGTGGTCACCCTCGCGTTGGCGGTGTCCACCACGCGGAGCATATTGGCCCAGACCGGCGGCGAGCCGGCGGTGCCCCTCGACGACACCTTCATTCACTTCCAGTACGCGCGCTCGTTCGCGGAGCTGCATCCATTGGCCTACTCGCCGGGGCAGGGTCCCAGCCCCGGGGCGACCAGCCTGCTGTGGCCGCTGCTGCTGTCGCCGTTCTGGGCGCTGGGAGCGCGCGGCGTGAGCCTGGTGTGGGTGGCGTGGGCCTTCGGCTGGCTGGCGCTGGGCGCCACGGCGATCGAGACCTGGCGACTGGCGCAGGGCCTGCTGAGCCGAGGCGTCGCCTTCGCCGCCGGCGCCATGGTGCTCGCCTTCGGGGGCCTGGTGTGGAGTGCGGCGAGCGGAATGGAGATCGTGCCCTTCGCTTGGATGTTGATGCGCAGCGCGCGGCGCTCCGCGGAGTGGCGTGAAGGCGTGGCGGTTCCGCGCTGGGAGCTGTGCGCCCTGGGCCTGCTCGCACCCTGCGTGCGTCCCGAAGGGATCATCGCGACGGCGACGGTGATGGCGGCCATGCTCCTGGCACCAAGAGGTGGGCGTCGGGCGTGGGCGCTGGCGGTGCTGCCGGGACCCGCGCTGCCGGGTCTGGCAAACCTGATGCTCACGGGCTCCGCCGAGAACACCACCACGATGGTGAAGTGGCTGCCCGACAGTCCGTACATGACCGGCGGTCGGCTGACGCAAGCCGTGCTCTCGAATCTGGAGCTCTTGTTCGGCACGCTGCTGGACGGTCGCGTGTGGAGCGCCGTGTTCATTCCTTCCGGCGCACGCGTGGTGGCGTGGCTGGCGCTGCCGGCGTTGATCGTCGTCGGCGTGCTCGTGAAGCGTCCGTGGCGCATGGCGGTGGCGCTGGTGGTCGCCTTGGGCATGCTGATCCCGACCAGCTACGACAGCTTCTTGTGGAATCGGCTCCGTTACCTGTGGCCGTTCGCTCCTGGTTGGTTCGTCGCGCTGGCCGCCCTGGCGGAAGGCGCGGGGCGTCTGGCGGGACGCTGGTCGCCGGAGCTTTCGCGAGGCAAGGTGCTGTTGGCGGGCTTGTTCGTCGGCGGCTTCGCGAGCCACCTCTCGTGGTCGATCGACGACGTGGCCAAGAGCGCCGACGCGATCCGGCGCCAGCAAGTGGCGCTTGGGCGTTGGGCGCACGACACGCTGCCGAAAGACGCGATCGTCGGCGTGAACGACACCGGCGCCATCGCCTACTTCTCGGAGCTTCAGGTATTCGACGTGGTGGGCCTGACGACGCCGGGGGAAGCCCGCTACTGGGTGGCGGGTCCGGGCTCGCGCTTCGAGCACTACGAGCATCTGCCCGCGGAGCGGCGGCCGACGCACTTCATCGTGTATCCACAGTGGATGGCGGCCCCGGTGTTGCTCGGCGAGCTGCTCACCGAGCGCAGCGTTCCGGGAGCGACGATCTTGGGGGGCACCACCATGGTGGCGCAGGTCGCGGACTGGAGCGCGCTGTCATCGGCGGCACGACCCCTGCGCTTGGCGCTGACGGGGGAGCCGGTCGATGGCGTCGACGTGTCGGACCTGGAGAGCGAAGCCGCGCACGACTACGCCCTGGGTTGGGCGAATCAAGCGGACAACCAGGTCTTCGAGACGGCGAGCACCATCGCTGATGGAGGTCGTGCTGCGCGGGTCGAAGATCATTTCATGTTGCTGCTTTCGCCCGGTGGGCAGCTGGTGCGCCGCGGTAGCGCCGACGCCGCCCTCACCCTGAGCGTGGATGGCCGCACGGTGGGGACCTTCCCGGCGAGCGACTCGGATTTCTCCGAGACCAGCGTGACGCTGCCCCAGGACTTGCGCGCCGGGCGGCGTCGCGTCAGCGTGAGCGCCAGCCCTGGTACGACTTTTTCCGCGTTGCACTACTGGTCGTACGCGCCGTAGCACGCTTTGGGAAAAAGGTGGCACAGCCGGGAGCCCGGGATTAGCTTCCTCACGTGCACCTGGCCGACGGCATCGTCAGCGACCTGCCCGTGATCCTCGCTGCCAGCGCGGTGGGGGGCAGCGCCGTGGTGTGGGCAGCGCGACGCGCTGCTCGCGACCCTGGGCCGTCGCCGGCGTGGACCGGAACACTGGCCGCCTTCGTGCTCGCGGCCCAAGCCATCAACGTCCCACTGGTGCCTGGCGCCAGCGCCCACGTGATCGGCGCGGGCCTGCTCACCCTGGTGCTGGGCGCTCCGCGGGCGATCCTCGCGTTGGTAGCCGTGCTCTTGACCCAAGCGCTGCTCTTGGCGGACGGCGGCGTGACGACCTTTGGCGTGAACGTGCTGAACATCGCCGTGTTGCCGGTGTTGAGCGTGGTCCTCGCCCGGCGCCTGCTCGGCGAGGAGCGTCTTCGAGCCAGCGCGGTGGTGGGCACCACGCTGGGCAACGCGGTGGGCGCGCTGTCGCTTTCGATGGTGTTGATGCTGGGAGCGGGAGCACATCCGGGAGCAACGCTGGCTTGGCTGATCGGCGTGCAAACGCTGGCCGGTCTGATCGAAGGCGTGCTCACCTCCCTGGCGGTGGGTCGGCTGTCGGCGCGGGCGCCCGCGCTGTTCGCCCACAGCGCGCCGCGATCGGAATCGAAGCGGGGCCTCGGGTGGGCCGCGGTGGCCGTGGCCATCGCCGTGGTGCTGTTGCCGCTGGCGAGCTCCACACCGGACGCCCTGGAAGTCGTGCTCGCGCACATGGGTCGATGATCTCGCCGGCAGCACGCGTGCTGGGCGGCACGCTGTTGGTCGTGGGCATCGCGACGGCGCACCCTTCGACGACTGCCCTGGGCGTGTCCCTCGCCGTGGCCGGGTTGGCGCTGGCCGTGGCGCGGCCGCGGTGGCGCATGCTGATGAGCCGGGGGGGCATCGCCCTCAGTGCCATCGCCGCGGCGCTCTTGCCCTTCGTGCTGGCGGGAGACACCGCCGTTGCGGCGCGCCTGGCGGCTCGCGCAGTCTCCGCCGTGGGCGTGGCGATCGCCGTGGGCGCCACCCTGCGTGTGAACGAGCTGGCCCCGGCCCTCGCAGCGCTCCGCATTCCGACCGCCATCACGCGAGTGGTCGCCACCATGGCGCGGCAGCTCGGAAGCGTGACCGACGAAGGGCGGCGTCTGGTGCTGGCCCGAAAGCTCCGCGGGAGCCACGGCTCGGCGGTGGGCGTCGAGGTGATCTCGACGCTCTTGCTCCGCACCGCTGCGCGAGCCGAACGCGTGGATCTGGCGGAGCGCTTGCGCGGCGGTCCCCCAGCCCCGGATCGCTCGCGGCTGCGACGGTCGGACCTTCCGTTTCTCCTCGCCTGTGTGGCCATCGCCGGACTGCTCGGATGGCTGCCATGACTGGCTTCGACGTCGAGCTCCGCTCCGTCTCGGTCACGCGGGAGGATCCGCTCACCGGAGAAGTGCGTGAGGTGGCGCGGGACGTAAGCCTGCAGGTGGCTGCGGGCAGTCGTGTGGCCCTGGTGGGTCCCAACGGCGCGGGCAAGACGTCGCTCTTGCTCGCCCTGGTGGGCGCCACGCCCTTTCGCGGAGAAATCCGGGTTGGGCCGCACCAGGTCGTGCCCAAGCAGCTCGCGGCTCTGCGCAAAGACGTCGGCTTCGTGTTCTCCGACCCGAGCGACCAGTTGTTCTGCTCCACGGTGGAAGAAGAGGTGGCCTTCGGACCGCTGGCCCGCGGCTGGGCCGACGCCGATATCCACCGAGCGGTGGACGATGCCCTGGAGCGCGTGCGGCTCGGTCACGAGCGAACGCGAGCGCCCAGCGCTTTGAGCCTGGGAGAGCAGCGCCGTCTGGCGCTGGCCACGGCGCTGTGCTGCCGGCCGGGGCTCTTGCTGCTGGACGAGCCCACCGCCAGCCTCGACGGCCGCGCTCGCAAGGAGCTGCTCGAGACCCTGAGGCAAGGCGACGCCACGCTGATCTGCGCCAGCCACGATCTGGACGCGGTGATCGATCTGGAAGCGACGGTGGTGGTGTTGGGCGAGGGCCAGGTGCTGGGGCAGGGTGCCGCGGTGGACCTGCTGTACGACGCCCAGCTCCTGGATCGCGCGGGATTGGAGCCGCCCCTCCGGAATCTTCGCTGACGGTGCTATATGGGCGCGCATGCGTCGCCGCCCGCTCGGCAATACCGGCATGAAAGTGACGGAGCTGTGTCTCGGGACCTGGGGTCTGTCGGGAGACGGCTACGGGCCGGTGAACGAAGCCGAGCAGGATCGCGTGATCGACCGCGCCCGCGCGCTGGGCATTCGGCTGTTCGAAACCGCGGACAGCTACGCCCACGGCGCCATGGAGCGGCGGCTGGGAGAGCGCCTGGGCAAGGACGAGAAGGTGCGCTTCGTCACCAAGGTGGGCACCGACCGCGACGCCGGCATTCCTCAGAAGTGCTTCGAGCCGGAGTACCTGAAGAAGGCGGTGGACGCGTCCCGCAAACGCCTCGGCCGCGACGTGCTGGACGTCGTGCTTTTGCACAACCCGTCGGAAGCCGCGATGGAAAAGGGGGAAGCCACGAACACCCTGGCGGAGCTGGCGGAAGCGGGGACGGTGCGCGCCTGGGGCGTGTCCGCTGGCAGCGTGGAGGTGGCGCGGGAAGCCATCGGTCGTGGCGCCAAGGTGCTGTCCATCGCGCTCAACGTGTTCCACGGACGCGACTTGGTCGAGCTTCGGGACGACGTCGAGCGGGAAGAGGTTGGGCTCCTCGCCCACTCCGTGTTGGCCTACGGCCTGCTCGCGGGACACTGGGCGCCCGGACGTCGCTTTCCCGACGGAGACCATCGCGCGGAACGTTGGACCGACGAGGAGCTTCGGCGCCGGGTGCGGCAGCTCGACGCGCTCCGTCCAGTGGTGGGGGGAGACGTGCTGACGCTCCGATCCGGCGCCCTGCGCTGGGTGCTGTCCCAAGACGTGGTCAGCTCCGTCGTGCTCGGGCCGCGCAGCTCCCTGCAGTTGGATCAGCTGGTGCGGGAGGCGGGCAAGGGGCCGCCCTACCTGGAGGAGGACAAGCTGAGCGGCCTCGAGGCCCGGCTCGAAGAGGTGGGCGCGTTTTGAAGGACGTGATCGAGCGCCTGCTCGCCATCGCCGCGGACGCCGCCGTGGTGATCGACGAGGTGTATCAAGAGCCGTTCGACGTCGAGTACAAGGGCCCCAAGGATCCCGTGACGGCGGCGGACCGACGCGCCAACGAGCTCATCGTGGCGCGTCTCGAGGCCGAGTTCCCCGGCGTCCCCGTGGTGGCCGAGGAGAGCGCCGCGGAGCGCTACGAGAGCTTCCGCGCCTCGGACCGCATCTTCTTCGTGGATCCCCTGGATGGGACGCGGGAGTTCGTGAAGAAGAACGGGGAGTTCGTCGTGATGATCGGGCTGGTGGAGGGCGACGCGCCCACGGTGGGGGTACTGTACTCGCCCGTGAGTCGTGAAGCGTGGGCGGGTCGCGTGGGCGAGGGCGCCGTGCACGTGACGGCGGCGGGCGAACGGACGCCCATTTCCGTGAGTGACGTCCGCGACCTTTCCGGGGCGCGCATCGTGTCCACGCGCTCCCACCGCAGCGCCGCGCTGGAGGCTGCCCTCGACGCCCTGGGGGCCGAAAGCCTGGCCGCGCTGGGCAGCGCGGGGCTCAAGTGCGCCGAGGTGGCGACGGGCAAGGCCGAAGCGTACGTGGCGCCGTCCCTCGCCGGCGCGCGCTGGGACTTGTGTGCCGGCCAAGCGATCATCACTGCCGCAGGCGGACGCGTGACGGATGCGCGCGGCAAGGCCATCGATTACCGCAGCGCGAGCCTCGCCAACGCGACGGGCATCGTGGCGAGCAATGCCGGCGTTCACGACGAGATCTTGGCGCGGCTCGCCGCCCATCGCGCTCGCTGAGCGCCCTTACCGCGGCGAACCAACAAACATCAGCCCTCGAGGCATTCGCCGTTTGCTCCGCTCGCGCTCGGGCGTAGCCTGACGCCGATGCGTGACCAGGCAGACGTCGTGATCATCGGCGGAGGCATCATGGGCCTCGCCGTCGCGTACAACCTGGCCAAGCACCACGGCATCACGGACGTGGTCGTGCTGGAGGCGTCGTACCTGTGCAGCGGCGCCAGCGGACGCAACGGCGGCGGCGTGCGCGCGCAGTGGTCGAGCGAAGCGAACATCCGACTGATGCAGGAGTCTCTGGCTCTGTGTCGCGAGTTCGCGGGGGAGCATCGCATCAACACCTGGTTCCGACAGGGCGGATACCTGTTCTTGGTGCGGGACGAAGAGCGGCGAAAGTCCCTGGAACAGAGCGTGGAGCTGCAGAACCGCTGCGGCGTGAAGACGCGGCTGGTGGCCCCGAAAAACCTCGCGGAGATCGTGCCCGAGATCTCTTCGGAAGGGGTGATCGCCGCGAGCTACAACGGGGACGACGCCGTGGTGTTTCCCTGGCCCTTCGTGTGGGGCTACGCGGACGGCGCCAAGGAGCTGGGCGTGGAGGTGCATCCGTTCACGCCGGTGACCGGCATCGAGACCACCAACGGCGCCGTCAGCGCGGTCGTCACGGAGCGCGGTGTGATTCGAACGGGTTGCGTGCTGAACGCGACCGGTGCTCACAGTCCGGAGCTGGCGCGCATGGTCGGCGTGGAGCTGCCGAATCATCCGCATCGCCACGAGATCTGCGCCAGCGAGCCGCTCAAGCCCTGGCTCGGGCCGCTGGTCGCGGATCTGTCCAACGGGCTCTACTTCTCGCAGTCCACGCGCGGAGAGATCGTAGGCGGTATCGGAAACCAAGCCGTGCCCGAGGGCGACAACCAGGGGTCGAGCAATCGCTTCTTGGCGCTGTACGCCCGCGCCATCACGCGGGTGATCCCACGTCTTGGCGCGGTGAAGATCCTGCGGCAATGGGCAGGGCTCTATGACATCAGCCCGGACGCCAATCCGATCGTGGGACCGGTGGACGCGGTCGGTGGCTTCCTACTCTTGTGCGGCTTCATGGGCCACGGCTTCATGATGGCGCCGGTGGTGGGCAAGCTGATGGCGGCGCACATCGCGGGGAAGCCGGTGGAGCAGTTCGAGCGCTGGAATCTGCGCCGCTTCGAGCATGGGCATCTGTCCCGCGAGGGAATGATCATCGGCTAACGCGGCGCGTTAAATTCGCCTGTCCGCCTTCGTTGACACCGCCCATTCCGCCGGCTTACGGTCCGGGCGCTGGATCCGCGCAATTTTTGAGGTTTTTCCCACGCGCTGGGTCTGGCATCCGAGGGACCGCTCTACACCCTGGAGGATTACGAGATGCTCCGCTCCTCGCGCGCTATCGCGTCGCTCATCCGCTCCCTGACGCTCGGCACTGCTTCCACGGTTGCGCTCGCAACCCTCGCCACCTCCGTTGCGGGGTGCAAGGACGAGAGTCAGCCCGAATACTGGGTCGACAAGCTCGATGACCCGGCCTGGCGCCCACGCGCCGTCAAGCGTCTCGAGCAGTTCTACGAAGACGCCATCACCAAGGCGAACAAGGACCAGCAGAACCCCGAGGTGCAGGCGCTCCTCAACAAGATCGTCGAACCGCTCACCAAGGCCTACGTGGAGCACTACGGCGATCTGGACACCAAGACCCGGGTCTCCCTCATCAAATTGCTCGCGTCCTTCGAGGACAAGCGCATCGAGCCCGCCATCAAGAAGGCGTTGGAAGAGTTCGCCAAGCGACCGGCCAGCTCCAAGGACGACGCCGACGTGAAGTGGGCGGCGCACGCAGCCGGCGACCTGAAGATGGACTCCCTGAACGGCCCGCTGCTGCAGGCGTTCTTGAAGCTGAAGGCCAGCACCATGCTGGGCGGCATCTCCTACCGGGACTTCAACGAGTCCCTGGTGGCGATCCACGACAAGGCGTGGACTCAGCCGCTGATCACCGCCCTCAGCGCGGAAATCGTCCGCCCCGAGAGCGCGAAGGACAAGGACAAGATCGACCCGTACCGGGATCAGTTGTTCTGGCAGACGACGGCCGCCCAGGTGCTGGGCGAGATCCAGGCGCCCGAGGCGGTGGAACCCCTCCTGCGCGTGATGCTGGACCCGGGTAAGGGTGACGTTCAGGCGACGGCGGTGTTGGCGTTGGTCAAGATCGGCAAGCCCGCCGTGGAGCGCACGGTGAAGGTGCTGGATGGCTCCGACGAGAAGCTCGTCGCGTTCCACCTCCGGCGCATCAAGGAAGTGAACAAGCTGAAGGAAGCGCCGAAGGACCACCCGGAGGTGGCCACCGCGGCGCTGGTGCTCGGCACCATTGGTCGCGCCGAAGCGCTGGCGCCGATGCTGGAAGCGTTGAAGAAGGCGGACAAGGACGCCAACAAGGCGGTGATCGCCCGAGAGATCACCAAGCTGCCGGCTACCGCCGAGTCCAAGGAAGCGTTCAAGAGCGCCTTCGAGTCCATCTCCCTCGACACCGTGATCCCGCCGGGCGCGGCGGCGCTGCCCTCTTTGGCGGAGTTCGCCGGACAGTTCTACGACCCGACCATGGTCGACTGGCTGCTCGAGCGGGCGGAGAAGACCAAGGGCAGCGGCGAGGACCTGAAGGCACTGCAAACGTCCATCACCGTGACCGCCATCAAGCTGGCCAAGCCCGACCAGCTCGACAAGGTAAAGGCCGCGGTCGACAAGTACGGCACCAAGCTGGAGAAGGACCTGTACGAGCAGGCCGACAAGCTGGTGAAGGCCTGCGGCGATCGCATCCCCTGCTACCTGGCGGAGATGGAAAAGAGCGCCAACCAGGACCAGAAGAACCAGTTCATCGCCATCAAGGCGGGCTACATGGTCGGCATTCTGGGCAACGAGTCCAGCGTGGGTGAGCTGGTGGAGCGGATGAGCTCGTTCGAGAACGCCGCAGTGCGTTTCGTGGCGGCACAGACCATCGACCACCTGCTGCCCAAGGGCTCCAAGGACGTGGCCGACAAGCTCAAGAAGATCATCGACAAGAACGCCGAGAGCGGAGACAAGGACAAGATCGCCGGCGACGCTCCGCTCAAGCAGGTCATGTATCGGATCGAGACCCGCGCCAGCTGACGCGGGCCATCACGTATGCCCACCGTCCGAATCGAGGTCTTGAGCGGCTCCGAAGCGGGTAAGACGCTCGATCCGGACGGTGACGTGGTGCGCATCGGGCGCGCCGCGAGCAACGATCTCCGCTTGTCGGAGTCTCACGTGAGCGGGGAGCACGCGCGCATCGTGATTGGCGACGAGCGCGTGACGGTAGAAGACCTGAACAGCACCAACGGCACCGCTCTGGTGCGTGCGGGAGAGCGCACGCCGCTGACGGACGGCGCTCGCAAGGCGGAGCTTCAAGCCGGGGACGTGGTGGAGCTCGGCGGCGAGGGGGAAGAGAGCACTCAGCTCCGGGTCGTGATTGGCGACGAGCCGGAGCCCGCCCACGTGGTGTCCGTGCGACCCATCGCAGAGCTCTCGGGCACGACGACCTCGGGCGAGCGCAACACGGACGTCTTGAAGGTCCTGTACCGCGTGCAGAAGGACATCGGCGCCGCTGAGGACCTGGACGGAGTGCTGGTGGCGGTCGCGGACGCTGCCCTCACCTTGGTGCCCACGGCGACGCACTCCACGTTGGTGCTGCGCGACGACTCCGACGACAGCGCCGAGGCGGGCTTCGTGCCGGTGCTGACCCGGGTGCGGGCGGAAGGCGGCGAGGGCCGCGCGCCGGACGGCGCCGTGCCCATCACCCGCAGCGTGTTCCGCAAAGTGGTGCGGGAGCGCGCGGCGGTGCTGGCCGCAGATGCGCCGCGAGAGTCGTTCTCTTCGGAGTCTCTATTGGGCGCCAGCATCCGCAGCACCATCGGCGTGCCGCTGTGGAAGGGCGACGAGATCCTTGGCGTGCTCCAGATCGACAACCGCGACACGCCGGCCATGTTCGACTCGGCGGATTTGGACGCGCTGGCGGTGCTGGCCGCCACGGCCTCCCTGGCCGTCGCCAACGCCCGGCTCATCCGACGCCTGGTTGCCGCCGAGGAACAGCTCGAGAAGGAGAACTCCTTCCTCAAGGGTCGCGAGCGGGCGCGCTCGGGCACCGTGGAGATCATCGGCGAGAGCAAGGTGATGCGCGAGCTGTCGAACCAGCTCGACAAGGTCGTGGACACCCGCGTCACCGTGCTGATCGAGGGCGAGACGGGAACCGGCAAGGAGCTGGTGGCCTCCGCGGTGCACTACCGCTCACGCCGCAAGAACAAGCTGTTCGTGGCCCAGAACTGCGCCGCACTCCCAGAGAACTTGCTGGAAAGCGAGCTGTTCGGCCACAAGCGGGGCGCCTTCACCGGTGCCACGGACGAGAAGCGTGGTCTGTTCGACGTGGCTGACCAGGGCACGCTGTTCTTGGACGAGGTGACGGAGATGCCGCTCTCGCTCCAGGCCAAGCTGCTCCGCGTGCTGCAGGAGGGCGAGATTCGTCCCGTGGGCGCTACCCACACCAAGCACGTGGACGTGCGTATCGTCGCCGCCTGCAACAAGAGCCTCGAGAAAGAGGTGGAGAGCGGACGCTTCCGCGAGGATCTCTACTATCGCTTGAAGGTGTTTCCACTCCGAGTGCCGGCCCTTCGCGAGCGCCGCGAGGACATTCCGCTCCTCGCCGGCTTCTTCCTCGAGCGCTACACGAAGGAGATGGGCAAGCCTGTTGCCGGCTTCTCGCAGGGTGCGATGGAGCTTCTGATGTCCTACGACTGGCCGGGCAACGTCCGGGAGCTGGAGAACGAGGCGCAGCGTCTGGTGATCCAGGCGGATCCTGGCGGCTTCGTCACGCCGGAGCTGCTGTCCCCGCGCGTGCGCCGGCTGGAGACCATCATCGAGCGCGCCGGCACCGAGAAAGGCACGCTCAAGGAGATGGTGGAGCAGGTGGAGAAGTACTTCGTGCTCGAGGCGCTGCGGGAGCACGACAACAACAAGACCGCCGCCGCCAAGACCCTGGGTATCACCCGCGAGGGTCTGCACAAGAAGCTCCGTCAGCTCAAGATCAACTGAAGATCTTGTTGGTCCGCCGCGGCCACACCGCGGTCAGGACGAAAGCTTCACTTCGAGCTCACGGAGGCGGCGCTCCGCGTCGTCGGCCCGCTCCCGCTCCGCTTCCGCTCGCTCCCGCTCCGCTTCCGCTCGCTCCCGCTCCGCTTCCGCTCGCCCCCGCTCCGCTTCGGCCTGGTCGCGCGCGCTAATCGCGAGCTCGCTGGGAGAAGGCAAGAGCACGCGGGTGCTGCGGTCGGCGGGACGGAGACTCGGGCCGAGCGCCGGGTCCGGGACGACGGTCCAGATCACCGGGAGCACCGTACACTCCGCCTCGGTGACGACGAGTAGGGAGCGCTCGACCAGATCCTCGTCCACGCGATCCCAGACGCGAAGGGGCCGAGCGAGGTCGTCGCAGTCGAAGCGAATCAGCTCGACGACGCCCATCTGTCGGTAACGCGCGAGTTGCTCGCCGAGATCGCGATCCGTGGCGCTGACGATCTCGATGGCGACGTGGGGCGCGCCGCGCTCCCATGTCTTCCAGACGGGAAACAGCTCGTTGTCGGCGTTCTTGCGCACGAACCCGTCCGGCGCCAGGCAGCGGCGCGGATCGCTGGCGTCCCAGTACACGAACTGATCGCAACCAATGGCGTGGACGTTCCCGAATGCGAGCTTCAGCACCTGATAGAGCAGCGTACGCAGCTCCAGGTGAAGCTTGGTCTCAGGCACCGTCTCGTGCTCCGGAAAGTGGAGCGGCACCGGGGCGCGCAGATACGTGCGTCCCTCGTGCACGTAGAGCGTGCCGGGATCTGGGCGAGGCGGACTTGGGGGCGACACGACGACTCCAGGGTAGCATGGTGGAGCCGCCCCATCGGCAGCTCCACCACTGGATTGCTACGCGCCGCTACGCTGCATCACTGACACGCGCTGGCGTAGTCGTCGCAGCAGTCGCCGTAGTTCACGCACGCGGGGTCGCAGTAACACGCCGGGTCGCTTCCGGGCACGGAGCTCGAGGAGCCGCAGTATCCCACGCAGGACGCGCCGCTGGTGGCACCGCCGCTGCCGGCCGCGCCGCCGCTGCCGGCTGCGCCGCCGCTGCCGCTCGCGCCGCCGCTGCCGCCCGCGCCACCCGTGCCGCCACCGCCGCCGGTGCCCGTGCACAGCGAGCCTTCCGGCGAGAAGCAGTTCTCGCGCACGCCGCTGGCGCCGAAGGTGGAGTCGCCCACGCGATTGCGGATGCCGAGCAGCAGGTCGCGCCACGAGGCGTTGTAGCCGTGGTCCAGAGCCCACGCGATCTTGGCGAACACCGGGCCCGCGATCATGTTGGCGTCGGCGCTGACCTCCACCACGCTGGAGACGAGGTCGAGCTTGTCCCAGCCGCCGCCCTTACCGTCCAAGATGGGCTTGATGTAGTACTCGTAGCCGAGGCAGCCGCCGTAAATGTAGATCTGGTAGAAATCCGGGTACGTCGGCTTGGACCAGAAGTCGCTGGCGCCCAGCATGCTGTGGCCGTCGTACACGATGATCTCGTGCTCGCTGATGGCCTTCTGGAAGTTCGGGAAGTGGGCGTAGTCCGACAGGCCACTGAAGTCCGTGGGGCCGTACAGATCCAGCTCGAAATCCGTGGTGCCGATGTGTTTGGTGAAGCGACGCCCCACCGGCGCCGGCGTGACCTCTTGGAAGTCCGCTTCCAGGAGCCAATCGGACATCTTCTTCATGTTGCGGACGCCGGTCTCCCACTCGTCGATGGGGCCGTCGCCGATTTGGCCGAAGAGCACCACCGCGGTGACCTTGCCGTCCGCCACCAGCTGGTCGAACTCCGGATACGTCTGCTGCGCGTTGGCGAACATCTTGGAGACGGTCAGCTTGAGCTGTTGCGTCTTCATGGTGCAGGTCGACTTGTCCGGGTTCCACAGGTACCAGTACACGGACTGGCTGAGCCCGATGTGCCCGTCGTGATCCGCGCAGGTGTCGTTCGCCTCGCTCATCACGGTGAACGGATTGATGGGCACCTCTGCCTCGAACACGCTGCCCTCGTCCACGCCGTTCTTGGCGCTGTTGAGCAGCACGGCGTTCACGCCACGAATGCGGAAGTGCTTGAGCTTGGTCTTGTCGACGCTGGCGGCCTCGCCGGCGGTGATCCAGTTGCCGTCCACCTGCCACTCCACCCGCTGCTTCGAGGTGGAATCCTCCGCCAGGCTCTCGAGATAGAACTCGCCACGCTGTCGCAGGTAGGTGGTGGCGAACTGCGCCACGTACAGCGGTGACTCCAACAGGCGGTAGCTGGTCGATTCCGCGTCCGCCTCGATGTCGACCTCGACCTCGATGCCGTCGGGATTGGTGTACGCCGTGTCGGCCTTGCCGGAGGGCGCTTGGTTCTCGAGGAACGGATTCTTCTCGGTGCTTCCCGGTTGAGAAGGACCGCTGGAGCTCGATGAGCAGGCGAGGGCCAAAGCGGGAATGGTGGCGGCGAGTGCGAGACGACGGATCGACATGGCTTCCTCCCGAGCGGGTATGCCCAAGTCCTACATGAACCTACACCTGCGTACCAGCTGAAAAATGCAAGTTTTCGACATGCCCTTAAAAACGCCGAAAATTCCCAAACTTTGAAGCCCGGGAGGGGTCTGGACGTTACCCCCTCAGTGCTCGGAGGCCCCCAATGCGAAGTCTGCTCCTGGTCGCGTGTCTCGTGTCCCTGTCCGGCTGCTACGACCCCGGCGCCCAGGACGTGGGCCAAGCAAAACTCCCAGCGAGCAGCAGCGGCCGCATCGAGCCGGACGCGCGTTGCTTGGGAGGTCAGCTGTTCTTCGAGCTCGACCGCGCACGCGGCGATGAGCTCGCCGCCACGGTATTCTACGAGTCGGACGCCTTCGAGGGCGAGCGCTACCGCGCCACCTATCGAGTAGAGGGCGTGCAGCGCGAGAGCGGCGTGGTCCTCGACGAAGTGGAGATGGTGGAGAGCGACGCGCTACCGCCGGACCGTATGTGGTGCACGGGAAGTTACAGCTTGAAGCTCGACGCCCAGGGCGTGCTTTCCGGCAGCTACCAGTCCGATGATTGCGGGTGCAGCGGGGCCACGACCCTTTCGGAAGCCGGATTCTGATCATGTCGGTCCGGCGCGGCCACGACGGGGCTCGCGCCGGACCAACAAGAAGCCGACCCGAGACAGCTCGCTCCGTTTGCATGCGTCGAAGCTGAAGCGCGCGCCATGGTGCGCGGTAGCGCGGCGGCACACTGTGGCTCAAACGGTGGGCAAGACGTTGCGAAGGGACGTAGTCGTCGGTGGCACTGGAGTTGCACAGGGCGAGCGGCGGTCGCGTGTCCACACGACCGCTGGGAGGCAAAGATGTTGCAAAAGGCGCTGGGCCTAGCCGTCATTCCTGTGTTCGTTCTCGGCTGTGGAAGCAGCGCTGCACGAGACCGTCCGGGCCCGAGCGACGCCGGGCTCGACCACGATACGCACGACGCTTCCGCGAGCGACCATGAAGCGGACGACGGTTCGGCCGACAATTCCCTCGGACCTGCGGCATCCGACGAGCTCGACGACGGCGTGGACAATTGTCAGGGAAGCTGGGAGTGGACGCCGGGACCCGCGCTGAACGTGGCGCGGCGAGGGGCGAGGGCGGTGGGGCTCGATGCTTCCCTGTTGGTGATGGGAGGTGTGACCGCCAACGGTCCCACGGCGAGCGTCGAGCGCCTCGATGACGGCGCGAAGGCCTGGAAAGAGGTCTCCGCGATGCCCGCTCCCAACGCGTACTTCGCTGCCGCCGCGACCAACGGATTCGTGTACGTGGCGGGCGGCTACGCGTCCGGCCTCCAAGAAGTCGTGGCCGCGACGCTCCGTTACGATGTCGGCAACGACAGCTGGGAGCAGCTCCCGAACATGCCGACGGCCCGGGCAAATGCCGCCGCGGTGTTCTGGAACGGCCGCTTGATCGTGGCGGGGGGTCGCACGAGCGTGACTCCCACCCTGGAGATCACTGGAGCGATCGAAGCCTACGATCCGGCCACCGGAGTGTGGACGACGATTGCCCCCGGAATGCCCACGCCCCGCGAAGGCTGCAGCGGCATCGTGGAGGATGGGCGCTTGCTCTTGGCCGGAGGCAGCACGTCCGAGGTGGAGACCTCGTACGGAATGGACCTCGTCGAGTATTTCTCGTCGGAAGATCTGTCTTGGCATGCCGGCGCTCCGCTCTCGGTTCCACGGGTTTCCGCGGCGGCCGGCAACCCCAGCGGATGTGCGATCGTGGCAGGCGGGTGGATGCAATACGGCGGCGGGGCGCAGTTCACGTCGGCCGAGGCGCTGGGCGACAAAGCTTGGCTCGCTCTTCCAGACTTGCCCACTTCGCGATGGGACCCGGCGGGCGCGGTGATGAAGGGGGCGTTCTACGCCATTGGCGGCGCCCAGTACGAAACGCCACCGGACTTTCCGATCTCGAGCAGCGTGGACATCTTGCGGCGGAAGTGATCAACCTTGGAGGTCGGTGATGGCGGCGACGAGCTCCTTGGCATGGCCTTGGGGCGTGACGTCGGGGAACACCTTGGCGATCTTGCCGCCTTTGTCGATCAGGAACGTGACGCGCTTGGCGTAGCCATTGCTCACCGGAACGCCGAAGGCGTTCGCGATGTGATGCTCCGCGTCCGGCACGAGCAGGAACGGCAGGTCGTACTTGCTGGCGAAGGCGCGGTGGGAGACGTTGTCGTCGCTGGATACGCCGAGCACCACGGCGCCGGCCTTGCGAAGCTCCGGCCACTCGTCGCGAATGCCCTTGGCCTCCACGGTGCAGCCGGGCGTGTCGTCCTTCGGATAGAAGTAGACGACGACGGGCTTGCCCTTGAAGGACGCGAGATCGACCTTCTGCCCGTTGTGGGCGACGGCTTCGATCTTGGGCGCCTCGGCTCCCACGTCGAGTAGCCCCTCTTGCTTTGCGGCCGCGGTGGGCGCTGCGGTGCTGGCGGCGGACGGGGCCGGAGCCGACGGCGTGGCAGCGGGGGACTCCTTCTTGTCACAGCCGACCACGAGGGTGGCGGCCGCGAGGGCGAGCAGGGCGGTGCGCTTCATCCCCGCGTCTTGGGGCAGGTGGAGCGAAATCGCAAGCTCCTACGGACGCGGTCGGTCGCGCGGGTCGCGTGATGCGTCCCGAAGGTCCACTCCCGACTACGCTGGTTCCGGTGTTCGCGCTAGAGTGGCGACGATGTCAGCGGGCGACGACGTTCAGCTCCAAAGACTCCGCCAGATGACCTACACCGAGCGTTGGCGCGCCGCGCGAGCGCTGGATGCTTCGGCGCGCCGCCTCAAGACTGCCTACCTTCGTCAGCTGCACCCTGACTGGACGGACGAGGAGATCCAGCGCGAAGTCCGTCGGGTCTTCATGTATGTCCACGACTGACGCGCATCCCACCGATCTCTTTCTGCTGTACGCGAAGAGATTCGAAGCGCTCGGATTGCAGTACATGGTTACGGGCAGCGTCGCGGGGATGCTGTACGGCGAGCCGCGCCTTACGCATGACGTCGACATCGTGGTTGCGCTACCGCCCAGCGGCGTACGGGCGCTAGCCGCGGCCTTTCCACTCGAGGAGTTCTATTGCCCGCCAGAGGAAGTCCTGCTGGAAGAGAGCCTGCGGCCGCAGCGCGGCCATTTCAACTTGATCCACCACGAAAGTGGTTTCAAGGCGGATATCTACGTCGCCAATCGCGATCCGCTCCATCGCTGGGCCATGGCGGAGCGCAGACCCATTCAGATCGACGGAGCACAGACGTGGATCGCACCGCCTGAGTACGTCATCATTCGCAAGCTCGAATACTTCCGCGAGGGCGATTCGGAGAAGCACCTTCGCGATATCGCCTCCATTCTTCGAGTGTCCACCGACTTGGTGCGGCGCGATGTCGTCGACGATTGGACGGAGCGCCTCGGTCTCACGCGCGAGTGGATCCGGGCGCGGGCGTTCGTCTAACTCCAGTGCTCACCTGAGTCGGTCCTCTCTCTCAAGCGGCGGCCCAGCGACGATTCTTCCTACCGGGCAGCTTGTGGGTTCGGCGCGGAATCAGCCCGCGCGCGCATCCCGCTTATCGCGGAACGAGCAGCGCCAGTGCACGCCGAAGTAGCTCTTCTAGCGAGAGGGTGCGAGCTTCTCGGGCGAGCTTTTCCGTCGCCTGCTTGGCTTCGGCCTTTTTGAAGCCTTGGCTCGTGAGGGCCAACAGGAGCTTGTCTTGCTTCTCCCGCGCCTCGGCGTTCGCAGCGTCCTCGGTGTCTGAACGCCTTCGCTGACGAAGGCGCTTCTTCTCTTCGACGTACTCCTTGCCGAAGGTCTTCTTGGCCGCGTTCAAGTTGTGGCTGGCGCAGAACACCCGACCATTGGCGGCATCGTCGCCACCACCGATGCCGGTGGCTTCGATGTGGTCATACTGGAGAAACGCCCTTGCCGTGCAGCGCACGCCGGACTCCGACACGAAGCAGCACTGGGCGCCGTCCCGCTCGTACACCTCGCGTCGGGCCGCACGGCCGGGCTCGCCCGGCTTCGTTCCGCGGGAGCGGCGTGGCTTGTCCGTCTTGCCCCAGCGCTTGTTCGAAAGCTCGCGAATCAGCGCATCCAGCGCCCGTTCGACCACGACCTCCAGCTCCCGGCTCACGTGGCTCATCAGATTCTGGGCGTGCTCGAGCTTCGCTTTCAGGCTCTCGCTGGCGCTGAAATGCACCTCGAAGCGCCCTTCCGAGAGCGGCTCGACGCCGGCCCGCGACCCTTTCCCGGCACTGGGTTTGACCCGATCCGGGACGTCCGGCTTGGGGAACCAGCGCGCGAGCACGACGCGAATCCCCGCGCTCGTCTTGCCGGCAGCTTCTTCCAGGAGCGCAGTGTGATTGTCCTGCGTGAGCCGCGGAGCCAAGAGCGAAAGCCCAGAAAGGTGCAGATCTCCGCTGGCGAGCAGCGAGAGCACCACCGGAAACGAGAGCGCTGCCCGCGCCCCGGCGATGCTCCGATACGCCGTCCCCTCACTCATCCCGAGGCCGCGCACGCAGAAGTCGTACATGGAGGAGTAGGGTTGAATTAAGTGTCCAGACCGACAGCGCCCCGCGCCTGTGCTCATTCGATGCCAGTCGGCGCCGGCCCCGCCGGCATTCTCGGTGGGGCTGCGCCCCACACCCCGCACGGGGGCCCAACCCCGTGCCGCGACCATTCCAACCGGCTGCCTGATCCAACACCGCGCCGTTCGATTTCAGCGAGGTGCGCGACCAAGTGCGCGGTCGCTTTGCGCCGCCCGGCGTTGGCCACGACCGCGCTGGACCAGAGGTCGCGATTGGAGAGGTCTTGAAGTGCGGAGAGCGAAGTGCGCTCGGTGGCAGACAGTTCTACGGAAATGGCTTTGGACGATGACATGACAAACCCCCGTGGTTTCCCCCGGCATACCATGGGAAATTTCGCCTTCTTCAGCGCCCCATCGAGGCGCTTTCGAGCGCGCGGGCACTTCCAAGATCGATTTCGTTTCGAACGCTCGCCCAGTGGGCGCACGTGCGCTGCGCGGGCGTTGTGCGAACGAGAGCGGCGAAATGAGCGCGCGGAGCGGCCGCAAGCTCGTCAACTGAAATCGCATTCGCGGTGTCGAATTCTGTCGTCCGCTTCGCTCGTCTCGCATCGTCATAGCTTCAGATCTTCGGACCGCTTGGCCCGCCCTCGACCAACACGGCGCAACGGCGGCGCGCCCGTCCGTCGCTCTCGCCGGAGTGGCATCGGTGGTGGTCAACCCAGGTGAACAGTGGGTCTAACTCCGCCAGGCTCCCTCGAACGCGCTTCGCTACCCGACGGGGCTCGCGGCGGACCAACATCCAGACTATTGAATGCCGTATTCCCGAAGTCGGCGATAGAACGTGCGGCGCGGGATGCCCACGAGCTCGGCGGCCTTCACGCGGTTCCAGTTGCACGACTGCAGCGCCTTGAGGATCTTCTCGCGCTCGTCGCGGCGGTGCTGGCTGAGCGTGCTCTTGGGCGGGCGATGCGTGCTGCGCGGGCGATGGATTGAAGAGGTGGTGGACTCCATGCGCGCGGCGGGCTCTTCCGAGAGGCGCCGCTCGCGAATGCGCTCTTGCATGGCGTCCGGCAGGTCGAAGTCCTCCACCTCGAGCTCGGGATCCTCCGCCAGCACCCATGCGTTCAGAAGCACGTGCTCGAGCTGCCGCACGTTGCCGGGCCAGTCGAAAGCGGCGAGGCGGCGCATCGCCCCGCGGGAAACGGTGCCCTTCTCCCGCTTGTAGCGCGCGGAGAAGATGCCCAGGAAGTAGTCTACCAGCTGCGGGATGTCCTCTACCCGCTCGCGCAGGGGCGGCAACGCCACCTCCACCACGTGGATGCGATAGAAGAGGTCCTCGCGGAAGCTGCCCGCTTTGACCATCGCGGATAGATCGCGGTTGGTGGCGAAGATCAGGCGCACGTCCACGGGCTCTTCGCTGGTGCCGCCCACCGGCCGCACCTTCTTCTCCTGCAGCACGCGGAGCATGCCGGCTTGCATCTTGTGCGGCATCTCGCCGATCTCGTCGAGCAGCACGCTGCCGCCCTCGCCTTCGCGGAACAGGCCCTTGCGCTCGCGGTCCGCGCCGGTGAAGGCCCCGCGGACGTGGCCAAAGAGCTCGCTCTCGAGCAAGTGCTCCGGGATCGCGCCGCAGTTCACGCCGAGGAACTTCCCCTTGCTGCGCTCGGAAGCCGCATGGATGGCGCGCGCCACGACCTCCTTGCCGGTGCCGCTCTCGCCCGTGATCAGGATGGGCACGTCGGTGTCACGCACTCGTTCGATGAGCGCGTACACCCGTCGCATGCTCTCGCTGGTGCCGACCAAGCCCTGATAACCGAAGTGCCCATAGAGCGTGTCGCGCGCGTCGCGCAGCTTTCGACGCGCGACGTTCAGCTTCTTGGTGCGCTCGCCGAGGAGCTCGCGGAGGCGCTCCTGCGCCTCTTCCAGGTCTGCGTTGGCGGCCGCCAGCTCGTCCGCGCGCTCGCGATTCTCGTTGATCAAGCGCGCCGTCTCGATGGCGATGGCGACCTGGTCCGCGAAGGCCCGCAGCATGGGCAGCTCCGCCTCGAAATGGCTGCCGGAGCGGTGCCGCGTCTCCACGTACAGCGCGCCGATGGGCTCGCCACCGGGCGATGCGATGGGCACGCAGGCCACGGACTGCAGCATGAGCTGATGCACCGACGCGTAGCCGGCCATGCGAGCGTCGTCCCGCGCGCTGACGCTGACGATGGGCTCGCCACGGGCGACCACGCTCTGGGCCACCGAACGCGAGAATTCTGCATCGGGCTCGGCCACGCCGCGGGCTCGCGAGGTGTGCACCGTGAGGCTGCCGTCGTCTTCCAGCAGCAACACGTAGCCCCGCTCGGCGCGGGACAGCTCCACGGCGTAGTCCGTGACGCGCGCGGTGAGGCGGCGGAGATCGAGCTCGCCGGCCAGCTCGCTGTTCACCTCCAAGAGGCGCGCGAGGCGCTGCTCCAGCGGAGTGACGGTCAGCCCGCTGACGGACTGGCGACTGTTGGACGCGAGAGAACGCTCCGGGGCGTGAGTGGTGGGCGCGAAGGAGATCTCTTGCTGAACGGAGCTCCTGAGCTCTCGGCGTCGCGGATCGTTCCAGTACACCTCGCGCAGATCTCGCGGCAGGTGCGCGCCGATCTCCTCCATGACGGCCAACGCTTCTTCGCGATCGCGCCGCGCGCGCATCGACTGTCCGGCGAGCTCCGCCAGATCGGCCCGCGCTGCCAGGGCCCGCCACAGCCACTCTTTTTGGCTCGTCTCGCGCGCCGCTGCGAGAGCCGCATCGATCTCCCTCTGAGCCGTGTCCGCGTCCCCGGAGAGGGACGCCACACGCCCCGCCGCCAAGCACAAGAGCGGGCGGTGTACCGGGTTTTCTCCCAGCGTCTGCCGGGTTCGCGCGAGCATGGTGCGCAGCGCGGAGACGTTCGGGCTCGTCGCGCGGGCCGACGACAGGATCCCTTCCAGGCGCGCTTCCGCCGCGTCGTGGTGCCGCCCGAGCTCTTCGTAAGCGCGGGCGCAGGCCTCGAAGGAGCGCGCGGCGTCTTCGGCCTGGCCGGCCCGCGTCTCCAGATCCGCCCGAAGCCCCAGGAGCTGCGCCACCACGACCGGAGGCAGCTGCTCGCGCTGCTGCTCCAGCGCTTCGATGTTGGAGCGCGCCCGCGCCAGGCGGCCGAGGTAGAGATCGGTGTTCGCCAGATTGAGCAGCGCTTGACGCGTCGTGGAGCGGCGGCCGGAGCGCTTGCCCATGTCCACGGCCGCCTCGAAGCGCTCGATGGCGCCGGCGATGTCACCGCTCATCTTCAAGAGCCCCGCGAGGTTCAGCTGCAGCGTGGCGAGCATTCCCGCGTCGCTGGCGCGCTCTGCGGCGCTCACGCCCTGCTCGTAGGCCTGTCGGGCGGCGTCGGTGCGATCGCTGCGCTGCATGGCGACGCCGAGGCACGCCAGGGCCACGGCCTCGGCGCGCGGCGCTGCCGCATCGCGCGCCAGCTCCACGGCGCGCTCCATTTCGCTGCGGGCTTCGTCGTGACGCCCCAAGAACGACAGCGCGGAACCACGAAACGCCGCCGCCTCGGCGCCGAGCCCGCTGCTTTCGTCAGCGAGCGGGGCCAGCGTCTCGATGGCCTTTTCGTACTCCGCCACGCCAAAGTGCGCGCGGCCCAGATACAGGCGCCACGCCTTGGCCAGCGGCGCATGGGCGTCCTTGGGGGTGACGCTGCCCAAGAGCTGCAGCGCCGCCGCGGCTTCGCCGAGGCCGAGCATCAGCCGCGCCCGCGCCACGCCAATGGTGAGGGCGTCGGCATCCCGCACCAAATCCAGGGCGGCGCGAGCGTCGTTGTAGCGACCGTGATTCAAGAAGTACTGCGCGCGCTCCAGCGGATCTTCGGGGGGCCGCGTGCCCGCGCTCGAATCCGTGCTCAACACCCGCTCGATGTCTTCTTCCGATGCGACGGCGTCGGAAGCGATGGCGCGCACCACGCGGCGGAGCTCTCCCGGCCGCCCATGGCTGGCCTGCACCACGCGGCGCACCAAGCTCTCCGTGAGCGACGGCACCGCGCGCTTGACGAGCTCGGTGGCGAGACGCTCTTCCAGGGGCGGCACCTCGAACACCTGGGCGCCCTCCCCGAGACGCGCGCCGCCGACGACCACCAGCCGCGCCCCCGCTTCCCGCGCGGCCACCAGGCGGGCCGTGCTCGCTTCGTCCAGCGCGTCGGCGTCATCCACCAGCAACGCGACACCCAGCATGGAGTCGTGGGCCGCGAGCTCCGCATCGAGCGAGCCCGCGTCGATCCACGCCACCGGCATGCCGGAAATCCCGAGGGACCACGCGAGGCGCCGCAACAGGCCGCTGCGCCCGGAGCCGGGCGGGCCTTCGATGCGCAACACTCCGCCGGGGCCGAGGTCTTCCGCTTGCTCGAGCAGCTCCGCCGACGGCGCATCCATACCCACGATGGGCCACAGCAACGCCGCCTCTGCCGTCGAGTCCGCGGAGGGCAGCCCTGCCGCGTGGCGCAGCGCGCTGGCGAACTCGTCCGCCGAAGGATAGCGCTCGTTCGGCTGCTTCGCGGTGGCCTTGTTCGCCACCGCGCGCAGCTTGCCCTCCGCCGGCAGGCTGCGCGCTTGCGAGATCGCGTCTTCCAGCGCGACGCCCAGGGCGTAGACCTCCGCGCGCACGGTGAGCGGGCGCCCGGCGAACAGCTCCGGTGCGGCGTAGCGCGGCGTGAGTCCTTCCGGCTCGGCGCCCTTCTCTTGCCAGGTGGCCGCCAGGCCCAGATCCACCAGCGTGGCGCTGCCCCCCGGCTCGACGATGACGTTGGCGGGCTTCACGTCACCGTGCAGGAGCCCCGCCCGGTGCAGCACCGTGAGCTGCGCCGCGGCGCGAGCCAGAGCGTCCAGCGTGCGCTCCACCTCCACGCCCTGCTCGATCAGCTCGTGGAGGCTGCGGCCCTCCACCAGCTCGCGCACCATGTAGGGGCGACCGTCGGGCATGCGGCCGAAGTGCACCACGCGGGGAACGCCGAGGCCCTCGAGCCCCGAGAGCGCGACCGCCTCGCGCACCAGCGCCGCCATCTCGCGCTCGCTGGCGCCGTGCGCCAACACCTTGAGCGCGAGGCGCGCGCCGGAGTGGCGGTGCCTGACCGCCCACACCTCACCTCCGCCACCCTGGCCGAGCCGCGCCACCGGCTCGTAGCGATCCGGAAGGATCAGCTCACTCAAGACTCACAGCCCGTAGTTGCCGGCCAGCCCGAAGAAGAAGCCGCTCAGACCAAAGCCCGCATCGAGCCGCGCGGTGAAGTTCTTGTGCGGCTTGTAGCGGAGGCCGGTTTGCAGCGCGAGCCAGGGGAAGATGATCGGCTTGGAGCCGCCGTTCGCCCAGCTCGGCTCCGTGTAGTTGCCGTAGTGATCGTTGTCGGTGCCGCAGTAACTTTGGTTGCCCTGAGTGGGGCCCGGGCACTTGACGTACTGGTACGGGTCCGTGGTGTTATTCGGCGGATACGCCTGGTTGCGGTACAGGTTGCCGAACACGAACCCGAAGCCGGCGCCCATGCCGTAGTTGAGAGAAAACTCCGGGCTGAACTCGTGACTCCAGAGGAAGTCCGAGGTGAGGTACAGGACCTTGATCTCGCTCCGCACGATCTCCCACGCGTCCTCGCCGTCGGAGCTCGCCTTGAACGGCGTGTCCTTCATGCTGTAGGCCGCGTACCAAAGGCTGAAGACGTACTCGAAGGCGTCCTTGCGGATCGTGAACTCCGGACCGAAGCCGTGGACGTACACGGTGCGCCCGCCGTCCCCGAACAGGTTCATCATGAACTTGGGCACGATGATCCCGCGGTAGCGCAGACCCACGAATCGGTAGGTCTTGCCCGGCTCCTCCACCGGGGAGCTGCCCGCCTCGGCCTCCGCCACCGCCTCGGCCGTTTCCGCATCTTTGGTGGCGGGTTCTTCCTTGGCGGCCGGCTCTTCGGCGGGGGCTTCCTCCGCAGCCGTCGGCTCCTCCGCCGGTGGCTCTTCTTGAGCCACCGCGGTGGCAGACGACAGGACCAGGGCGGCAGCGCCGAGAAATGGTGCAGAGCGGCGTAGAAGCATGGGAAGTTCCCTCCTGCGTGGGCCAACGGGTGTGCCGTGCCGTGCCACCCGTGGGCAGCATTGTGCCATGGCACAGGCCGCGCTTGCAAAGCGCTTTGGCGACTGGGAAAATCTTGGCCCCGCCTCGCGATGATCCTGCACAGCCAAGTCGTCGAGCAAAACGTCGACCTCCATGAGCGCGGCACCTTCGTGAAGGAGCTGGTGCTGGCCCGCGGGGCGATGCCCATCGCCATGGTGCGCAAGCGCGCGGCGCGGCCGTTTGGGCGGCTCTCCAGCCGCACGGATCCCGCCGAGCTGGCCGCCCCCACCCGCGCCCCGGTGCTGCTGATCCACGGCTACGGTCAGAACCGCTACGCCTTCCACCTGCCGAGCCGCAGCCTGGTGAACTACCTCGCGCGGGCCGGATTCGACGTGTTCAACGTGGATCTCCGGGGCCGTGGGAGGAGCGCGCATCTCGGCGCACGCCGACCGGGCGCCGTCGTCGACTTCGTGCGGGAGGACGTGCCCGCCGCCCTCGACGAGATCGAGCGCCTGAGCGGAAAGCGCCCGGTGTTCCTCGTCGGGCACTCCCTGGGCGGAGTCGTTTCCTACTGCATGGCAGTGGCGGAGGAGTCGCGCATTGCCGGAGTCGCCACCCTCGGCGCGCCGTACCACTTCACCCGCGGCTCACCCTTCCTGGCGGGCGTGGGATCCCTGTTCCTGGCGCTGGATGCCCGGCTTTCGCTACCGAACTTCCCGGTGCCCGCGCGCGCGTACGGGAAGTTCGTGCGGCGCGCCCGTCGCATCGTGGAGAGCCCGCTCTATCCCCTACCCCTACGCGGCTTCCATCGCGGCGCCATCGAGCCCCAGGTCCTTCGAGAGCACATGGCGCTGGCCATGGACAACGGCAGCATCGGTACCATGCGCGCGATGTTCGCTTGGGCACGGGACGCGCGCCGGGAGGTCGACAGCGACGCGGGCCTGTTCGGTTATGCGCGCCGCTTCCAAGAGCGCGAGCTACCGCTGCTGGTGATCGCCGGCCGCTACGACGACCTGGCGCCACCGGCCAGCGTGAAGCCGGCCTTCACGCTCTCCAGGTCGAGCGACAAGAAGTATCGGGAGCTACCCTTCGGTCACGTCGATTTGCTGGTGGGGCGCGACGCACCGCTCACCACCTGGCCCGTGCTCGAGCAGTGGCTCCAGCGCCACAGCGAGCCGCGGGTCACTTCCGCTCGTCCAACCGCTTCTTGAGGCGAGCGACCTCCGCTTCCAGGCTCTTCACCTGGCGCTTGAGGGTCTTTAGCTCGTCCGCCGTGGCGAGGCGCATCGACTTGGCAAAGCGCTCGGTCTGTTCAGTGGTGAAGGTGTTCACCTTCCCCGGCACCTGGACGACCGTCATCATCGCCTTCATGAACTGCTCGTTTTGCATCAGCTTGGCGACCCGCGGATCGCCCATCAGCTGAAGGCCCTTCTTCTTGACCTCGTCCTTGATGCTCATCGCGAGCATCCTTCCATGGGTGCCGGGTGCCGAAAAGCGACACTTTCCTCCAATGTCCTACCTGTCCAGGGCTTCACTGGCGCCCCCTCGGGATCCTCGCTATTCTCGGAACCATGCGCTGTCGGCTGCTCCTCTGGTGTGCAGGCGCGGCTCTGATCTTGGGGCTCGTGGGCTGCAGCGGTTACGTGAAGCGGGGCAGCGCGCTGTACGCCGACGGTCGCTACATCGAAGCCGCGGAGGTCTTCGAACGCACCGAAGGTCGCCTCACGGAGTCGTCCCCCAAACAGCGCGCGGAGTATGGGCTCTATCGCGGCATGACGCTGTTGGTGCTCGGTGATCTGAAGAACGCACACCGCTGGCTGGCCTACTCCTACGAAGTAGAGCGCGCGTTCCCGGGCGCCCTGCGGTCCGATCGCCGCGCGCTCCTCGATCGCGGATGGTTCGAGCTCGGGCATCGACTGCAAGCTCAGCCGTCCACCACGCCGCAGCCGACGGGCACCGCCTTGGCGGCGAGCGGTGCCCCGACGCAGCCGCCGCCCACGCCGCTCCCGGAGCCAGATTCCGACGAGCAGCAACGCTCACTGGTTCCGCACTGAGCCGGGCATCGCGCCGCACCAACAAAGGCAGACGGAAGCTTCGCTCGATGTTCGTCTTCATGTCGATCCGCCGCGAGCCGCTTCGGAACCCTAGAAGGAGGGGAAGCTCGCGGACGCATCGCGCTTCTAGTCGCGCTGAGTTCCGGCGTAGCATGCCGGCCATGAAGTGGTGGGTGGCGGCGCTCGGTGCGATCGCTCTGTTCGGCGCGACGGCGCGGGCACGCGCGGACTCGACCTGCAACGACGGCATGAAGAACGGCCCGGAATCCGACGTGGATTGCGGCGGGGATTGCGGCAGCTGCGCGATCGGCAAGAAGTGCAGCGCCGCGCGGGACTGCGTGAGCGGGCTGTGTGCGGAAGGCGTGTGTGCGGAGCGCGACTTCGACCTGCACGAAGGGCAGCCGCCGCCGGGGTACGACGTGCGAACGGCCAGCAGCGACTCCGGCGCTACGGCGCGCCGCGCGGGGATCCTGTTCTTCGGCGTGGGCTACGGCGCCGCCTACGTCTCGGCGCTCAGCTACCCAGCGCGACTCTCGTGGATGTACGCGCCGGTGCTCGGCCCTTGGCTCACCCTCGGCCAGGTCGAAGAGAAGGGCTACAAGGGACTCTTGATCGCGGACGGTGCGTTCCAAGCCGCCGGCGCGCTGATCTTGATCGGCGGCATCGCGAGCGGCGGCCAGCAGCTGGTACGCACACCAAGCACCGCCGTGCACGTGCTGCCGAGCTTCTCGTCGCACCGCGCCAGCCTGGATTTCTACGGCGCGTTCTAAGAGCGCACACGCCAACTTGGACGCGCCCAGCAGGGCAAGCAACGCCGCCCAGCAGACAGCGAACGCCCCTAAGCAGTGCACTCGAGGCCTCTCGGCTCAGAACGCGAACGGTCAGAACGCGAACGGTCAGAACGCGAACGGTCAGAACGCGAACGGTCAGAACGCGAACGGGTAGGGACCCGTTCGCTGGAACCTCATGGACAGTCTTTGGCACGATCAGATCACGTTTCTGAACTGAAACCCCAGTGAGAACCCGGCGAGGCCGGGCGCGTGCTTGTTGTCAGATGGGAGGAGTCGCGAGGCCTGACAGGATGGAGCGGTGTAGAAAAATCCCCGAGGCGATTCGCCAAAGGCGAATCGCCGAGGCTAATCTCCGACCCTCAGTGATACGTGACCGTGAGCAGCAGCGCGGGGGCGACCGTGTGGTGCTGCCAGGTGACGCCTTCGGGATCGTCGCCGTCCGTCCAGGCGTAGAGCACGCGCGCGAGCAGACCGAGGCTCCATTCGTCGGCGACGAACCACTCGTGGCCGACGCCCAGCATGAAGCCTGGGCCGACGGCGGTGTGGGCGCGGGCGTCGGGGCCGGTCTTGGGAAACCCCTGGCCCATGACCAGCGTTCCGAAACCGAAGCCGCCTTGGAAATGCAGACCGCGGGTGGGCCACGGATAGACGTCGATCAGCGGGGAGAACAGCGCGAGCTGGCTGACTTCGTACTCGTAGCTGCCCGCGGCGATGTCGCTGGCATCCGCGCTCGCCGCGGGTAGCGTGGCCGTGTACACGCCGGCGCCGAGCACCACGCCACGGAACGGCGTCCCTCCGAAGGCGATCTCCGTGGCGGCGGCGAACCCCGATGCGCGAGCGTCGAAGGAGGTCTTCTCCCCGGTGCGCAGGCTGTCGAAGGAATCACTGCTCTGGATGCCGTCGCTGCCCATACCGATGCCGCCGCCAAAGCGCAGGTAGAAGCCGCCGTGGTGACGCGGACCCGGATGATCCTTCTGCTCACTCTCATCCCGGAGCTCTTCGTCCTCGAGGGGCGCGTAGGGCGGACGCACATAGGGGCCGAGCATGGGTTCGGTGAGGGTGCGCGGCGGCGGGCCGGTGGGGCGAATGCCGGGAGGGTCGCCTTGACGATCCGCGGCAAAAGCCGTCGTCGTCGAGCACACCAAGAGCGCGCACGACGCGACGGCCCATAGCCCACCCAACCTCGGCGTTCGCATCGCGCGGGAGCGTAGCACCTGCAGCGTCATTTCGGCAGCCGCCCACGCCCGCAGCTCCCGGCGCGCCTCCGCCGGCTCAGCTCGAGCTGACGGAGCCGAGCTTGGTGACCTTGAAGGTGAACTTCTTGCTGCCGTTGGCGACGGTCACGGCGATGGTGTCTTCGTCCACGCGTTCGAAGCTGAGGCTCAAGGTCTTGTCGAACGGCGTCTGCAGCGCGTAGCTGCCGGCCTGCGGGACGGGATCCACCCAGCGCATCTGCACGCCCTGGATCACCAGGTCCCAGTTGCCCTTGGGCGTTTCCCACGTGCGGGTCCCGTCCACCTGGATGCCCTCGGTCAGGCCGCCCTCGAGCAGGGACTGCTGGCGATTGCCGCTTCCAGTGACCGTGTAACCATCGGAAACGCGCGTCCACTGCGCGGTGTGAACCACGCTCCGCGTCTTGGCGGAGAAGTCCCAGGTCACGTCCGCGTTGCCGTTGAGGGTCACCTTGCCGTTGCTGAGGTCCGTCCAGGTGTGGTGCACCTCCACCTGCGCCTGGTCGTTCTTGGCCACCTCGATGCTATGGCTGCCCGAGAACGTCTGCCCCTTGTAGGTGCAGTTTCCGGCCTTGGCCCCATACGTGATCGTCAGCGTGGCGTTTTGAAGGGTGATGTCGGCGCAGGGAAGCTGCGACCCGACGAAGTCCCGAAGATCCGACGCCGCCTTCTCCACGGCGTCGCCGATGGTGAAGTTGGTGCTGATCTCGACGCTGGCGCTGGTGAAATTCTCCGCCTGAGAAGCGAGGCTCGCCTCCTGAACCGCCTGCTGTGCTTCGGCGAAAGTGAGGGAGTCGTCCTGCTTGTCCTTGGGGCAAGCACTGAGAACGACGGGCAACGCGAGCACGGGCAACAAGCGGAATTTCATGGCGACCTCCTGAGTTCCCAACCTGTCATTGCACAGCCCATGCCGGCCCCGGTCAAGGGGCGCAGGTGTGCCGAGATGTGGGACTCAGTGGAAGTCCAGCGTGGCGGCGATGGGGAAGTGATCCGACGGGTAGCGGTTCTTGTCACCGTACACGCTGAGGTCCGGGTGCCATTCCTTCACGGTCCAGCTCACGTCCTGTCCGGCGAGGAAGATGTGATCGATACGATCGGTCAGATCGTAGCTGGGCGTGGGATCCTGGTTCGACACCGCGCTCCATTCCTCCGCCAGGGACTGGGAATCCACGAAAGCGAAACCGTCGCTGTCGCTGGTGAGGATCTGAAACGCCGTGGAGCTGGGCTTGGAGTTGAAGTCCCCCACCACGATCGCCGGGTACTGCGCTTGCCAGTCCAAGGTGCGTTGCTTGACCAGCGGCGCGCTCTTCTCCTGACTGGGCGAGTTGTTGTCGAAGTGCGTGGTGGCGAAGTAGAGGTCGCGCCCCCCCGCCTTGTCCTCGAAGTGCGCCCACACCACCAGCCGTGCCAACTGCGGAGGCGAAAAGCCGGTGGAGTTGGCCACGTCCGGCGTGGGGCTCAGCCAGTACTCCCCGCTGTCCAACAGCTCGTAGCGCGAAGTTCGGTAGAAGATGGTGGCATCCGGATACGGCAAGGCGTCTTCTGGCGCGAAGTACACCGCGGAGTGGCCCGAGAGCTCTGCTTGCACCTGAGCTACCTCGTCCCCGATCGGCGTCAGCTCTTGGATGCCGACCAGATCCGGATCGTAGCGCTCGAAAATGTCTCCAAAGTAGGCGAGCCGCTTTTCCCACGGGTCGAAGTCACTCGAGCCGCAGATGGAGCACATCACGTTGAAAGTCATGACCGTGGCCGGACGCGGCCCCGGTGCCTTGTCCAGGGCCTCGTCCGAGCCGCAGCCGGACAGCAGTAGGGCAAAGGCGACAGCCGTTCGCCGCACGATGACTCAGTCTCCGCTCTTCGCGTCTCCGCGGGCGAAGATCGACGCGACGTAGTTGAGCACATCCGTGGCGCTGACCTCGTTGTAGCCGAAGTAGCGCATCAGCCGGCTCTTGATGATGTCGATCTTCTCCTGGGTCTCCTTGTCGACCACGGCGGAGACCAGCGTCTTGAGCTTGATGCTGTCCTTCTGATCTTCGAACAGCTTGAGCTCCAAGGCGCGACGCAGGCGATCGTTCGTCTGCCAGTCGAACTTCTTGCCTTCCACGGCGCGAGCACCGATGTAATTCATGATCTCGCGGCGGAAATCGTCCTTGCGGTTCTCGGGGATCTCGATCTTTTCCTCGATGGACCGCATCAGGCGCTCGTCCGGCTCTTCGTCCTGGCCGGTGTACTTGTTCTTGACCTTCTCTTTGAGGGTGTAGGCCTTGATGTTGTCGATGTAGTTCGCGGCCAGCTTGTTGATGGCCTCTTCGTCCGCGCTGATGGCCCGCTGGACCTCGTTCTTGACGATCTCTTCGTACTCCCGCTTCACCACGCCGATGATGTCGCGGTAGCGCTTGCGCTGCTCTTCGTTGGTGATGAGGGAGTGGTTGCGAAGCCCCTTTTCCAGCTCGTTCATCACCATGAACGGGTTGATGGTGCCCTCACCGATGTCGCTCACGAGCGCGTTGGAGATCTTGTCCTGCACGTAGCGGGGGCTGATGCCTTCCATACCCTCGCGCTTGCTCTCCTTGCGGAGCTCCTTGACGGTGTCCTGCGTGTAGCCCGGCAGCACTTTGCCGTCGTACAGCTTCATCTTCTGGACCAGCTGCAGGTTGTGCTTCTTGGGCTCCTCCAGCCGGGTGAGCACGGCCCACATGGCAGCCACCTCCAGGGTGTGCGGCGCGATGTGACGTCCGCGCACGCGCTCCTGGCTGAAGTCCTTCTCGTAGATCTTGATCTCGTCCGACAGCTTCGTGATGTACGGGATGTCGATCTTGATGGTGCGGTCCCGAAGTGCCTCCATGAACTCGTTGTTCAGGAGGCGCTTGTACTCGGCCTCGTTGGTGTGGCCGATGATCAGCTCGTCGATGTCCGTCTGCGCGAACTTCTTCGGCTTGATGCGATGCTCCTGCGAGGCGCCCAAGAGGTCGTACAAGAACGCTACGTCGAGCTTCAGCACCTCGACGAACTCGACGATGCCGCGGTTGGCGATGTTGAACTCGCCGTCGAAGTTGAAGGCCCGCGGGTCCGAATCCGAGCCGTACTCGGCGATCTTCCGGTAGTTGATGTCGCCGGTGAGCTCGGTGGAATCCTGGTTCTTCTCGTCCTTGGGCTGAAACGTACCGATGCCGATGCGATCCTTCTCGCTCAGGATCAGGCGCCGCACGCGGATGTGGTTTTCCACCACCTTGCCCCAGTCTCCGCCGTAGCGAAGCAAGAGCCCCTTGAAGATGAAGCGGCTCGCCGGATCCAGCTCGCCGTCCACGCGCACCTTGAACTTCTCGTTCGACAGGCCCAGCTGCTCGATCGCGCGCGCGCGCCACTCTGCAGGAATGATCTTGAGGGGCTCCTCGTGCATGGGCGACTCGAACTCGTCCGCGCCGCCGCTGGCGAGCCCCGTATCCCCCAAGTTCACCCACTTGAAGGTGTACAGCGCGCCCTCGGGCATGGCGCAGTAGAGCTCGAGCCCCTTCTTGAGCAGCCGCGCGATGGTCGACTTGCTGGAGCCCACGGGGCCATGCAGCAAGATCACGCGCTTCTCGGGACCGTAGCCCTCGGCGGCGGCCTTGAGCACGTTCATCATGCGCATCAGCGGGATGTCCAACCCGAAGATTGCGTCCTTGCCGCTGTCGATCTCGTCGCGGAAGAAGTTGTAACGAACCAGCTTCTTCTTGTTGTCGATGTACTCTTCCGTGCCGTAGGAGATCACCATGTCGTACACGCGCTGGAAGGCGTTGCGCGTGACCTGCGGCCGCTCCCGCACGATGGCGAGGTAGTCCTCGAAAGAGCCCTCCCACGCCAGATCGCGATAGCGATCGTAGTCCTGCATGGACGCGATCGTGGCGACCATGTTGGTGTTGCTCTTGGTGCGACCGCCGTCGCTGGGCGTGGAGAAGTCCGATTCGCTCATGATGTCCTTTTGGCTCGACACGCGGCGGATGTCCACGGGCGCCGAAAACCGCCGCCAAGAATAGCAGATGACCGCGCTAAGGCGTCGCGAAGGTGGCGAGCGCCTGGTACACCGACGCCTGTGCTGGTTTTGGCGTTCCGTCGGCCCGGCGCAGCCCCAAGGAACAGCTCGTCGCAATGGCTGCAGCGTTGCCAGGAGCGCCCAGCGCCTGGGCCTCGGCGGCGCACGTGCTCGGGTCCGCGTCGTACAGAGAGCGGATGCCCACGAAGGGATGATGCGCTCGGCGCGCGGACAGCGCCTGCGCGAGTCCATCGAAGAACGTCGTCTGTTTCGTCTCCGAGCTGCCGGCCTCCTCGGAGCTCGGGTAGGCGACTTCTTGGAGCACGATCGGCAGTGCGGCGCCTGCCTCCACCTCGAGGGCCGTTTCCATGGCGTCGAGATCGCCCGCCGCGGTGGACGCGGGCCGCGCCATGAAGCTCTCGTCCACTGCGGTGTAGGTGACGATGGCGACGTCGCTCGCGGCGAGCAGCTCCGAAAGCTCCGGCGTCGGCCCCTTCGCGATGCCGTTCGAAGTGATCGTGACTCCCACCCGCAGCATGGCGGGCTTGTCGGGATGGCTCTTGGCATAGCTGAGCACGTGCTTCGCGAACGCCACGAAGCCTTGCTTCTGCGCCGACGTCAGCTGCGCCAGAAAGAGATCCACGTCGGTCCCCACCGCCAGATAGCCCAGCTCGTCGTCGAAGGTCGCGTAGGTGGTGTCGACGAGCGCATCCGCCGCCGCGAGGGTGGCCGGCGCGCCCCAATCCGAAGGCAAGCCGCTCGGCCGCGCATCTTGCTCGTGGTTCACCACCGCGAGACAGAAGAGCGTTTGTTGCTGCGCGTTTCGAATCAGCTCCGCGGTGGATGCGAGCCGCGCCCAGACCTTGGCGTCAGCCTGACTGGGCGACGGGTACAGCTCCGACCAGCGCCGCACCAACGGAATGCCACGGGATCCGGCAGCCAACACGTCCAATTGGGATTTTAGTTGGTCCGTCGCGGAACCACCCGGGGGTGGGTTCGGCTCTATCCCGAGCCGGACCGCCGCGACGGAGGCGTCCATACCGCCGCCATCGCCGGCGTCCGGCGCGGCGGAGTCCGGAACCGAGACGTCCGCACTGCCGTCTTTTCCGCCCCCTCCTCCGCCGCCGGTGCCCGCGTCGTCCCGGTGCGCCACCTCGGGTGGGTCCGAGCTGCTACAAGCGGCGAGCCCGCTCAGGGCGATCGTCAGAGCCAAACACGCTCGCTGGATGCGCACGCAGAAAACCATAGCGGCAAAGGCCGGCGGCGGCGCGATCGTGACGTAACGCCCGGATATCAGCCGGGATATGGTGACGATTCGATGACGCTGACGGGCGTCCGGCCGGCCTGTTTCGGGTTCGATGTAGGATGCCCTTTCGCCGCGCGACCAAGCAGCTCCCAATGAACACGATCCCCCCCGACCACCAACTCCCCGCCCCTTCCGTTTCCCCCTCCAAAGAGCGGCGCGCCTCGGATCCCGAGCTCTACATCAACCGCGAGCTGTCCTGGCTCGAGTTCAACGCCCGCGTGGTGTCCGAAGCCGGCAACCCGAGCATCCCACTCTACGAGCGCCTGAAGTTCCTCGGCATCTTCGCTTCGAACCTGGACGAGTTCTTCATGGTGCGGGTGGCCGGGCTCCAGGCTCAGCTCTCCGGCGAGATCGAAGAAGTGCCGCCCGACGGCATGACGCCGGGAGAGCAGTTGGTCGCGATTTCCGACCGCGCTCACGAGCTGGTGGCCCAAAGCTACGCAATCTGGAACGGGAGCGTGGTGAAGGAGCTGCGCCAGGCGGGCATCGCGCTGGTGGCGCCGGAGGAGCTCGGGCCCGACGACCTGGCCGCCCTCGACGAGCACTTCCGCCGCGACATCTTCCCCGTGCTCACGCCGATCGCGATCGATCCGGTGCACCCGTTCCCACACGTGCGCAACAAGAGCATCAACGTCGGCTTCTTGTTCGAGAGCAGCGACAACAGCAACGACCCTTCTTTTGGCCTGGTGCAGGTGCCGATCACCCTGCCACGACTGATTCGCGTTCCGCTCACGGACACGCGACGCGCCTTCGTGGCCCTCGAGGACATGATCCTGCGCCACCAGCAGCTGATCTTCCCGCAGATGCGCATTCTGGGAAGCTACGTGTTTCGCGTCACGCGGAACTTCGACATCGAGCTGGACGAGGACGAAGCCGAAGACCTGCTCTTGACGCTGCAGGCCGAGCTCCGCCGGCGGGAACGGGGGCACGCCGTGCGCCTCACGGTGAGCGGAGAGGCGCCGGACGACTCCTTGGCTTGGCTGTGCCGCGAGCTCGATCTCGATTCGCAGCGGGACGTGTACATGGTGGACGGCCCGCTGTTTCTCGGAGACATGACCGAGCTGGCGTCCGGCGACGACAAACGAAAGCACCGGGACGAGCCCTACTCCCCGGTGTACGTGATGCCGCTGCGCGATTCCGACGACTTCTTCGAGACGATTCGCGAGCGCGACGTGCTGCTGCACCACCCCTACGAGTCCTTCGAGGCGGTCATCGACTTCTTGTCGCAGGCGGCAGAAGACCCGCAGGTGCTGGCCATCAAGCAGACGCTCTATCGCACCGGTGGCGAGTCGCCCTTGGTGCGGGCGCTGCAGCGCGCGGCGGAGCAGGGCAAGCAGGTCACCGCCGTGGTGGAGCTGAAGGCGCGCTTCGACGAAGAGAGCAACATCCAGTGGGCGCGCGCCCTGGAGCGCTCCGGCGTGAACGTGATGTACGGGCTCTTGGGTCTGAAGACGCACGCCAAGGTGCTCTTGGTGGTGCGCAAGGAGAAGACCGGGCTACGCCGCTACGTTCACGTGGCCACCGGCAACTACAACCAGCAGACCGCACGGCTGTACGAAGACGTGTCGCTGTTCACGGCGCGGGAGGACATCGGCGAGGATGCCACCGCGCTCTTCAACCTGCTGACCGGCTACAGCGCGCCGCCACGCTGGAACCAGCTGATCGTCGCGCCGCTGGGGCTGCACGAGGCGATCCTCGGGCTCATCGCGCGGGAGACGGAACACGGCCTGGCAGGGCGCCCGGCCCGCATCGTCGCCAAGATGAACTCACTGGTGGACGCCGACGTGATTTCCGCCCTGTATGCGGCGTCTCAAGCCGGCGTGCAGGTGGATCTGCTGATTCGCGGCATCTGCTGCCTCCGCCCGGGAGTCCCGGACGTGAGCGAGAACATCCGCGTGTTCGCGGTGATCGACCGTTTTTTGGAGCACGCGCGCATCTTCCATTTCGAGAACGGCGGGCAAGACGAGGTGTACTGCTCCAGCGCGGACTGGATGCCCCGCAACTTCCGCCGCCGCGTGGAGCTGATGTTCCCGATCCTGGACGAGCAGGTGAAGCGCCGGGTTCGCGACGAGATCCTCGGGACCATGCGCCGGGACAACGTCAAGAGCTGGCAGCTCGGCGCGGACGGCCGCTACGGCCACATGGAGTCCACCGAGGAAGACGCGGTACGAAGCCAACAGCGTTTCATGGAGCTCGCGCGCGAGCGTGCCCGCGAGTCGGAGCTTCCGCTGTCGCGACAGCTCGCGCCCGCGCCGCGGCCGTCAGCCATCGACAAGCTCCGGCGCAAGAGCAAGAAGCGCCGCAAGCGCGACAAGCGCGACGACGACTGAGGGCGCGACGGGGCTCGCGCCGCCCCGACATCCAAATTCAAAGAGTCGTCGGGGTGAGGTCTATCGGGTTCGTGGGGGAACCCTTGTGGAGCGCGCCGTCGCCCACCCAGTAGATGAAGCGGGGTGCCGGAGCGCCATCGAGGTACACGTCGACGCGCATGGCGCCGTCGGGATTGGCTTCGAAGAAGAATCCGTCGATGTCGTAACTGGTGTCCGTGACCATCTGCACGCTGTAGTCGCCGTACCAACCGAGGTAATCGGCCTTCTCGAGGCGATCCCCTTCTTTGGCGGTGATGGTGTTGTCTCCCAGCGGGGTCACGATGATGTCCCAACCGCAGGAGTAGCCGGAGATGTCGGTATCGCAGGCGGTGTACACGTGCCACACGCCCTTGGCGGACACCTCCACGAACGCGCCCGCGCCTTTGCCCGGCTCGATCTCCGCGAGGGTGGCGCCGGGGTCTATGGTGGACTCGGCGATGTTGTCGACGGTGCCGCCACCGCCACCACCACCGCCCATGTTGTCGCGGCCGTTGTCGTAGGTGCAGCCCGTGGCGAGGGCGAGGATGGCGGAGACGAAGATCGCTTTAGGCATCATGGTGGTACCTGGTTTCGGTCAACGCCGCCGGCCCCGGCTGGGTGCCGAACGGGAGGGCGCCGAGCGTGAGGGCGCGGGGGGACGATATGCGGGCGGGGCCGCGCGGGAGGGCGCGGAGCGGTAGCTGGGAGTGGCGCGCGAGGGCTTCGGAGCCGCGCGGGAAGGCGCGGAGCGATAGCTGGGAGCGGCGCGAGAGGGGGCAGCGCGATACGTGGGCGCCGGGCGATAAGATGGGGCGGGACGAACCGTCCGCGTGGGCGCGGCGCGATACGTGGGCGCCGGGCGGTAGCTCGGGCGCGCACCCGCTGAAGGCGCTGGACGCGCCGACCCGGACGGCGTGGACCCTAGGGAGCGCGAGCTGCGGAGCGGCCGCGCGGGACCGGTGGCCGGCCGTTGTACCGGCTTCGGTGCGATGCGCTTGGCAGCGCTCGGACGCGAAGCAGCAATGGCCTTCGGGTTGGCGGGGGTGCGCTGCTTGGGCACCGCGTGCGCCGGGACGTGCGCTGCCTTGTGCGAGGGTCCGTAGTACGGGGGGCGACCACTGGGCGGCTGATAGTGGTGGGTGTGCCCCGCGATGGCGTGCACGTGGTGGTGATCGTGGATGATGTGCGTGTGCACGTGGTGCGAGTACACGTAGGCGCTCGGACAGAACACCCACGGCGTGTACACGCCGAACCAGATGGTGACTGCCGCGCCGTTCCACCACAGGTAGTCCGGTGGCATCGGTGCCCAGCCCACGTAATAGTAGCCGGCGTCCGGCACGCGCCACACCACCCACGCCGGCGCGTACTCTCGGCCGGGGATCCATGCCCAGCCAACGTTGCGGACCCAGACCCAGCGGCCGTAGTGGAACACCACCCAGCCGAAGGGATAGTCGCTGACCCACAGCCATTGGCCGTCTTCGCCCACGGCCCAGTGACCCGAGGTGACGTAGGGAGCGAAGTCGGCGCCCACCGCGGCTTGACTCGGCACCCACACGCGACCGTAGGTGGGATCGTCCCGCCAGTGGCCATAGGGGGAGAGGGCGTCGTTGAACTCCGTCAGGGCGCTCGGATCACGGTCTGCCGTGTCCGCCACCGGCGTGGGGGCCGGTGCGGCGTTAGCGTCGGCTTCGACTTCCGTCGGCGCCTCGTCGGCTGGAGCGTCATCCCAGGTGGCTTGGGCAAACGCTGGCGCCGGCAGCGCAACCAGCGCCGCCGTGAGCAGGATCTGCCGCAAGCCTCGCGCGAACATCTCTTGAATCATGCTACTCGGGTTCCTGTGGAGCAACCGGCGTGCCGGTGTTCAGTCTGACGGGACAAGACCTCCGCTCATTCGCCCAAGTCCCCGCATCAGTTGCGAAAATTCATGAATCACGGGGGATCGGGCCAGGCTGCCCCGTGTCAACCGGCGTTCGTGGTGAATCCGCCACACTCCCGAGTACAGTGCCACTGATGTTGCCGTTCGAAGAAGCGCTGGAGCGCGTGCTGGGTAACGCTCGTCGACTGGGCAGCGAGCGCGTCGCCGTTGGAGATGCGCTCGGACGCGTGCTGGCTGAGACCTTGCGCGCCGACAGTCCCATGCCCGCCTTCGACTACAGCGCGATGGATGGCTATGCGGTCGCCTCCTCTGGTTTTCACGGCGCGATGCCCGTCACGCTGCCGGTCGTCGGTGAGAGTCAGACGGGGCACGAGCCTCCGGCGCTCACCCCCGGCACGGCATGCCGCATCTTTACCGGCGCGGTGCTGCCGGCGGGAGCCGACGCCGTGGTGATGCAGGAAAACGTGGAGCGCGACGGCGATCGCGCGACGTTCTCGGCGCAGCCGAAGGCGGGGGATCACGTGCGGCACGCCGGCGAGGATCTGGCCGTCGGACAGGTCGCGGTGAAGGCCGGCACGCGCCTCGGCGGTGGGCAGCTCGGGTTGTGCGCGGCGCTGGACCGCGCGCACGTGCACGTGGCGCGGCGGCCCCGGGTGACCATCGTGTGCACGGGAGACGAGTTGCGCGCGCCCGGAGAGAAGCCGTGGCCCGGCAGCATTCCGGAGTCCAATGGCATCGCGCTCTCTGGGTGGGTGCGGCAAGCCGGGGGCGAGCCGGTGATCGCGCCGCTAGCCCGGGACGACCGCGAGGCGACGTCGATGGCGCTTCGAACCGCGCTGGCGGAGAGCGACGTGGTGCTGACGGTGGGCGGCGTCAGCGTGGGGGATCACGACGTCGTGCGCCCCGCGCTGGAAGCCGCCGGCGCGACCCTCGACTTCTACAAGGTGCGGATCAAGCCGGGAAAGCCGTTGGTGTTCGGCAACGCGGGGACGACCCACGTGTTGGGCTTGCCCGGCAACCCGGTGTCGGCCCAGGTGACCTTCGCTTTGTTCGGCATGGCGCTGTTGCGAACGATGCAGGGCGACGCTCAGGCACGGCCGCCACTGCGCCGAGGGCGCCTCGCCAAGCCGCTCCGGCAAAAGCCCGGGCGCCGCGGCTACTATCGCGCCCAGCACTCGGCCGAAGGTGTGATACCCCTCGACAATCAAGCGTCGGGCGCGCCCACCAGCATGGCGTGGGCGGACTGCCTCGTGATCGTTCCGGAGGACTCGGAAGGCTTCGAAGCGGGTACGGAGGTGGACGTGATTCAGCTGGGAGACTTGTAGTGCGCCCCCTGGTCGGCATCTTCGTGGGCGGCCAGGGACGACGGATGGGGGGCGTCGCCAAGGGCCTGATGCGACCTCCGTCCGGCGAGCGCAGCATCGTGGATCGCCTGGTGACCATCGCGCAGGACGCCTTGGGCGATGTGGATGCCGTGATGGTCGGCGACGCCACGTCGTACTCCGCGGTGCGCCTGCCGGCGCTCGACGACGACCCGCCCGGAGTGGGCCCCCTGGGCGGCCTCGCGGCGTTGCTGGCCGAAGCGGAGCGCCGGGGCGCGCCGTTTGCCGTCGCCTTGGCCTGCGACCTGCCGTTCGTGACCACGGCGCTGCTCGGCCGCGTGGTGGGCGTGGATGCGGTGGCCGTGGTGCCCCGCGCCGGCGAGCATCTGCAGCCCCTGTGCGCGCGCTACGCGCCGTCGGTCCGCAGCGTCGCCCAGGCCGTGCTGTCGGGCGGCAAGCGCTCGCTCCACGCGGTGCTGGACGCCATCGGCGACGACCTCCACGTCATCGAGCTGACTGCGGCGGAGAGCGTCGCCGTGGAAGACTGGGACACGCCGGAGGACGTGACGCGTTAGGGCTTTTCCGCCACGCAGAGCACACTGGTTCCAAGTGCCAGCTTGGAGGCGCGACGCACGGGGTTCTCGAGCGCGAGAGTGCCGAGGGCCAAGCGGTTCAGAAGCGGGCTGGTCTTGGTTTCTGCCATCTCACTGATGTTCTGCGCCGCACCCCGCTCACCATTCTCGAAGAAGGAGCGCGCGCCCCTCAGCGCTTTCACACCGAGTGCGGCGAAGAACAACGGGAAGAAGAAGTAGGTGGCTCGCTTGACGGAGAGCCCGGCATCAGTCGCCAAACCCTTGGCTTGAGACAGTGTGTAGCGGCGCTTGTGATGCTCGATGTCGTCCCACGGTGACCAAAGCAGCTTGAAGGCTGGTACCGTGAACAGGACGACACCGCCCGACGGTAGTCCCTTGCATACGTTGGTGAGCGCAGCGACGTCGTCCGGTAGATGCTCCAAGACGTCGAGCATGAGCACCCCGTCGTACCTCGCCTCCAGCGGAGTCTTGGTGACGTCCAGCCGCACGAACCTGCGACTAGTGTTTCCTAGCTCCCGCTCCGCTACTCGGCGCGCGACTTCGAGAGCGGCACCGTGTACGTCCGCGTAGTCCACGCGATATCCGTGCCCGTTGAGATACGTCGCGACGGTACCGATGCCGCAGCCGATTTCGATGAGAGAGCTACTGCGCGCAACTCCCGCTCGCAGCAACTCCTCCAAGACGACCTGTCTCCGATGCAGATGCCAATAGTGACCATGCTCCATCGCTTCGCGCAGGGCGAACTCCTCGCTCGAGAAGAAGTCCGCGCCATACTCGTCCGTCGCCGCTCCGATCAGGTCTTCATATGCTCGGGTTTCAGTCATCGTGGTCTTGGGGGTCAGGGGTCGGCCGCAGGGCCCGGGGAACCATAGCTGATCCCACCCTCTCCGTCCGGCGTCGAAGTTGTGGCAGGCTCCCGGCGCCATGTGGAAAAGCGCGTTGTGGCTCCTTGTTCCCGTGCTCGGCCTCGCTGAGCTCGGCGCGCAGTTCTACGACGCCCGTCGTGCACCGCGCGAGGCCGAATGGCAGGACATCGCTCCCGTGATCCGAAGGATGAGGAGCGATGGAGAAGCCGTGATTGTCGCGCCCTACTGGGCAGAGCCTTGGGCCCGCCACGTGCTGGGGGACGGGCAAATGCCGCTGGCACAGGTGGCGCGTCCCGACGCGTCTCCGTTCCCCCGCGTTGTCGAGGTCAGCATTCTGGGACAGAACGCTCCGGAGCTCAGGGGATGGCAGGTCGAGCAAAGCGAGCAGCACGGGCGCTTTCGTGTTCGTGTCATGTCGAATCCCGAGCCGATCTCGATTCGGTACGACTTCGTGAACGCGCTGGGGCCCGCTGCCGTTCATGTAAGGGGCCCTAGCGGCGAGTGCGCATGGACAGAGCGCGCTCGCGTCGAGAACGGTGGCCTCGGCGGGCATCCGACCTACCCCGCTCACCGCTTCAACTGCAGCGGCGGTGGTTCGCACTTCGTGGGTGTCACCGTCATTGACGACAAGGACTACCGTCCCCGGCGTTGTATCTGGGCATCGCCGGCGGTGGGCGGGCCGCTCAGCGTCACGTTCAAGGACGTCCCGCTTGGCGCTTCCATATACGGCTACGCCGGCTCTCCGTGGGTAATGGTACGCGATGGAGACGGCTCCCCCGTCACTTTGCAAGCACGCGTGAACGGTGAGGTCGTGGGTTCTCATGTTCAACGCGACCAGATGGGATGGGCGCGCTTCTCGTTCTCTACGGCGCAGTTCTCAGGAAGACGCGCAGCCGTGGAGTTTTCCGTGACCTCGGACGACTATCAGAAGCCTTTCTGCTTCTACGCCGACGCCCGATGACCGTAGTGCCCTTTCGCAAGCGGCTGCTGGATCCGGCCATCGCCATCGCCCTGGGCGCGGGCTACGTCGTGCTGCTGCTCTCCACCGTGAAGAACCTCGGCTACGCCCGGGACGAGGGCTTCTACTTCCAGGCAGCGCGGAGCTACCAGGGCTGGTTCGACATCCTGCTGCAGAACGCCTCCGAGGCGATGAAGCCCGCGGTGATTGACCGCTATTGGCAGAACAACAGCGAGCACCCGGCGCTGATGAAGTCGCTGTTCGCGCTCTCCCACCAGTACCTGTTCGTCAAGCACAAGCTGTTCCCGGACGCGGGCACTGCGTTCCGCTTTCCCGGGATGGTGATGAGCGGCATCGCCGTGGCGGTGACCTACGCCTGGGGACGCCGCGCCGTGAGCCGCTCAGGCGGATTCGTCGCCGCGGTGCTGCTCGCGATGATGCCGCGGGTGTTCTATCACGCGCACCTCGCCTGCTTCGACATGCCGGTGGCGGCGATGTGGCTGATCACCGTGTACGTGTACTGGCGTTCGCTGGATGGCGGCTGGAAGTGGATCCTGCTCGCCGGCGTGCTGTACGGCCTGCTCCTGGACACCAAGCATAACTCCTGGCTCTTGCCCCCGGCGCTCATCGCCCACTTCGTGATCGTGCGCGGCAAGAAGCTCGGCCGCGATCTCGTTACCGGGCGTCTGGGCCTACCCACCGCGCTGTACGCCATGGCGCTGATCGGCCCGGTCGTCTTCTACTGTTTGTGGCCGTGGATCTGGCACGACACCGGCAAGCGGCTCGCTGCCTACGTGGCGTTCCACATGCACCACGAGTACTACAACATGGAGTTTCTGGGCCGCACCTACTGGAAGCCGCCCATGCCCCTCTCCTACGCCTGGCTCATGACGCTGGGCACGGTGCCGGGCATCACGCTCCTGCTCTTCCTGCTCGGTCTCGGTGGCGCCACCGTCCACGCCCTCACCACGCGCTACGTGAAGATCGGCTCCTGGTTTTTGGCCCGCCGCGGAAAAGGCCCTCCGGCGCCGCCCACGGCGGCAGATCGCGCGGCCTTTGCCACCAACGTGCTGTGGCTCTTGTGCATCCTGACGAGCTACGCCCCCTGGCTCAGCAAGAACACGCCCATCTTCGGCGGCACCAAGCACTGGATCACGGCGTACCCGTTCTTGTGCTTGTTCGCGGCTCGCGGCTTCGAGCTCGTTCGCCGCAAGATGACCGAGCTCAGCGAACGTTGGAAGCTTCCGGCTCGTTCCACCATCGTCAGCAGCACGCTGGCGCTCACGGTGCTGCTCGGACCCACTGTGATCACGCTGGACTCGCACCCCTGGGGGCTCTCGGCCTACACACCCATCGTAGGCGGCGCCCCCGGAGCGGCGAACTTGGGCTTGAACCGAACGTTCTGGGGCTACACGACGGGCGCAGTGCAGGACTACCTGAACGATCACGTGCCGCCCAATGGCGCTGTGTTCGTTCACGACACCGCGGTGCAGAGCTTCGATCAGATGAAGGCCGATGGCCGCTTGCGGAGTGACATCCGTGCCGGCTGGACCATCGAGGGCTCGGCCTTCTCGCTCTACCACCAGGAACCCCACATGCAGCGCGTAGAGCAGCAGATCTGGATGGACTACGGCACCATCCAGCCCGTGGACATTGGAGCGTTTCACGGTGTCCCCGTAGTGTGGATCTACGAGCGACCACGCTGACAGTCAATCGGAGGGGAGGTCTAGTTGGTACAGGACCCACCCTCGGTCCTCCAGGATGATGTGCCCGTGTAGACCACGGTTGGCTCCGGTGCGCGTCAGCACATGCGTCGCCCCGTACTCACGAGCTATCCGTTCCAAGTCGGCAGCGCTTCGACGAAAGAAGGGCCCGTCCAAGTCGCCACGCCACGATGTGCGCTCGCTAACTGGCATGCCCAGAAGGTCGCCAAGGCGCTTTCGCCAGCGTGCGATTCCGCTATCCGTGAAGGCGAAACACTTGAAATCCACGAGGACCGCGCGGTGCGAGAAGTACTGAAAGCCTGCAACCCCAGGCGGCACGATCACCATCGCATCGACGGGAGAAACGTCGCGAAATCGGCGAGCGATTCGGTCCACCGGCGATCCCGGGGCCGTCTCGAGCGCGATGCCACGAGTGAAGAAGCGTTGATACGGCTTGGGTGGGTTCCTAAGGGCGAGCCCAAGACCGACCGACCCCAGCGCGGCTGCGCTTGCGAGTACCCATGGCAGATAGCGGCGACTCGGCTTCCATTGCAGCAACCAATCCACGAGCAGCGGTATCGCGACAACGAGCAGTAGGATCGGACCACCAACGAAGCGCGGGCCAGCCAGTGCCTCGCGCGCGGCGGCGGTTCCAGCGAACTTGTGACCGTCGAAGGAGAAGAAGTACCAAAGCGTCAGACCTCCGACGATCCACGTCGTGACGCGGACCCAGCGCGGTCGCCGGTCACCCAGCACCGCCACCACAGCAAGGGTCGCCAGAGCGACGTGGAGCACGAACTCCCCCGAGAACGGCGCAATGGGCGCCAAGATCAGAGGAACGGCAAGACCCTCGCGTTTGTTCCAGATGCTCTCCGCCGCCACGATTGCGGTCACGAGCAAGACCACGAGCTTGGAAAAGGCCGTAGAACGCGCGAGCTGGAGCTTTGCCACGATGGCGACGGGCCACACATCGATGAACATATGGCTGACGAGCAGCGCCAGCGCGGCACACGCGATCACGCTGAACACGATGCTCTTCTGAGCGCGACTCAGTGTCTTGCTGGCCAGTGCTAGCGGGATGCCTGCTGCCGAGAAGTAGAAAATCTCCCACCAGGCGGAATCCGGCCAGGCACTCGGCAGCACATGGTGCGGAACCCTGACGTGCGCGTAGATGTACACGAAGTCCGTGTTGGACAACCGGTCCGTCGAGGTGGACCCCGCCAGGATCATGGGTAGGAATGTCGCAGCCAGTCCCCCAGCAAACAGCGCAAACGGCAGCCAAGCCGTTTTGGCGGAGCGCTTCTGATAGGCCTGAAGCAGCAGGGCGGGAGCGATCAGCGCGCCGGGAAGGAACCCGACCAAGAACTGGAACAGGCTGGCAATGCCGAAAAGCGCGTAGCCAAGCACCCAACGTTCACGGAAACACGCAACCAACCCCCATATGCCGATCGCCATCGCGACGATGGCGGGCTCGAAGTGGTTGATGAAGTGAATGATGTCGATGTTTCCGATCGTTCCCTTGGTCGCGGCCAGACCGAGAAACGCGAGGAACGCGCCCGCCAGCCTGGAGCCGGCTACTGCGCCGAGCTTGCCCAACCCGAAGATGTAGGAAGCGTAGGCAGCAACGAAGAGGACCAAGAACACTCGCGTCACGTCGCCGATGCCAGCGTGAACTGCACTGGTCACCAGCGTCTCGAAGAACATCCGAGGACCGGGACGCAGCATCTCTTGGATGCAGTAGTCTTTGTGGAAAAGGCTAGGATCCAGGCGAGCGAGGATCGGCGGAACCGCGGCTTCGGTGTTCGGGCCAAGCGCTGCATAGCCTCGGATGCTGAGCGCGCCGAGAGTCGCGCCGGCGAGCGCCAGAAGCGGCAACGCTTGGGCCCTTAGGAAGCCTGTCGTGGCGGCGAGCGCCTTGTGGGCCCGAGGGTGCATTGGCGGCTGCGGAGCCTATCACCAGCTCCTGTCCAGGGGCTCGCTAGAGTTTCCCGTCAGTGTTCGTGCCCGTGCGCTCCGCACCGCGCATCTTCCCAGCCCACCCAATACGGCCCGTCCGGTCCGTGCTCCCGTTTCCAGATCGGCACACGCTCCTTGATGCGATCGATGAGGGCGCGACACGCACGAAATGCCTCGTCACGATGTGGCGCGCTCGCCGCGCAGATCACGGCGGCATCTCCGACCTGGAGCTTGCCCACGCGATGGAGCGCCGACACACGAGCGCCGGGTATCTCCTTTTCGATCTCGGCGCCGATCGCCGCGAGCTCCTTCTTCGCCATGCTGCCGTAGGCCTCGTACTCCAGGAGCGTGACCGCGCGGCCCTCGTTCTCGTCGCGTACCACTCCCAGGAAGAACGTGATGCCGCCAGCGCCGGGGTGGCGCACCGCCGCCAGCGCTTCCTCCAAGGCCAGCGCTTCCTCACGGATGTCGAACAAGGTCATCGTCGATAGTCTCCGGAGCGGCCGCCGGACTTCGCAACCAGCCGTGTTCCGCTGATCTGCATGCTACGGTCGAAGGCTTTGAGCATGTCGTAGACGGTCAGGGCCGCGGTGGACGCCGCCACCAACGCTTCCATCTCCACCCCCGTGCGGTCGAACGCTTCGACGGTAGCCGTGACGTGCACGCTCCGCTCTCCGGGCTCCAGCTTCAGCTCGACCGCGACGCGGGTGAGCGCGATGGGATGGCATAGCGGGATGAGGTCCGCCGTGCGCTTGGCCGCCATGATGCCCGCGAGGCGTGCCGTGCCGAGCACGTCACCCTTGGGCGCATCCGCCCGCTCCAGCCGTGCGAACGCCTCGCCGCCCATCGTGACGCGGCTCTCGGCGATGGCCGTGCGCTGCGTGGCAATCTTCTCGGCGACGTCCACCATGCGCACGCCGCCCCCGGGTGCGAGGTGAGTGGAGAGCGCGCTGGCTCCCACGATTTCCTGATACGCCGCTGCCATGCGCTCCGCACGCCCTTTACTGGCGACCTTCCACAGGACGTAGCGATCCAGCGGCGAGAGCCCCGCCCACACGGCGTCCGCGATCGGCCGCTCGGTGCCGAAAGCTTGCGTCACGACCTGGGGAGGAGCCTTGGCGGGCGGATCCTCCACCACGTCCCCCCGCTCCGCAGCTGGCTCCGCGGGCTTGCAGGCCCGCGCCACGGTGGCCACGTCCACGGTACGCGCGGATCCGAGGTCCACGATGGACCGACGCGCCGCGAGCGGAAGGCTGCGCCAACCCTTGCGCGACATCTTGAGCCCGGCGTGATCCAGAGCGCGGCGCGCAGCGAGCGGCACGAGCTCGAGCCCTTCGGTATCTTCGTCGAACGCGTAGAGCTTCACGGCGTCGGAGACTACCATCCCCCGAAGCTCATGACGCGCCCAAGCCGCCCAGCCCTTTCCGACGGTTTGCTCGCCGTTGGTCTGGCGGTCGGGCTGGCGCTCTCCGTCGATGCCCTGCGCCGCGTGGTGCAGCGTCTGGCCTACGCCACGGATCTGAACTTCTGGTCGGAAGACTACTTCATGACCAGCATGCAGAAGCTGGCCGCCGGAACGCCGGTGCTCACCTCCGTGGCCGACGCCAACTCGACGATCTATTCGCCGGGGCAGGCGTACCTCCACTACGCGCTCCTGGCTCCCTTCGGCGCGGCCACTTCCCTCACCGCAAACCGAATGCTCGCCCAGGGGTGGCAGCTGGCCGCCATCGCCATCGGAACCGTGGTGGGCGTCGACCTGCTTCGCCGTTGGGACGTCTGGCCCCCGTCGCGCTTCCAGCGCGTCGGGGCGGCGCTGCTCATCGCCACCGCATTGCTCCTGTGCGCGTACTCGAATCCCGTCGCCGACGCGCTCCACCCAACGAACTTGGAAGAGCTGTGCTTGGTGGCATCCGCGTGGGCCCTGCTTCGCTACCCGGAGCTCTCGCCTCGCCGGCAATGGGCGTCGGTCTTGCTGCTTCCCGCCCTGGCGTTCCTCGCCAAGCAGTCCGCGGGCGCGGCCGTCGCTCTCGCCCTCGCTTGGGTCGCGCTTCGCAGTGGCTCGAAACCACGCGCCATCGCTGCGGCGCTCTCACCCGTGCTCACCGCTCTCGCTTTGGATCTCTGGACTCGCGGCATGTTCCGCGTGTGGGGCATCGAAATCCTCGCAGCACACCACTTCGAGGCGTCCAAGGTCTGGGACCTGTACGGCGGCCTCGGCCGTTGGTACGCGCTCCTCGCCCTCGTATCGATCATGTCGGTCCGCCGCGGAAACCCCGCGGTCCGCCGCGTGGCCCTGCTCGGCTTGATTTACGCCCCGTTTGCGATCGCCGCATTGTTCAAGGTGCTGGGCGGCCCCAACAACCTTTCCAGTCTTGGTTTCGTCCTCGCGCTCGGCGCGGTGCCGACCCTGATCGCCTGGGCACGCACATGGCCCGGCACGGCCGTAGGCACCCTGTCGTCCGCCGCCCTGCTGCTCCAACTCGTCGTCTGGTTCCCTCAACGCTATGTCCCGACGACCGACGACGAAGCTCGCGCCGAAGCGATCTGCAACTACGCAGCGGAGCGTCTGCGCTGTGGGGAGCGCGTGTGGCTCGGCCGGGGCGCCACCTGCTACGCCCGCGGCGGCCACTCGGTGCCGCTGGACCGCATGACGAGCATTCACGAGGTCGGCGAGGCCGGCCGCTTCGCCGAGCTCGGGTTGCTCGATCGCATCCGGCACCAGGAGTACGACGTGATCCTGCTGCACCAGGCCGACCTGACCTGGCTCGGCCCGCGCTTTTGGCCGTTGCTGAACGCCAGCTACCGCCTATTTCACGCCAGCGAAGAGAACGTCCACGGCGACTACTGGATCCACGGCTTCCAAGGCTACGGCTCGCGCCGGGTGCTGTACTTCGAGCGCAAACGGGACGCCGGCACGCACCGCGCGGGCGACGCACGATTTCAGTGCAAGGGGTGACGGCATTAGCTACTCCTGCGACCGCCCCTGTCGCAGGCGAACCGCCCTCTATCGAAGTTCCTTGAAGCCGTTCGGACGCCGGAGCAAAGTCGACTCATGCGGTATCAAGCGGTCATTCTCTTTGGCTTGTCAGGAATCGTTCTCTCAGCCTGCTTTTTAGGATGCAGCAGCAGCTCATTCGAGGATCACGCGACGGATGGCGGGACCGGCGGTTCGAGCACCGGCGGCGCGGCAGGAACGGGCGGTACTGCCGGAAGCGGAACCGGTGGTACGGCGGGTGTCGCAGGTGCGGCAGGTGCGGCAGGTGCGGCTGGAGGCGCCGGAATGGACGGCGGAATGGATGCCTCGGAGGACGGGGGAGGCGACGCCGCTGCGGAAGCCGGCAACTGCGTCATTGGAAGCGTGAGCAGCGCCGCCACGTCAGGGAGCCCAAGCGTGTTTTCGGCCCCGGTGTACTTCGACAATGGCGCCGACCTACCTGCGGGCAGCTATGTCGTGACGTATGAAGATGGTTGCGTGAAGTACGCCACCAGCCAGCCCTGGACCGTGAACGCGTATTCGGAAACCGGCTGCTGCCAGTGGTGGATGATCGGAGATAGCCCTGCAGACACGAAGTTCGAGCTTCCCGGTACCACCGGGTACGCCGTCGGTTCCGGCGCCTATGCGAACTTCTCAGAGTGCGTTAGCGCCAGCCTACAGAGCACGCCAATCCAGTTCCAACACGCCGGGGGCAAGCTGGGGATTTGGCTCAAGGACGACTACTACGGTGACAACGTTCCGGGAGAGGGTGGCAACAACCCCAAATGGAAGCTCGAGCGAGTGGGCCCCTGCTCGAACTGAGGAGACGCTGAACATGACCTACATGGCGCGCGCACGCGCTTTGACCAGTGCCTGCATCGTCCTCTGGTTCGCAGGCTGCGGACAGACCAGCAACAACGGCGGGCCCGGAGGCACGGGAGACGCGCAGACGGGTGGTTTCGGAGGTACCGGCGCTGGAGGAAGCGGCTCCGCTGGGTTAGCGGGCGCGCAAGCGGGCGGTTTTGCCGGTGCCGGCGCGACGGGCGGAGCTGGTGGAGGTCTCGGTGGTTTTGCAGGAGTTGCCGGCGCGGGTGCGACAGACGCAGGCATGGACGCTTCAACGGACGCAACTACGGAGGCCGGGAAGTGCGCGATTGGGAGCGTCAGCAGCTCGGCAACGAGCAACAGCCCAAGTGTGTTCGCCGCTCCAGTCTACTTCAACAGCGGTGCCGACCTCCCTGCAGGCACCTACGTCGTGACCTATGAAGACGGCTGCCTGAAGTATGCCGCCAGTCAAGGCTGGACGGTCAATGCCTATTCGGAGGCCGGCTGCTGCCAGTGGTGGATGATTGGTGATAGCCCCGCCGACATGAAGTTCGAGCTTCCCGGAACGGTTGGATACGCCGTGGGTGGCGGCGCCTACTCCACCTTCAACGCTTGCGTGACGGCGAGCCTCCAAAGCACCCCAGTCATGTTTCAGCATTCTGGTGGCAAGCTCGGGATCTGGCTGAAGGATGACTACTACGGCGACAACATTCCAGGCGTCAGCAGCAATCCAAAGTGGAAGCTCGAACGAGTCGGCCCCTGCTCACCTTGAGTCTTCTTCGCGGAATTGATTCAACGACGGAGCCTGAACTCGACGATAGAGCCACCAGCTGCCCTCGTGGGCAACCAAGTGGATGGAGGGATCTGCGGCCAACCGCGCGCTCGGGTTCGAGTGCTGGCGGATCAAGAACTCGTCGAACCACTTGCCGTGCTTCAGCACCTGGAAGCGATACGGTGTCCACTCCCAGCGATCCGGAACCGGCGGCGGAACGTTGGGGTCGTCCTTCCGGTAGCGGATGGGGCTGTGGTTCCAACCGACGAAGTGGAACGAGAGTGCCCCGCCCTTCTCCGCTTGAATCCATGCCGGCAGGTGGATGAACGGAGTGGTTCGTCGCGAGGAGCCGTCGTGATCGAACACCAGGTACATGAGCTTGGCGTCCTTGGGGACCAACTTCTCGATGCGCTGGAAGTCGGCGGTGGCCTTGTTGAAGTCGTAGTACTGCTCGGCGACCAGAAAGCCGATGCGACTCACGGCCACCGCAACTAGCGCGACGAGGGGCAACCTGAGCCACCACGCTCGTGGCATGTCAGGAACCACCGCCAGACCAATGAACAGCGCTGTCGTGGCCTCTCGCGGGTAGACATACCACCACGGCCCGATGCGCATCGGCAGCATCAAATAGGTGAGAACGAAGCCACCCGCGAGAATCAGGGGGAGCAGCGTGACGCCGATGCCCCACCAGAGCTTTCGAGATTCGAGGTGTCGCCAACGGCCGAAGGCCACGAACCAGATCAGCGCCACGAGCGCCACGACCCAGAACGCATTCTGGGCTTGATCGAAGAGCTGCTGTTCGTGAGCTCCGACGGGGCCCTGGAAACCCGCAATGACATGATCGCGGATCTCCTTCAGTCGCTCGGGGAAGAGGCCGAGCTTGGCGTCCATCGCCATGTTGTCCTGCCGCACCAGGCGCCACACGCCGAACACCGCGAGGCTCGGGAGCAGGGGCAGCAGGATGGACTTGATGCGACGCGTGGCGGGGTACATCAGCACGGCCGCACCGGCGACCGAGAGCACCGCGAAGGGAAAGCGGTAGATGTGGGTGAAGAACACCGCCAGCAGGCTGAGGGCGAGGCCCCATTGTCGGCCGCGGGTGGGGCGGTCCACGACCATGAGCGCGAAGCCCACGCTCATGGCGTACAGGCCAACCGCACCCATGAAGTTCAAGAAGCCCCAGTGGGTGAGGTTGGTCCACACCAGGCCCAGCCCCAAGATGCCCCATAGCGGGGTCTTCTTCATGCCGTGGAACAAGACGGCCAGGCCGGCCGGGAGCAGGGCGAGCATCACCACGGCGGATGCCTTGACCGCCATGTCGATGGGCATCACCAGCGCGAGCAGTGCACCGATCGCGTACATGGACACGTACGGCACCTCGAGCAAGTGCAAGGTGAACTGCTTGTGGAACCCGAAAGAAGGATCCCAGTAGTGGCGCAAGATGCTGGTGCTGGCAGCGTGGAATGGAAGATCCGTGATCGGCGGATACTTCACGACCAGGAACGGATAGCCGATCACGTACGCGGACACGGCCACCACCGCCGCGCCCAGGAGCGCGTTGCCCGGATTCGCTCGCACCCAGCGGAGGGCGCGTTCGCGGGCGCTCGGCTCACGCGACATGAAGGGCGGCGTTTACCACGGATCTCCCGCCTTGGGTGGACTACGCTCCCGGCCCATGGTGCGGCACTACGTCTGCGTGGCAGTGGGCTCCTGGGTTGTCGGCGTCTTGCTCGCGGCCGGCTGCGCCGAAGGGAGGCCGCCGGCGCAGACGCCCGTCGTCACGGCCAGCGCGCCGACCGCTGCCTCTGCTCAGCCACCCGCTGTCCCGCCTGCACGCGCTGGCACACCGGGCCGCATTGGCTGCGGCAGCGAGACCTGCGATCTCGACTCTCAGGTGTGCTGCGCAAAGAGCGACGGTAGCGGCGGGCACTGCGCCCCGCGCACGGAGCAGCCCTGCAAGGACGACGAGCTTGCCAAGTTCTGCGACGAGAGCGCGGACTGCGGCCGGGGCTCCTTGTGCTGCCGCACGTACGACTGCTCCGGTGGCTGCCCGGCCAAGCTCGACTGTGAAGAGAAGCAGTGTCAGACGGAGATCGCCGAGGCGTGCTTGCCCGGTGGCAAGTGCAGCCCGGGCTTTTCGTGTCGGCTGGAGCCGGGCAAGAACCAAGGCTTCTGTGGGATGGACGATCCCGGCGTGGAGTGCGGGGGCAAGCGCTGCAGCGGCAAGACGCCGGTGTGCCGCTGGCAGTTCTCCACCGCGAACGGCAAGTGCGTGGCTGACGTGGATGGCAACCTGGCAGCGCCGGACGACGACATCGCTTGGCTCGGGTGTGCGAACGCCAAAGATTGCGCGGGTTACGCCTGTGGCAAGATGGCGGAGATGCCGCTTCGAGCGTTCTCCTGCGCCACCCGCGGCTTCGCTGGAGATCGCTACTTTCCAATCTTGTGCGCCACCGTGGCAGATTGCCCGAAACACTGGGGCGTGGCGGCGAGCGACTGCGCACCGCCCGAGGCGCAGCAGGCGCCGGCCTTCACCCGGGTGTGCGTGTATCCCGAAGAGTGACTTCGACGCGCCCTCGACCATCGTGTAGACCAAGGGCGATGCGTCGCCCCTGGCCCCTCGTCCTCGTCGTCGCCGCGGCCTGCGGTCCGCGGCCGGGGGCCGAGAGCGCGAGCGCGGGGGAATGTAGCGAGGTGCTCTCGGGTCCGGCGCCGGATCTTCCAGCACCACCTGCCGTCGAGACTCCGGTCTCACGCATCGCCGTGGACGTGAACGCCTCGGTCCAATCCCTGAAGCGCGAGCTCGGCAAGCACGTGCCCCTCGAGCTTGCGCGAGCGACGAATCAACCCATCGGCACCCCGGGCGAGGTGAGCTACACCGTGTCCCGCGGCAGCTTCGACGTCGGCCTCTCGGGGGATCGCCTGGTCGTGGCCACCCCAGTGTCCGTCGAGGCGCGCGTGTGCAAACCGCTGGGACCCATCTGCCCCATCTACGGGCGCTGCAGCCCGCGCCTCGCCGCCGTGGCCAGCGTCCCCCTCACCCTCACGGACGACTACCGACTCGGCAGCAGCCGCGTGTCGGTAAACCTCACGCGCGGTTGCGTGATCGCCGGATTCGACGCGTCCGACGAGATCCGCAGGAACGCCGCGCGCCAGGTGGGCGGCATCCAACGGCGCATCGATGGCTCCGTGCCCGACCTCAAGCCCTACGTGGAAGGGACCTGGCGCCTGCTCCACACGCCGGTAGCACTGGGTCGCGACACGTGCTTGCGCATCGCCCCCTCCGGCATCGTGCAGAAGAAGCCGAAGCTCACCGCCGGCACGCTGGGTCTGCGCTTCGGCGTGCTGGGCTCACTCAGCGTGGAACAGCCGTGCAATCCCGACGACGCGGTTGCCCCCACCCCGCTGCCCAAGCTCTCCGCCGAGAAGGATCTGGCCGAAGGCGTGGCTTTGAAAGTGCCGCTGCGCATCGACTGGGAGGACGTGTCGGCGGATCTGACGCGCTCTCTGGCGGCGCCCTCCGCCCGGGCCGCCGACGTGCACGTGGTCAAGGCCAAGGCGCGCGGTGTGCTCGTGAACGGCATACCGCGGGTGCTGCTCACGGCCACCGTGAGCGGGCGCCTGTGCGGCGACGCGCACCTGCTCGCCGAGCCCTGGTACGACGCCAGCGCGGCGCGCATACGCCTGCGCGCCGTGACGGCCGCTCCGGGCACCGGTGCGGACGTGAGCGCCGTCAGTGCGCTGATCACCGATCACGCCGCCATCGCGCTGCCCCTGGATGCAGCGAGCGCGCCCAATGCCCTCGAGTCCCTGGTCGCGCGGCTTTCCGAGGATCTGCCGGAGCCCGTCCGTGCGGAGGTGAAGCTCTCGCCCAGCGAGGTAGCGCCCGTGCTGCTCGACGAACGGAGCCTGGTACCGGTGGTGTCTCTGACGGGTACGGCCGCGATCCGCGTGCAGTGACACCCCTGGCGGTTCCGCGCCGAACCAACAATACTCTCGGAAGCTTGAAGCACCTGCCCACCATAGAAGACCGCCGCGGAAGGCCGCTCCGGGATTTGCGCATCAGCGTGACGGACCGCTGCAATTTCCGGTGCCGGTATTGCATGCCGCGGGAGCACTTCGGGAAGAGCTTCAAGTTCCTACCGCGTGCGGACCTGCTCTCCTTCGAGGAGATCACACGGGTGGCGCGGGTGTTCGTGGGGCAAGGCGTGAGCAAGCTGCGGCTCACGGGCGGGGAGCCGCTGCTCCGCGCAGAATTGCCGAGGTTGGTGGAGCAACTGGCGAAGCTGAACGTGGACCTCGCGCTCACTACCAACGGCTCCTTGCTGGAGAAGTCCGCGCGGGAGCTGGCTGCCGCCGGGCTCGGTCGCGTCACCGTGAGCTTGGACTCGCTGGACGAGGGCGTGTTCCGGGCGATGACGGACGCGCACTACGGCGTGGATGAAGTGCTTGCCGGCATCGAGGCCGCGGCCGCCGCGGGGCTCGGCCCGATCAAGATCAACTGCGTGGTTCGCCGCGGCGTGAACGACCACACCCTCGTGGAGCTGGCGCGCCATTTCAAGGGGCGCCACACGGTGCGCTTCATCGAGTACATGGACGTGGGCAGCACCAATGGCTGGCGCTTGAACGAGGTGGTGAGCGGACGCGAGATCGTGGAACGGGTCCATCGCGAGCTGCCCCTTCGAGAAGCAGACCCGGCGTATCGCGGCGAGGTCGCCAGCCGCTTTCGCTTCGCCGATGGCAGCGGAGAGATCGGCGTGATCACCAGCGTGACGCAGCCGTTCTGCGGGGATTGCACGCGCCTCCGGCTCTCCGCCAAGGGCACGCTGTACACCTGCCTGTACGCCAGCGCGGGCACGGATCTCCGAGAGCTGCTCCGCAGCGGCGCTGACGATGCCCAGCTCGAGAAGCTGGTGCGCGCCCTGTGGCGGGGGCGCGAAGATCGCTATTCCGAGCAGCGCTCGGCCGAGACTCAGGGCGCCCGGCGCATCGAGATGAGCTACATCGGCGGCTGAGCCAGCTCTGCCAGCGCTTCGGCGCCGTGGCGGAAGATGGGCCAGCCGTCTCCGGTGATCACGGCTTCGATGCCCGACAGCGCCGCCAAGCGGCGTACGGAAGCCCGCGCCTGCTCGAGATCCTCGAGCTTGCCGTAGGGCAAGAGGCACAGCTTGCCGCCCTCGTGGGCGCGAACGAGATCCCCCGTGATCAGCGTGCGCTTCTCGAGCACCAGCGCCAGCTCCCCGGCGGTCTTCGATCCCGAAAGGGCAAGCACCGTGAGGCCGGGCACGGGCTCGTCTCCGTCCGCCAGCCACACGTCGCACGGAATGGGAAATGTCGCCTTCTCGGCGACGGGCCCGGCGACCCGCGCGTGGTGCTCTCGCGCGATTTCCGCCGCGGCGCGCACGTGATCCGAGTTGGTCACCACGATCAGCGAAACACCGCCGAGCTCCCGCAGGTGGTGCGCGTCGTGCTCCGTGAGGGGCAAGGGGTCGATGACGACGTTGCCCCCTTCGCGCACCCAGAGCACGCTGTGGAAATCGATGTTGCGCGCTTCGTCGAACCGAGACCACCCGTACAGGTCGGGGCGATGCAGGCGTTTCATCGATCGAGGCGCTAACGCGCCCCGCTGGATCCGTCAACTCTCGCTGCTGGTGCTGCTCGTGAGCTGCGCCAAACCCGTTCCGCGTCCCGCACCACGACACGCGGAAGTGCCCACGGCCAAGCCGGGTGGCGAGGTGATCGATCTCGAGATCGAGGGCGAGCGGCCCGCGGTGGTATCGGTGCCGCCGGGCGCGCGGGGGCCGCTGTTGGTGGCGGCGCACGGAGCGGGCGATCGCGCCGAGGAGCACTGCGCGTGGTGGCGCGACCTCGTCGGCGCGCGAGGCTTCGTGCTGTGTCCCCGCGGCATTCCGATGACCCGCGCTCCCGACTCCGGCTGGTTCTATCGCGACCACCACCGGCTCGAGAGCGAGGTGCTGGCCGCCGTCGACGCGTTCCACGCACGCTTCCCTGAAGCTGACCGCGGCCCCGCGATATACGCAGGTTATTCACAGGGGGCGATCATGGGCGCGCTGTTCACCGCGCGCCGCCCGGACCGTTTCTCGCGACTGCTGCTGGTGGAAGGCGGTGCATCAGAATGGGACGTGCCCACGGCCACCCGCTTCCGCGAAGGCGGAGGCAAACGCGTCGCCTTCGTCTGTGGACAATCCCACTGCGCGCGCGACGCCACCCGATCTCTCGAATGGATCCGCAGAGTTGGTTTGTCGGGGCGGCGCGAATACACCGCGGGCGCCGGACACGTCTTTGGTGGCCCCCTGAACGACGCCATCCGCGACGCGTTCGAGTGGTTGATCGCGGACGACCCGCGCTGGCGCTGAGCCGGCCAGGGACACTTTCCATGCGCTCCGCTTTCTGCGACGCATTGCGCTATTTCAGATCTGAAAGCCAACTCTGCAGATCGCGCGCTAAGGGCCCAGAGATCACCACTCTCAGCTTGGCACGGCGCCTGCAAACAATATGAGCGGCGGCGGTCAGGGATCGCCAGAAAGGTTCCACCCCCGCCGAACTCTACTGCACGGTGCTCGGCCGTCCCCCCCCTCCGACTGAGCACCGTGTTCTCTCCGCACGGCGACCTAAACGTCCCCCCCCTCCGTTCAGGTCGCCGTGTTTTTCTCCCGCGCGGCGGTTCAGACGTACCCCCCCTCCGTCTGAACCGCCGCGCCTTTTTTTTGTCCGCAAACCAACGAAGGTCGGTCACCGTACACTCCTCGTGCGGCTCTCCCCCTGGGACGAAGACAACCAGCGCCTGGTCGAGGCGGTGCGCCCCAGCGGCTGGAAGAATCCTTCGCCCCACGGCCGCTACAACCTGGTCGTGATCGGTGGCGGCACGGCGGGCCTGGTGTCCGCAATGGGCGCAGCCGGCTTGGGAGCGAAGGTGGCGCTGGTCGAGCGCGCGCTGCTCGGCGGCGATTGCCTGGTGACGGGCTGTGTGCCGTCCAAGGCCTTGCTGGCCGCCGCGAAGGCTGGTGATTTCGAGGCGGCGATGGCGCGGGTGCGGCGGACCCGCGCGGACATCGCTCCCCACGACTCGGCGGCGCGGCTGGCGGGCGCCGGAGTCGACGTGTACTTCGGCGACGCTCGCTTCGTGGCGCCGGACGCCGTGACGGTGGAAGGGACGCAGCTCGAGTTTCGCCGCGCAGTCATCGCGACGGGCGCGCGCCCGGCAGTACCGCCCATCCCGGGCCTCGCGGAAAGTGGCTTCTTGACGAGCGAGTCCGTGTTCTCGCTCACGGAGCTTCCGCGGCGTCTCGCCATCATTGGAGGCGGACCCATCGGCGTGGAGCTCGCGCAAGCCTTTGCACGGCTGGGATCGCAGGTCACGCTGCTCGAGCAAGGGCCGCGGCTCTTGCCGCGGGACGAAGCGCGCGCAGCCGAGATCGTGGCGGCGAGCTTGATCCGAGATGGCGTGGACGTGCGCACGGCCGTGCGCGTGGAGCGCGTGGATGGTGCGACCCTCGCGACCTCGACCGGTAGTGTTTCCGCGGACGCAATCTTGGTAGCGACCGGACGTCGGCCCAACGTGGAGGAGCTCGGACTCGACGCAGCAGGCGTGAGAGTGAACGACCGCGGCGTCGTGGTGGACGCTCACCTGCGCACCGACAACCGCCGCGTGTACGCTGCCGGGGACGTCGCGGGCATGTGGCAGTTCACCCACGCCGCTGACGCGATGGCGCGCCTGGTGCTGCAGAACGCCTTGTTCTTCGGGCGGCGGCGCGCCTCGGAGCTGGTGATTCCTTGGGTCACCTATACCGATCCCGAAGTGGCCCACGTCGGAATGCCGAGCGAAGGGGAGACTTTGGCGTCCATCGGCGTCGACCTGGAAGACAACGACCGCGCCATCGTCGAAGGGCACACCGAAGGCTACGCCCAGGTTCTTCACGACTCGCGCGGGCGCATCCGGAGTGCGACCATCGTTGCGCCCAACGCGGGGGACCTGATCGCAACGCTGTGTCTGGCCATGAGCGCGGGGCTGAACTTGAGCGCGGTTTCGAGCACCGTGTTTCCTTATCCCACCACCGGGGAGCTCGTGAAACGCCTGGGCGATGCCTACAACCGCTCGCGCCTCACGCCCTCCGTGGCGCACTGGATGGCGCGATGGTTCCGCTGGCTTCGCTGATCAATCCCAAGGGGGCAGCCAGAAGCTCAGAGGCCCGGCGTTGTGGGCGAGGGTTTCCCGATCGTAGATGCGGACCCAGACCTCGCCGACGAAACCCGACAGCACGAGGCTGACCTCGGATTGGTCCCGGTAGTGCACCGCGCCGACGTCGAGCTCCACGCTCTCTCCCACGACCAAGCGCGCACTGCCGGCTTTGGGCGGAAGGGTCGCGAGCTTCGCCTCCACTTCCAATGACCGACCCGGCACCGTCGCAGTCCAGGTGGAGTCGTGAGGAGTGAGCGCGAGGACGTGGCGACCGCGCTTGCCGCGGGCTTCTTCGTTGGCCTCGCGAGTCAACGTGCACCCGAAGCGAAGCAAGAGGTGCTTGACCGCGTCGCTCTTGGTGGAGCCCCAGCAGTCGTAGCCATCCCGATGCTGGTGATTGGGATCGGCTCCGGCGCGGAGCAGCAGCTCCGCCACGGGTGCGTGACCTGCCTCACAAGCGGCGAGCAGCGCGGTCATGCCGGTGTAGGGGCATTGCTCCAGCGGATCCGCCCCCGCTTTCAGTGCCGCCGCGGTACCTTCCGCATCGCCTGCCCAGGCCAGCGCCGTGAGATCCACCAGCCCAGTGTACCCCCCGGGGATCCCTCTGGTACGGTCCGGCGCGCATGAAACGGTTGGCCCTGGCGCTGCTCGCCCTCGAGCTCTCGGCGTGCTCCACGCACTACACGCCGCAGCGGGGTCCTCGGCTGTCCATCGTGATGGAGGGCGGCTCCCCGGCGTACGAGCGGGATGGGCGACGCTATCCGCACGGCTTTGCGGGGAGCGGTCTGGTGGAGGCGGTGAGCGACGACCCCGAAGCGCGGGAAGCCGCGGAGACGTACGAATCGCGAATGACGTCGGGCTTCGTCCTCAGCGTGCTGGGCGCCGCCTGCGCGGTGGGGGGCATCGTCCTGCTTTCTCCGCGGGAAGACCGCACTGATACGCAGACCACGGTGGGCCTCGGCGCCCTGGCCTGCGCCGTGGGTACGACAATCGCCGGCTCCGTGGTCCTGATCTCGGCGCAGCCGTATCAGTACGACGCCATCAACATCTACAACGACCACGCCGAACGCCGTCGGTTCCCGCCGGCGCCGGTCTACTACGCGCCACCGCCACCTCCGGGAAGGCCGTGAGTATCTGGGCTCGACTGACCGAGCCGCTGCTCGGGCGCCGCGCGATCGAACGCGCCACCAGCTACCGGGACGCGATGCGCGTTCGGCAGTTCGGCGGCGCGGCGCTGGCGCGCGCGACGGCCGCGCGAGCGTTGAGCGACGACGGTCAGGACACCGCCGCCCTCGCGCTGTACCGCGAAGCCTTCGGGCTGGCGGTATCCGCCCTGCTGGTGGCACGCACCGAGACCCTCACGGATCCTCTGCCGCCGCAGGTGGCGTGGGCCAAGCTGGAAGGCGAAATTCCGAAGGCCCTGCGCGGCCTGGAAGCGCTGATGACGAAGCCGGACTCGCTGGCGCCCGATCGCCTGAAGGCGAGCGAGGCGCGGCGGCGGCGCGACGAGGCGGATCGGCTCTTGCGATTCGTGTGCGATCAATTCGAGACGCGAACGCCGCGGCGTCTGCGCGTGCTCCGCGGCCTGAAGCTGTTCTTCTTCGTGGTCGCGCCGGTGGCACTGGTTATCGCGTTGCTGCTCACCGCGAACGCGCCCAAGAACATCGGGCGAGACAAGCCTGCCATCGCCAGCAGCCGGCGTCCGGGCACGCCCCCCGCCACGGGAGCCACGGACGGCGTGCTCAACGGGCGCTGCGGCTTCATCACCAACCAGGAGCGCGAGCCTTGGCTCCGCATCGACCTGCTCCGCTACCACTCCATCAGCGAGGTGCGGGTGTTCGGCCGCGCCGAGAAGGACGAGACCCTGGTGCCGTTGGTGATCGAGCTCTCCGCGGACGGCGACAACTTCAAGCAGGTCGCCGAGCGTAGTGAGCCGTTCAGCGAATCCTCGCCCTGGAAGGCCCGGCTCTCGGGCGAGCTCGCGCGCTACGTTCGCATCCGAAGCAAGAACAATCCCGGGCACTTGTGCCTCGGCGAGGTCGAGGTGTACGGCAAACCACAATGAGCTATGGTTCGGCCGCTGAGCATGGAAAACTTCGCGCTTTCGGTCATCGCTCCTTGCTTCAACGAAGAGCTGAACATCCCCGAGCTCTCCCGCCGCGTGGTCGAGGTCTTCCGCCGCGGCAAGCTCAAGGGTGAGCTGATCCTGGTGGACGACGGTAGCTCCGACGGCACCCGCGCCGCCATCGAGCAAGCCGAGAAAGAGTACCCCGGGGAGGTCGTCGGGCGCTTCCACCCGCAGAACATGGGCATCGCCCATGGCTGGAAGACGGGTGTGGGGGCCGCTCGAGCGCCCGTGGTGGCGGTGATCGACGCCGACCTCCAGTACCAGCCGGAGGACCTCCTGCGCCTGTACCACGCGCTCCTCGAGCACAGCGTGGACGTGGTGCAGGGCTGGCGCAGCGCCGTCGGGCGAGAGCGGGGCACGCGCTACAACTTGAGCCGCGGTCTCAACACGCTCTTGAACAAGACCTTTGGCATGGACCTGCAAGACAACAAGAGCGGGTTCGTGATGTGCGCCAAGGAGGTGATGGAAGATCTGCTCACCTATCGCGGCCACTACTATTACTGGCAGTCGTTCATCATGGTGGCGGCCCACGCCAAGGGCTACTCCTACAAGCAAATCGAAACGCTGTTCGAGAACCGCCGCGCCGGTAAGAGCTTCTTGGACGGGACTGCGTATCGGGCGTCCGCCAAGGCCTTGGTGGATCTGGGCAAGGCGGCGTGGGAGTACCGCATCCGGCAAAAGCCGAAGGACGTCTCGGAGCAGTTCCTTCGACGCCACCCTGTGGTGGATCGCAGCAAGCCGATGAGCCCGGCGCGCCGCGTGGAATGGCAGGCGTATCTCGGCTTCTTCAACCAGACCCACTGGATGATCACGCGGGACGTAGAGCGCTACTACGAGCTCTTGCGCAAGACGCAGTGGCTTTCCCCCACGCACCTCCGGGACTTGCAGGACGAAAAGCTCCGCCGCCTGGTGCGCCACGCGTACCGCAACGTGCCCTACTACCGACACCGCATGCGGGAAGCCGGCATCCGCCCGGAGGACATCCGAGGCCAGGCGGATCTCTACAAGCTGCCGTTCTTGACCAAGCAGGACGTGCGGGACCACGTCTACTTCGACATCCTGAGCGAGAACCACGACAAGGACGAGGTGCTGCGCATCACCACCAGCGGCTCCACGGGCGAGCCCTTCGTGTGCTTCGCGGATCGGGCTCAGCTGGAGTTCCGTTGGTCCGCCACATTGCGCTCACAAGAGTGGACGGGCTACGAGTTCGGCGACCCCAGTGTGCGCCTCTGGCACCAGACGCTCGGCATGAGCAAGAGCCAAGCTCTGAAGGAGCAGCTCGACGCCAAGCTCTCTCGCCGCAAGTTCATCCCGGTGTTCGAGATGAGCGACGACAAGCTCGACGAGATGGTGCGCGAGATCGCCGACTGGAAGCCGGTGCTGATGGACGGCTACGCCGAGGCCCTCGATTTTCTCGCGCACTACCTGAAGACCAAGGGCAACGTGGACGTGCGCCCGCGCGCCCTCATGAGCAGCGCTCAAACCTTGCCCGAGACCAGCCGCAAGCTCATCGAGGAAGCCTTCGGCTGCAAGGTGTTCGACAAGTACGGCTCTCGCGAGTTCTCCGGCATTGCCTACGAGTGCGAGGCGCACACCGGGCATCACATCGTGGGCGAGGGCTACATCGTGGAGATCTTGCGGGACGGAGAGCCGGCCCGCCCCGGAGAGGTCGGCGAGGTCGTGGTCACGGACCTCAACAACTTCTGCCTGCCCTTCATCCGCTATCGCATCGGCGACCTGGCCGTGGCCATGGACCCCGACTTCGAGTGCCCCTGCGGCCGCGGTCTACCGCTCCTGGGCAGCATCGAAGGGCGCGTGCAGTCCATCATCCAGGGAACCGATCGCCGTTACGTGCCGGGGACCTTCTTCGCGCACTACCTGAAGGAGTTCGACCACGCCATCCAGCGCTTCCAGGTGGTGCAGGAGCGCGAGGGCGCCATGACCTTCCGCGTGGTGAAGGGCGGACGCTACTCCGACGACGCGCTGCAAGAGATCCTCGCGACCTTCCGCGAGTACCTGGGCAGCGACATGCAAATAGACGTGGAGTTCGTCGAGAACATCGACATGGTCCGCACCGGCAAGCGCTTGGCCAGCGTGTCGCGCCTCGCCGTGGACTTCCAATCCGGCGCTCCTCGCCGCATCGACACCAACTGACATTTGTTTGTTGGTGCGGCGCGGAACCACCGTGTCCCGCGCCGCCGCCAAGAGGGACCTCTTGGCGGCAAGCGCCGCACACGTTTCAGTCGTCGTTGGCGCCAGCGCAGATCCACGCGGCCACGGTGTCGATGTCCGTCTGCGCCAGCGCGGGCTTGTCCTTCGGCATCCGCTTGCCGGTGCACATGCCGTGACCGGTGAGCTTGTTCATCAGGTAGCTGTCGGCCGGTGAGCTGGCGGTGACGCGCACGCGATTGCCATTGCACTGATCCGTCGCCACACCCACCAGCGCCGCGTAGGCATTGCCGCCGGTCAAATCGAGGTTCGCTTCCGCGGTGGCGCCCGCGTGGCACTTGGCGGTGGCGCAGCTGGCATCGAAGATGGGCTGTACGTCGGCGGCGAACGCCTTCACGGGTGCGCCACTGTTGCACTCGCACTTGCCCGCGTTGCAGGTCTCCACGCCGCTGCACGGATTCCCGCACGCGCCGCAGTTGGCGTTGTCCGACGTGACGTCCTTGCACTCGGTGCCGCAGGCATCCGTGCCCGTGGGGCACTTGCACTTGCCGGCCGCGCAGCTCGCCCCCGTCGGGCACACGAAGCCGCAGCCACCGCAGTTGTTCGGATCGTTGTTGGTATCCGCGCCAGCGCATCCCCCGCTGCCCCCGGTCCCACCTCCGGTTCCACCCGTCGCCGACGTGCCGCCGCTGCCACCGCTGCCGCTGCTGCCGGAAGCGCCCCCCGTCGCCGAGCTGCCGCCGCTGCCGCTGCTGCCGCCACTTGCCCCGCCATCGTCCGAGCTACTGCACGAGAGGGACAGGCTGCTGCCGAGCAGTCCCAACACACACGCCACGGTGGCCACTCGCTTCATGAAAACCTCCGAAAGGATAGAAGCCGGATTTTACGCGAAGGGATGGGCCTGCCGCCATCAAAGCTTCGACAACGACGTGTTTCGCTGTGCTTCACGAATGTTTCATCGTCGCACCGGCGGAAAATTCCGCGGCGCGGCGGGCATCGCGCCGCACCAACAAAAAGACGGCTCTCCTGACATCTTCGTGGCTGAGGCATCGTTAAAGGCGGAGCACGCGGGCGCAGCTCAGAATGCGAAGGACAAGTGCGAAAAGCTCCGCGTGGCGCTCGTCACCATGGGCTTCAAGAAGACAGAGTGCTGCAAGGGGGTCGCGGCGCTCGGCACCGAGGCCGAACGCTTGCCCTTGGACCAGCTGATCCGCGAGGCGCTGCGCAGACTCACCCCGCGCTGAGCTCGCCAGCCTTCACTCGCGAATGTCGTCTCTAGTTCCGCGCAGAGGGGACGCTTCGGCCCTTTGCCGCGCCGGACCAGAAAAACCATGACCCAGTCGAGTAGCACGTCCCTCTGCGCGCTCCGTCATCGCATTCAGGCACCCAGGAGAGCCCAAAAAGAAGGCGTTCAGCAGCGGGGGCGGGCGTGGCTGCCACAGACGGTGAACAAGGCCCAGTCGCCATCCGTGCGCTCCAGATGAAGGCGCGGGGACGTGAGCTCCGTGCGACTGGGAGAACGCAGCAACACGTAGTCGAACTCCGGCAGCTGCGGGTGTCGCAGGTAGTTGTACGGGAAGAGCTCGGGCTTCGGATTGCGTTTCACGTAGCGGACGTAGTTGATGCCGTAGCCCGCGAAAGACGTCGTGGGGAGGCCGCCCTTGCGGATGGTCGCGTACTGCTGCACCTCTCGGATGGGCTTGTTGAGGAACGCCTTGGTTTCCGCGCTACCGAGCGGCGCGATGAGCGTGGACCGATCCGGAATTTCGTCGATAAGGCGAGAAGCCGCCACGGTCTCTCGATTGAACGCCCGGAAGTGGGCGTTCACCTCCCACAAGAAGCGCGCCGCCACCAGCACCGGCAAGGCAATCGCCACGGCGCGAGCGATGGGATGTCGAGGCCAGTCCCAAGCGACGGCCATGAACACCGCGGCGAACCACACGAAGCGCTGACTGATGATGGCGACGCCAAAGGCGTGCATGGGCAATGCGAAGTAGCAAACGAACGCGACCAGGGCGATGACCGCCATGGGGTTCTTCACGTGCCAATCACCCGTGGGGGCGTCCGGCGCGGCGAAGATCCGCGCGCGAGCGCCGAACAGGATGCCGACGACGAGCGCGACGAGCAGCGCCTTCGCGTACAAGTCGGAGTCCGGCCACAGCATGAGCACCGCCCAGAACATCTTCTGTGCGTCGAACAGCTCTCGCGGCGGTGGCCAGAACGGCGGCGTCATCTTGGCCCCCGCTCCCGCGCCATGACCCACGAAATTGTAGAAGAACCAGATCGCGAGGAGAACCGCTGGCAATGCCATGGGCCAAAGCGCGACGAACCGAGTCTTGACGTTCGGGGCGCGCCAACACAGCCACAAGATGCCGAGGCCCAGCAGCGCCTGAGCCACGATCAGCGCATGCCACATCACCAGCACGATCATGAGGGCGCCGACGGCGATGCCGCGTCCGCGGCTGCGATGCATGAGGTAGCGGGCTGCGAGCGCATAGGCCAGCAACACCAACGGCAGGCCGGTCACGAACCCCGTGAACCCGGAGCTGGTCCACTTGGCGAACACCAGCGGAAAGACCAAGAGCACGTTGAAGCGACTGAGGCCGAGCGTGCGCGTCAGAAACCAAGCCGAAGCCGGCAGCCCCAACGCGAAGAACGTCCACAGCAGGCGGCCGCCGGTTTCGATCGAGGTGAGCTTTGCCAGGGCTGCCGTGAGCAATATCGGCGCCACCAGCGGAGAGAAGGGCAAACCGAGGGTGTAGCTGCCATGGAACGGAGAGGCGGGATTGTCGTGGTCTTGGAACACCCGCACGAAGCTCAGGAACATCGGGTAGTCCATGAGCGGCAGGATCCGCGTGCTCCACCAGGGCAAGAGCACGGCGATGGTGAAGGCGAGGACCAGCGTCCACCAGGCCGCGTCGCTGGCGGAGAGTGCGCGGAGCCGGTCGGCGACGCGGCTCATGTTCCGGCGCTGTGCTCGGAGATCCAGGCGAAGGTGCGCGCCAATCCTTCATCGAGGGACGTGCGCGCTTTCCAGCCGAGCACGCGGGCGATCTTGTCGACGTTGCCCACGCGCGTGGTGCCCGCCGTCCAATCCGGCGGCTCGAACTGCTTTTCGACCTGCTTGCCACTCACCGCGATCATCCGATCGATGAGCATGGCCACGGAAGTGGCGTTGCCGGACCCGACGTTCAGCACCTCTTTGCTGACGCCTTGCTCCATGGCGGCAATGGTGGCGTCGACCACGTCGTCCACGTACACGTAGTCCAGGGTCTGGCTGCCGTCCCCGTACACCGTGGGTGGCTGTCCGGCGAGGAGCCGCTCGAAGTTCTTCACGATGACGGACTTGTAGCCCATGCCTGCGAACTGCTTGGGGCCGTACACGAACAGGTAACGGAGCGCGTTCCACTCCATTCCGTGCTGAACCTCGAAGAAGCGCAGCACGTGCTCACCGGCCAGCTTGGTGATGCCGTACACGGTCTGCGGCTTCGGGATTTCCGTCTCGGAGAAGGGCTCGCCCTTCATGCGGCCATAGGCGTACAGCGAGGAGCTGAACACGACCTTCTTCACGCCCGCTGCGGCGGCCACCTCGTACAGCGTGTGGGTGCCTTCGAGATTGGCTCGGTACACCCGCGCCGGGTCGTCCTTGGATTGGTTGTGCTTCTCCGCCGCCAGGTGGAAGACGTAGCTCACGCCATCGAGAGCGCGCTCGAGCTCGGCGCGGTCGTCGAAACCCAACGTGTGCTTCACCAGGCGCACGTTGTCCGAAAGGGCGCCAAGGTTGCCGGGATCTCCGTAGCGCAGCGAATCGAGAACGACGACGCGACCGACGCCACGCCGCACGAGCTCGCGCACCAAGTGAGAGCCGATGAACCCGGCGCCGCCGGTGACGAGAACGTTTGCCGAAGCTAGAGGATGCTGGGAGGTCACGAGCGCATCTTTACCACGGCCTCATTGAAGCTCGAGCAGCCGGATACTCGTCTTTCCGCCCACGGCCCGCGGCAGATTCTGCATCCAGTAGCCGACAAAGCGCTCTCGCCCCGGCCGCTTGCGGATTTCGGCCTGCGCCACGTAGACGAAGCCCTTCTTCCACAGCGTAGGGTCGATCTCGAAGAGCGCAGCAACGCCCTTCACTTTGTCGTCCGCCGTCACCAGGCTGAGCGGCTTCTTCTCCAGCACCGTCGTCCGGATGCTGAAGCGACGCGCTCCCGGCGCGGGACCGCCGGCGCGGAAGTAGAGCCACAGCTCGTGGCGCAGCTTGGAGTCGTAGTGTTGGCCGATGAGCCGCGTACCATCTTCGTAGTCGGTGGCCACGCTGGTATCGAGCTCCGCCACGATCTCCCCCTCCAGCCGCTGAGCCAACGCGGTATCTCCGTTGGCCACGGCGACGTTGTGGGCAATGCGACGCTGCTCCGCAGTGGCGGCAGGCTCGGTGGGAGGCGGGTTGGGAGTCTGTTCGTAGTGGTAGCGAACTTCCCAGGTGGCGAACGGGTCCTTCTCCACGCGGTAGACCGGATCCACCGGCGCGATGAAGTAACGCTGCAGCAGCGTCGGCTGCTTCGCCGCGAGGATGTGAACGTCCGCCGGGCCGCGCGACGCCTCGCGATCCAAGAGCCAGATGGGGCCCAGTGTGGTGATGGCAAACGACTTCATCAGGGTGAGCTGCTGCTCCCCCGCAAGGAAGCGCGCATCGAACAAGAAGTAGCGCTCCGGCTGCTTGGTCCGTGGGTTGGGCAACGTGCGAGTCGCCCGCGTCGGTCGGTCCAGCGCCCATTCGACGGACCAACCGGTCTGCATTCCGAACGTAGCGACTGTGGTGCGGCCTTCGATGTGGTGGCGGATCCATTCCAACGCGGCGGCGCGATCCACGTCCTGGTAGATGACGTGGCCATCGTCGTTCATCCGCTGCCCCGTATGCTTCGAGTACACCAGGGTCGAAGCGCCGTCGGGCAAGATGGCGAGGGGTACCAGGGCCGACACGCCCAGCGCCGCGTAGGCGGGCCCTCGCACCGCCTCGCGGCGGCGGATCCAGCGCACGAGCCTCGAGAGCGACTGCTCGAAGACGTGCGCGAAGACGGCGACGGACAACGCGTAGTACGGCGAAAAGACGTGGGGCCAGTAGATGTGCACGTCCGCCGCTTGCTTGAAATACACGTACTCGAAGCCGGCCATGGCCAGGAGCGCCAACGGGAAGATGTCGAGCACTCTGCGGAGCAGCACGAAGCGCAAGGCAAAGAGGGGCACGGCTGCCTTGGCGATGAAGATCGCCAAGGGCGTGAACATCAGCGCGATCCAGTAGCGTCGGTGCTCGAGGACCTTCTCTAGCGGCAGATCATTGCCAGCCGACCGCTGCGTGGCCGATTGCAGCAGATCATCCAAGTGATTGAAGTGCTTGAATACGGCGAGATAGCCCACTCCCCCGAGCACCGAGATCCCAACGGCGAACATCCACCACTGGGCGAAGCGCCGAATGTCGACCCGACCGAACCAGCCCGACGGCAGCACGATGCCGGCCGTCCCCAGCACTCCCACCGCCAGTGCCAAGAAGACGTAGACCTCCCAGTCCGTGTTCACGGCCCAAAGGACGCCCAAGATCGACAGCAACAGGTACCGCTTGCGCCAGGTCTGCCACATGCGAATCGTGGACCACGTGACGAACAACCCAGCGAAGACGACGGCGACCTCGTAGCCGTTGAAGTTCGCGAAGGCGAGCGTGATGGGTAGCGTGGCGAAGGCCAACGCGGCAACGGCCCCTTGAACGGGGCCATACAGGGCGCGACCGGTGGCGTACAGCAGGACGGGGCAGGCGGAGCTGAGCAGCGCGGCCTGCAGCCGGCACACCAGATCCTGTCGACCGAAGATCTTGTAGATGAGCGCGGTGGGCCAGTACAGACCCCACGGGTGGTGGCTGTAGTACAGCGCGGGGTCCGGCGGCTCGAGAACGATCTGCTTGACCGGCGCCAATATGTGCCACTGCCAGATGTTCTCCGCGATGATCCCGCGGGCAGCGATGCTGGACACGTGCCCCGAGCCGAACGGTGCGTTGATGCCCCAGAACGCCGCGAGGGCAAACCAGGTGCACGCCAGCACGGTGACGACGAGCGCGACGCGCTCCACGCGCGGGTCCGCGTGGGGACGCCCGCTGGCATCCGGCTCGGCGGAGGGCAGAAACAAGGCCCGGGCGCGTGACATGCGGGCGGTAAGCTAGAACAGTGTGGGGAGGGAGTCGACATCCCGGTAAAAGGGGATCGTGCCTCGCTCCGACCCCGATGTCCGCACCGTGCTCGCCCCCGGCGACGAGCTGGCCGGACACCGCGTGGTGCGCCGCATCGGCCGCGGCAGCATGGGCAACGTCTACGAGGCGACGCGCACCGACGGCACCCGCGTCGCGCTGAAGGTGCTCCACCCCAAGCTGCTCACGGAAGACAAGGCACTCCACCGCTTCCAGCGCGAGGCACGCGTCGGCGCGCGCATCGACAGCGAGAACGTCGCCAAGACCCTGGACGCCGGCGTGACGGACGGCAGGCCGTGGCTGGCCATGGAGCTCGTGGAAGGCGAGACCCTGGATGCCTTCATGGAGCGAAGCGCGCCGCTTCCCGCCGAGGTGGCTGAGCGCCTTTCCCGTCAGCTCATCGCGGCCGTCGCCGCCGCTCACGCCGCGGGCGTGGTCCACCGGGACCTGAAGCCGGACAACGTCTTCGTCACCCGGGACGCCCAGCTCAAGATCGGTGACTTCGGCGTCGCCAAGAGCATGGACGCCGCCACCTTCAACAGTACGCGTGCCGGCCTCGGCACGCCGATGTGGACCGCTCCGGAGCAGGGTCGCGAAGGTTGGGTCCCCTCACCTCGGGCGGACGTCTGGGCGCTCGGCCTGCTCGTGTACTACCTGTACACGGGCAAGCTCTACTGGCGTCACGCCCAGGAGCGCTCCAGCTTGGCGGAGCTCTCGGTGGAGCTGGTCCGAGGTGACATCGCCCCGGCTTCCCTTCGCGCCAGCGAGCAGGGTCTGGCGGAGCGCCTGCCATCGCGCTTCGATCGCTGGTTCTTCCGGGCAGTGGCCCGAGATCCGGAGCAGCGCTTCGCGGATGCCGCGGAGGCTGGCCGGGCGTTCGGGCGTCTGTATCGCTCGCGCCTGCCCCTGTACGCCTTGGCCGTCGCAGGCCTGATCGTGGTCCTGGTGGTGCTGCTGCTTCGCTAACGCCGCGGCTCGCCCAAGAGCACCGTCCAAGGCACGGGGCTCTTGGACGCCTTCACCTCGAGCTCTCGCTCCACCAGCCGCGTCAGTCCCCGCCGACTGAAGTGCTGCACGTGCCCCGGCGTGTTCCCCCAATCGCGCCAGTACTTGCCGCGCGCCAGGTTCAGCGCGCGCCACAGCGGCTCCCGCGGCGTGCTCAGGAGCACCGCGCGCTTCGAGATACGGGCCAGCTCCCGCAGTCCCCGCGCCGGATCATCCAAATGCTCCAGCACCTCACAGCACACCACCAGGTCCACACTCGTGTCTTGCCACGGCAGCTCGTAGATGGACGCTTCACGAAAGACGATCTCGGGAGGGAGCCCGGACGACAGCTGCCCAAGACTCACGTCGCACGCTTCGAAGGTCCTCGGTCGGGGAGCGTTGGTCCACAAGTGTGCAGCCAGGTTGCCCTCGCCGCAGCCCACCTCCACCACGGATGCCGGTCGTACGCGCGAGTAGAGGTCGGTCACCGCAGCGAGGAACTCGCTCATCATCGCCCGCGCGATGGGGTTCTTGGTGCCGTACTTGTCGTACACGTTGCCGACGAGCACGCCGTCTGCATCTGCGCTCACGGGCTCGCTTCCTCCACCCGAGCTTCCGTCTTCTTTTGTTGGCGCGACGCGGTACCTCCCGGACGCCATGGTACGGCTCCGGTGCTGTGCACCCCCTCCACCTGGGGCTGCTCTTCACGGTCGAGCTGCGCGTCGAGGCGCCGCACGCGGCTCAACACTTCCTCGATCAGCCGGCGGTTCATGGCCAAGAGGTCGCTGATCATGATCACGAGACCGACCATGAAGCTCAGGATCACGCAGCCCACCCCCAACACCAAAGACTGAATGTGCCCGCTGTACCCCGGGTTTTGCAGGTACAGCACCACGAAGCGCGCGATGATCGCGATGCCCGCCAAGAGCAGCAGCGCGGCGAGGTACGCAAAGGTCTGCACCGGGCGGTACATCGCGTAGGACCGAAAGATGACGGGACCATTGCGCTTGAGGTACGCCGGGATGCCGGTGAAGAGACGGCTCTCCCGCGTCTTGGGGTTGGTCCGGATCTTCACGTTGGACACGACGAGATCCGCGCGCCCCGCTTGGATCAGCGTTTCCAGCGTGTAGCTGAAGCGGTTGTGCACGAAGGCGTGGTAGGCGGCCTTGCGGCTCATGGCGCGAAACCCGCTGGTGGCATCTTCCACGTGGGTGGCGGAAGCGCGACGCACCACGCGGGTCCCCCACTTCTGCAACACACGTTTCAGCGGCGAGAAGTGCTCGATGGTGTCCGTCTGACGATCCCCCACCACGATGTCCGCCTGGCCGCTGAGAACGGGTGCCACCAGCCGCTGGATGTCGTTCCCGCGGTACTGATTGTCCGCATCCGTGTTGACGATGACGTCCGCCCCGAGCCGAATGCAGGCGTCGATACCGGCCATGAACGCCGCGCTGAGCCCCCGGTTCTTGGGGAAGCGAACGATGTGATGCACCCCGAGCTCCGCCGCCACCTCGCTGGTGCCGTCGGTGCTGCCGTCGTCGATGATCAGCACCTCGATCTCGTCGATGCCGTCGATGTGACGCGGCAAGTCCGCGAACGTGGCCGGCAGGTGGTCACGCTCGTTCAAGCACGGGATCTGGATGATGAGCTTCACGACTCGGCCAAGGTGTATCACCCAGGACGCTGCTGGCTCAATCTCCGACCACTCGCGCTTCGAACGTCCCCACCGAAGACCTGCCGTGGAACATCTGCCCCTTCCAGCTGCGGCCGTCGCCAGCAAGCGTGCCCACGAAGGCACGCCCACCGGCGAAGACCGCCAACCGATTGCCATGGCAGATGGCCAGTACCTGCTGTGGCGGACGCCCCACCTCAGTCAAACGCGCCGAAAGCCGAGGGACATTTGGCGTAACGCGACCGAATTCCACGTTACCGAGGACAGGCCGTGAAGGTAGGTTCGAACGCTCGATGCGGAAGGTCTTTCCCAAGGACGGATGCGGCCCAGCGCCCTCGGTCAAGAGGTAGCCGCCAGGCACCGCAACATAGCGACCGCGAAGCTCGGGCTGGAATCGCACCAGTGCGTCCAGCTCGCGGCGGTTGGCGATGAGCAGCTTCGGACGGTGTTCGCGCACCTCCAAGGCCGCGGTGGGCCATTGCGACTCGTAGTATTCCCCGAAACCCAACGTGGCGTAGCGCGTCGCGTTGTCACGCCCAGACAGCAGGTAGGTGTATCCGCCCAAACGCGGGGAGAAGATGGTGTCGTCTTCACGCGTGAGCGCGGTGATGTATCCCACATCAAGTCTCCGTTTGGCCTCCACGTCCAGGTCCCGCTTCACGAACGGCTCGCGAACGTGAAACCCATAGAACCCCAGTGCGGCAACGACGACCACACCCAGCGGCGCCAAACCAAGGCGTTGAAGCAGCGGGAACGTGCGTCCGTCCCACCATGCAGGCAGGCGTCCGAGAGCCATGCACGTCACGACCACGGCGCTTGGAACCACGAACCCGATATGAGCCAGATCCGAACGAGTAGTTCCGGCAATTATGGGGAGCATTTGCGCGGCAAGTGCGCCTGGCACGGTCCACCGTAGGAGGTCCTTGGCCTCCGCCGGGCTTCGCCGGGGAACGCGGTGAGCTTGCAGAGCAGCTCCCAGCAGCATCCCTCCCGCGCAGCCACCGACAACGAGCGCAATCCACGGCAGGGTGACAGTTGCCGCCGTGATGATTCGCACTAGCTCACCAGGCAAGACTCCAACCTTCGCCCATCGGTCGACATAGTCCTGGCGATCCGCGCCGTAGACGATCTGGTTGATGGGCGACATGTAGTAGCGGAAAGGGAACACAAACACCGAACGCACCAGCGCGGTTCCCGCCCCCTGCGCCGCAAACGTCCCAACAACTGCCCCGCTGGTCGCCGCGAGCGCCACAAAGAAGCTCCCACCCACCCGAAGCGCGCCACGCGCACCGTCGGTCACATAGGCAAAGAGCGCGATGGCCACCATGAGTGCAACTGCCCCTGGTAGGCCCTGGGAGAGAGTTGTCCATGCTGCGAGAGCGCACGAGACCCCGGCCACCGCAGCGCGGGAGGTGAGGCTTCCTTGCCAAAGCAGTGCGACCACGCCGAGCAACAAGAACAGCTGCGTCGTGAAGTCCTGGTATGCGAATGGCCACATCGGCCAGGCCACGAGTGGGACCGCCAGCGCAGCGGCAACAGAGGGGACGCGACGCTCGGTGACGAGCCTCGTCGCAGCGTAGGTGGCGACCGTGAGCAGTCCGATGACGACGAACATCGCCAATCGCCCATTCGCAACGCCTGGACCGGCTACTGAGAACCCAAAGGCGAAGGGCAAGAAGCCCACTGGCCCCTTGAAGTCGAAGAAGTCTCGGTAGAGCACGTGCCCGCGACGCAGGCGGTCAGCGTTGTACAGGACCGTACCTTCGTCCGACCAATAGTCCACCTTTCCGCGCAACGTAGGCATTGCGTCGAACAGGTAGACGCGAAGCAGAAGCAGCGTACCGATGAAGAGAAGCATGGCAATCGCGACGTCAGGCCAAGCGCTCTCGCGCCATGCAGCGCGCAACCCCGCAAGCGGTTTCGAGGTTCTCTCGCTGGGCATGGCGCGCCGACACTACCATCGCGTTGCTGGCAAGTACTCGAATGCAGTGACAGACTCTGGTCATGCTTGGCACCAGGTTCGCGCTTGGCATCACCATCGCCCTCGCGGCGACCGGAGCTCGGGCCGAGGATACGGAAAGCCGCGGACCCCGGGTGATGAGCGTGGTCGATGGCATCCAGAACAACCTCGTGGAAGGCCGCTACAGCCACGTAACCCGCGTCAACGAGAAGGCCGGGAGCTACGAGTTCGACTGCTCCGGCATGGTTGCTTGGGTGCTCCGCCGCTCCGCACCAAAGGCGGGCTCCGCGGTCGCGTGGACTGCCGGAGGACGGCCACTGGCGCGGGACTACTACCGCCGCATCGCTCGAACGAAAGCCGACAAGCCGCGCTGGGGTTGGGCGCGGGTCGCGCGCGTGGCGGACACCCTGCCCGGAGACGTGATCGCGTGGCTGAGGCCCAAGGAGATTCGATCCGTCAACACGGGTCACGTCGCGTTCGTCGTGGCACCGCCCAAAGCCGTCGCGGGTCACCCCAACGCCTACTTGCTCCGGATCGCCGATGCGTCCCGCTACCAGCACGATCACGACACGCGACGCGGGACCGAACGGGACGGCTTCGGCATCGGCACCATCTTGGTGCTCGCGCATCCCGAGACGGGCGCGCCCTATGCCTACGGTTGGTTCGGCCTGCGCTCGGGCTGGATCCTGACGACCAAGATGGCCATCGGTCGGCCCGTCGCGTAGCGCGCTGCTTGCGGGCCGCCCCGTGATAGAATGCTCGCGTGACTGTATGTGACGACACAGGGCGAGCGTTACGCTAATGCGCAGCGTGCAACTCTTGCCGCCGGCGAGACTGTGTGTGTCCGGACTTCGTACGCAGAGCTCCTCGAGCGATTCGCCGCCATGAGCTCCCTCTGCCGCGAACAGTGGTTGGCCACCGGCAGGCCCCTTCCAAGCTGCGCTCGCAACGCAATGCCGGGCGAGATCTTCGTGATTCGGCGCCGGCGCCCAACACTGGGATGAGGCGTAGCGTTGCGGCAGCACAGACACAATCGAGCCCCCCGTTGCGTAGCTGCCCTCATGCGTTTCTCGAGCGGCCTGGCTCTGCTGCTGGTGCTGGGCTGTGGCTCGGAGCAGCACCGCCCTCGGCCGGCGCCGCCGGTCGTGGTGACCGAACCGGTCGCGAGCGCGGAGGTCAGCGATGCGGCTCCGCCCTCCACCACACCCGTCAAGGATGACGCGAGCGTTGAAGACGTGGCGCTGCGTTTCTATCGCGCGGTGTACACCGGGGATACTCGGACGGCGACGGAGCTCGCGCTCAGCTTCGAAGAGATGCAAGCGCTGACGAAAAAGCAGATCCAGCGCGACGAATTCGACGCCGCGCTGGGCGATTTCATCAAGCCGAGGGAGTCCGAAGCAGAAGTCCCCGAAGTGGTGCGTGTCGAGGTGGTCGAGCGCGGCGTTCTGAAGGCGAGCGAGAACGAGAAGATCACCCAAGATCTCGAGTTCGCGCTGGTGCGGCCCATCGTGCGGCGGAACGGCGAAGAGCGCCCCGGACTGACGCGACCCTTCTTCAGGACCGAACACGGCTGGAAGTTCTCGCCCAAGAAGTGAGCGCGGCTCTACCCTTTTTCGGCCAAGCGACTACGGGCCCGGGGGGATGGGCTTCATCGTCGCATTGATGATGCCGTCCGCCTTGACGACGGGGGACTGGTTCGACGGCAAACCGTTGACGAACGTTCGCGTGCATCGCTCCGACGTCACGCGGTACTCGACGTGCCCGCTGTCGTCCGTGCGCACGGTGTCCGGACTGCTACACGCGCGAGCGAACAGCGCCTTCAGCTGCTCGACGCCGGTGGGCTCGAGGGACGAGAGCTTCGACCAGCGAGGCGACACGGGAGCTCCGTTCAGCTCGGAAACGAGCATGTAGTACGTGCCGTCTCCGTAGACCCTGCTTGCTACGGTTTCACCCTTCGCGCCATGCTCACGAGCGGGGATACGCGCGACCTTCTCCAACAGTGGAGCCTCACGCAGGTGCGGCGGCTGCAGTCCGTCAGTCACCGGCAGAAGGTCGACTTTCTTGGAGCTCGTGCTCGTCCCAGAGCTGGAGCCGGAATCGACGGCTCGATTGGTTCCATGAGATCGTGAGCAGCCGACGATCGACAGGAGCAGGAGCGCCGCTCCAAGTGTCCATTTCGACATGAAGGCGACGTATCACATCGTCGCTGCGGCGGTGGCAACTCGACACTCCCTGGGCGTGGCAGGCAGCGGCCTACTTCTTGTAGAAGTCCTCGCAGTACTGTCCGGTGCAGGACAGGTCCGTGAGCCACATGCCGGGCGTTCCCGTGGTCTGGAGCGCATACTTGTAGGTCAGAACCCGCCCTTCCGTCGGGTTCACGTAGCTCTCGCCGCAGCCCGCGTCCCACACCACCGAGGTCGAGCCGGGGCCCAGGGTTATCGTCAGCTGATCGCCCGATGCGACGACCGATCCGACCTTCCACGACGCGACGATGGACACGCCGCAGGAACCGATGCCGGAGTTCTTGTAGTTGATGTGCTGCGCCGATCCGTCGGCGCCGAAGATGAGCTCCGAAACCTCGTCGGCGCCGGCGCTGCTCCAGTCACCGACCAGCTCCGGCGGAATGCTGCCGGGCGGAACGTTTCCGCCAGGATTGGTGGTTCCGCCCGGATCCGTGCTGGAGTCGAGGCACGTGGAGAGCTCGTTCGAGCACTGCGTCTCGGTGCACGGCGCGTCGTTGCACTGGTTCTTCGACATGCAGTCGAGCAGCGCCAAGAGCTGGCTCTGACCCGTTGGGTTCCCGGCCGCGTAGCAGGTGTCGGGACACGTGGCGTCGGCGTCGGGGCACTTCACGATGCAGGCCATGATGTCCATGCAGGTGCCGGCAGAAGCGCCCCCGGCGCCCCCGGCATTGCCGGCCCCACCCGAGTTGCCGGAGCCCCCCGCGTTGCCGAAGCCGCCGGTGCCCCCGTTCGCGCCACTACCTCCACCGCCGTTGTTTCCGGCCTGCGAGCTGCAGGCCACGACCACCAGCCCCAGGACCATCACCCCTATGCTGCGCATGGGACATTGTACGAGCGGCTCGATCGGCTCCCACCCGACTATCGCGCCAAGCAATCGACGAAACGCGCCAGAAGCTACGACGCTCGTCCGCGACGAGATCTGTCTCGCGACGTGCAGGACGCGGACCACGGCGCCAAGCTCCGAACCTCGGGGGAAGGGACGCCCAGGGTGGCTGGCGGAACGCCTTTGTTCCGCGGCGGACCAACATCCTGATCGAGAAAAGCGGGCGGGATCCGGCCAAAAGCTGCGGTCCATCACGGAGGCCCCGGGCCTCGCTTGCAACCGCCGGCCGGCGGCCCAAAGGTTCCCGCGTCTTTTTGTCCCCACCTACCCAACGAGGCACGAGATGACTGAACCGATCCGACGCGTCGGCGTCATTGGCGCAGGGGTCATGGGCAGCGGCATCGCCGCTCACCTCGCCAACGCGAGTGTGAACGTGGTGCTCCTGGACATCGTTCCGCCCAACCTCTCGGACGCCGAGAAGAAAGACCCACGCGCGCGCAATCGCTTTGCCGAGGGCGGGCTTCAGGGTGCGATCAAGTCCAAGCCGGCCGCGTTCTTCCACAAGAGCCGCGCGGCCCTGGTGGAGACCGGCAACCTGGAGGACGACTTCGACAAGCTCGGGAGCTGCGACTTGATCGTCGAGGCCATCATCGAGCGGCTCGACATCAAGCAGAAGCTGTTCGAACGGCTCGAGAAGGTCGTCAAGGCCGACACCATCGTGGCGTCGAACACCAGCGGCCTCCGCATCCACGACATGATGAGCGGCCGCAGCGACCGCTTCAAGAAGCACTTCTGCGTGATGCACTTCTTCAACCCGGTTCGCTACATGAAGCTCCTGGAGCTGGTGGCGGGGCCGGACACGGATCCCAAGATCATGGATCGCGTGGCGGACTTCGGTCGCGAGGTGCTGGGCAAAGGCATCGTGATCGCGAAGGACACGCCCAACTTCGTCGGCAACCGCATCGGCACCCACGCCATGCTGCTCGGCATCCACCAGATGCTGAAGGACGAGCTGGCGCCGGAGGACGTGGACGCCATCACGGGCCTGCCCATGGGCCACCCCAAGAGCGCGAGCTTCCGCACGGCGGACATGGTGGGCCTCGACACCGTGATGCACGTTGCGGACAACTGTTACAAGGCGCTGGAGAAGGACCCGGAGCGCGAGGTCTTCAAGCTGCCGGACTACATCCGCACGATGGTCGAGAAGAAGCTCCTCGGCAACAAGACCCGGGGCGGCTTCTACAAGAAGAGTGGCAGCGACATCCAGACCTTCGACCCGTACAAGCTCGAGTACCGAGCCAAGGGCGGAAACAAGGACATCAAGGGTACGTGCAAGCAGATCGGATCGATCGAGGATCCGCGTGAGCGCGTGAAGAAGCTGTTCCAAGACACCGGGCCCGCGGGCACCTGGGCCTGGAAGGTCACGAGCCGCGCCCTCTTGTACGCGGCCAACATGGTGGGCGAGATCGCGGACAGCATCACGGCCATCGATGACGCCATGCGCTGGGGCTACAACTGGGAGCTCGGTCCCTTCGAGAGCTGGGACGCCATGGGCTTTTCCGCCGTGCTCGAGCGCATGGAAAAGGACGGCCTCGCGATCCCGGAGAGCGTGAAGAAGATGAAGGCCGCGGGCGCCAAGGCGTTCTACGCGGACGGCAAGGTCTTCGAGCTGGCGAAGGGCGAGTACGTCTCGCTGAAGAAGGACCCGCGGGCACTGCCGCTGCCGGCGCTGCGCAAGGGCAACGCGCCGGTGCTGAAGAACGGCGGCGCAGAAGCCTGGGATCTGGGCGACGGCGTCCTTTCCATCACCTACACCAGCAAGGCCAACACCATCGATCCCGAGGTGATCAGCATGCTGAACGACGCCACGGAGCTCGCCGAGCGCGAGTACCGCGCGCTGGTCATCGCCAACCAGGGCGATCACTTCAGCGTGGGCGCGAACTTGTTCGGCGTCGTCGTCGCGGCTCAGCAAAAGCAGTGGGACGAGCTGTCCAAGATGGTGGACGCGCTGCAGCAGGCCGGCCAGAAGATGAAGTACGCCAAGGTTCCCGTGGTGGCCGCGCCCTTCGGCATGGCCGTGGGCGGTGGCCTCGAGGTGTGCTTGGCGGCGGACGCCGTGCAGGCCGCGGCGGAGACCTACGCGGGCCTGGTGGAGGTCGGCGTGGGGCTCATCCCCGCCGGCGGCGGTTGCACGAATCTCCTGTGGCGCGCGTTGGAAGGCATTCCCGAGGGCGCCGACGTGATCGTGCAATCCCTGGTGGCGGCGGTGTTCAAGAACATCGCCATGGCCAACGTGGCCACCAGCGCCGAGATGGCCAAGGAGCTCGGTTACTTCCGCAAGACGGATGGCATCAGCTTCGACAAGGCCCGTCTGGTGACCGAAGCCAAGGCCCGCGCCATCGGCATGGCGGAGGCCGGCTATCACCCGCCCATGCCCAAGACCTACAAGCTGCCGGGAGAGAGCGGCGTGGCGACCATCTCCATGCTGGTGGACACGCTGGTGCAAGGTGGCTTCGCCACGGAGTACGACGGCGTGATCGCCAAGAAGCTCGCCTACATCTTGTGTGGCGGTGCTGGCGGCGCCGCGGCGCCGGTGAGCGAGCAGCAGATCCTGGACCTGGAACGCGAGGCCTTCATCAGCCTGTGCGGCGAGCAGCGAACGCTGGACCGCATGCAGCACATGTTGATGAACAACAAGCCCCTGAGGAACTAAGCCATGACCGACATTGCCATCATCGAATCCGTTCGTTCCGCAGTGGGCCGTGCGTACAAGGGCTCGCTGGCACAGAAGCGCCCGGACGAGCTCGCGGGCGACGTGATCCGCGGGCTCCTCGAGCGCGTGCCGCAGGTCAAACCCGCAATGGTGGACGACCTGGTGCTCGGCTGCGCCATGCCGGAAGGCGAGCAGGGCCTCAACGTCGCGCGCCTCGCGGGGCTCCTGGGCGGGCTGCCCAACGAGACCAGCGCCATGACCATCAACCGCTTCTGTTCCAGCGGGCTGCAGGCCATCGCGCTGGCCGCGGGGTCCATCGCCCTCGGCTATCACGACATCGTGATCGCCGGCGGTGTGGAGAGCATGAGCATGGTGCCCATGACGGGCAACAAGATCAGCGCCAGCCCGGAGCTGATGGAGAAGGACCCCTCGGCTTACACGCCGATGGGCATCACCGCCGAGAACGTGGCCAAGCGCTTCGAGGTCACGCGGGAGATGCAGGACGCCTTCGCCCTCGAGAGCCAGAAGAAGGCCGCCGCGGCCCGCAAGGCCGGCAAGTTCGAGGACGAGATCGTGACGGTGCGCGGCATCCGCTTCGAGAACGGCAAGCGGGTGACCTTCGACTTCCGCACCGACGAGCTCATTCGCGAGACGACGGCCGAAGCCCTGGCGCAGCTCAAGCCGAGCTTCGCTCAAGGTGGCAGCGTCACGCCGGGCAACGCCTCACCGCTGTCCGACGGCGCTGCTGCCACGTTGGTGATGACCGGCGAGAAGGCCAAGGCCCTGGGCCTGAAGCCCAAGGCGTGGTTCCGTCACTTCGCCACCGCCGGCGTGGATCCGGCGATCATGGGCATCGGTCCCATTCCGGCCGTGAAGAAGCTGTTCGAAAAGACCGGCCTCAGCATGAAGGACATCGATCTCATCGAGGTGAACGAAGCCTTCGCGTCGCAGTCCGTGTACGTGCAGCGCGAGCTCGGCATCCCGAGCGACAAGCTCAACGTCAACGGCGGCGCCATTGCCCTCGGCCACCCGCTGGGCTGCACCGGCGCCAAGCTCGCCGCGACGCTGATTCACGAGCTCGAGCGGCGCAAGGCCAAGCGCGGCATCGTCACCATGTGCATCGGTGGCGGCATGGGCGCCGCGGGGCTCTTCGAGCTGGCGTAGTCGCGCTGTTACCGCGCCGTACCAGCAATCTTCGTATTGATGTTGGTACGGCGCGGAACCGCACGCCGAGTCGTCCCTGCTCGCCAACTGCCGGCGGTTACCCCCGGTGCGCTCGGCTCATTGCAGGAACATGGACGTGGGGATGGCGGTGTAGCGCACCTTGATGGCGAAGGGTTGGGGACCGCAGTTGCCGAGTGCGTTTCGAGGGTCGTGTAGCTTCAGAGCGTTCAACGTAACTGTGCCGTTGTTGCGCCAGACGTTGGGCGGTGTCGTGCCCACTGCTGAGCCCACATTGCCCCGAGCGTCGTAGGCCGGCCCGTTGTCCACCTTGGCAAAGAACTGGATGAGCATGTGGCGGTCCTTCGGCACGCGCGGCATGCGCACTTTCACGGTGCTGGTGTAGCGTTCACCCGTCGTCACCAAGAGCGGCACGCCGAGCGTGGGCCCTGGCCACGCCGCCTCCGCGCCCCACTTGCTGCCCGGTGGTGTTTCGAAGACCCGCCAGTCGGTCGTAGGCGTGTGGGGCGTGGGTGATGACAATAGACTGAAGCTTGCGGACCAATTGCTCTTTGCCTTGCCGGGGTTGCAGTCGTTATAGACGAAGACCTCCGCCAATGTTGCCGTGACGTCGTAGAGGGGGACCGTCACGGGAAGCGTCAGGCTCTTGTGGTTGTCGGCTTGGTTGGCATCTCGCCATCGCTGCAGCAGGAAGTTCGTTTCTGGGGGTTTGGCGGGATCCACCAGCAGGAATGTGCCTTGGAACTGCTCGGCCTTGACCATTCCGGGGTCGACCGGAAACGTCATCTCTATCTGCGTGGTGGCATTCGAGTGAACAAAGGCGGCCGCGCTCCTGAGCGTCGCCGCACCGGGATACATGGGCGCCAAGGCCACCGCCACCCGAGCCGACTTCGGGCTGTTGTTGCGCACCGCGAGGCGAACCCGGATCGGGTTGCCCGGATAGATCGCGCTCCCTCCGACGCGGGTCGCGCTGACCAGAGTGAGCTCCGCGGGTCCGGACGCATCTACGGGTTTCTTGCCAGACGGCTTTTGCTTGGGCGGAGCCCCTCCTGCCGCCGAAGCCGCCAGCGCAACCAGGATACCGAAGCTCCAAGAGACGTTTTTCTTCATGCTCACCCGACAGATCAGTGCGCCGATAGTCCGCGGTTCGCCATGGTGAATTCGTCCGGCTGCCAACGGAGGCTGCCTCTACATCGCGAACGCAAGCCTCTTACTCTGACGGCTGTCGTCCGCGTGAGGTACCGCGCCGCACCAGCAATCTTCGTATTGATGTTGGTGCGGCGCGGAAACGGAGCGACGTGCGTCACGCTCGTCCGCGAAAGCGTCCGAGATGCACCCACGTGAACATCCCCGCGGAGGCGACTAGCGCGGGGATCACCAGTGGGCTCGAGGGCGGCAGCAGGTTCAAGAGGGCCGCCATCAGGGCGAGTATTCCGCTGTGCAGCTGCCGCGCTGTGCGCTGGTGCAACAGATGGACGGCGAGACCAACGAGGGCACCGCTGGTCAGGATGTGCATCGCACCGCGTGGTGCGAACGACAGCACACCTGACGAGACCAGAAGCAGGAAGCACGCGCCGCCGGCCAGCCCCGCCGCCAGCCGCGCGACGTCCGACGTGGCGTGACGGTAGCGATAAATGACGACGACCGTAAGGGCACATACGACGAGGGCAACGACGCGCGGCACGGCTCTTCCTTTCGCAGGTGCCGTCCCATCGACGCGTGATGCCGTGGGTTGTGCAGCAAACGCGCCCCACGGCTGGCAAGAATTCGCAATGAACTTCAATAGTTACAAAAAGAACGCCGGTACCTGTCGATGGTCCGCGGGCTCGTCTGTCGCCTGGGTAGCAACCGGAAGCGCTTGCGGCCCACGACGGACCGCGCTTCCCCACCCCAAGCCGTCAGGAGTCTCCCAATGCGTTACATGATCATGCACAAGAACGACCCCCAGACCGAAGCCGGGCAGCCCCCGCCGATGGAGGTCGTCACCCAGATGGGCGAGCTCATCGGTGAGTACGCGGCGGACGGTCGCTTCATCGACGGGGCCGGTCTCAGCGCCAGCAAGACGCGAAGCCGGCTGGTGTTCCGCGAGGGGCGCTGCACGATCCAGCACGGTCCCTACGCCGGAGAGCACGAGCTTCCGGCGGCAGCGTTGATGCTCAAGGTGCAGACGCGCGAGCAAGCCATCGGCTGGGCCGAGCGGTATGGCAAGATCCTGGGCGACGGCGAGCTCGAGCTCGGGAAGGTCAACGAGCCGTGGGACATCGGCCTGATGCCGGCGCCGGAGAATCCTCCGCTGCAGATGCTCCTGATCGAGAAGGCGGATGCGGCGACGGAGGGGGCCGGGCGCAGTGCCCAACAGAAGGCCGCGCTGACCCGTCTTAAGACCGAGATGACCAAGGCCGGCGTGCTGGTCAAGTCGCTGCGCCTGAAGCCGAGTGCGAAGGCCAAGCGCCTGGTGTTCACCGACAACCGAATGCGAGTCGTCGACGGGCCGTTCTCGGAGTCCAAGGAGCTCATCGGCGGCTTTGCGGTGATGGAGCTGTCCGACATGGACGAAGTGCTCTCCATGTGTGAGCGCTACGCGAAGATCTTGGGCGGCACGCTGGAGATCGACGTTCGCGGGGTCGATCTGGACGAGCCCGAGCCGGCGTAGTCGCGGTGTTACCGCGCCGTACCGACATTCTTCGTATGGATGTTGGTTCGGCGCGGAACCTCGTTCTTCGGCCGTCTCAGCGTCGACGGAGTAACGGCCCTTCCCTGCGACGACGGTCGGCGCCTGGCCTCTCCCGAGGCGGCAGTGAGGCTGCACGAGTGACGGCGTTATCGGGGTGTGATCACGATGGGGGCGAGCTCGAGGCCGCCGGGATAGGCGTAGCTGGTGTAGTCGCCGTAGCCGTAGACGTTGAGCCCGACGGGTAGGTCGCCCGTGAGGCGGTGCAGGCCCGGCTCCACCGGCAGCCGCGCCGCTACTCGCGGCTCTTCTTGGCCGTTGGCGTAGGTGACGGCGATCTTGAAGTCGTCCTTCGGGATGGGCACGCCGTCGAGCTGGGCCACGGGGTAGCCCACGGACAGCACGTCCAAGAAGCTCTGGCGAAACGTCTGCGGTACGTAGAACGCGTACTCCTTGCGATACTGCTCGATGGGAACCAGCGTCGTCTGGGACGGATCCCCGGCCAGCGCACCCACGGCGGACGCCTCTTGTCCCACCAGGTACTGCGCCACCAGGATCTTGTTCTGAGCGATCACCCGCGCGTGGCCTTGTAGCGGACCAACTTCCACCCACTGACCCGCGCCCAGGGTGAGCTGCTGGTCGACATCCGACGAGACGAACACGAGGTTGTCGTCGGCCGCGGACAGCACGCGCAGGTAGTACGCCTCCGCGGCGAAACCGCTACCGGCGGCCGCGAGCAGCGGAATCGGCGGTGCGGCGATGACTTCCTTTCCCAGGGATTGCACCGGCAGCATGCTCTCCTCCAGGTGGTCGCACGCGTTCTTGTCGTACGGCACCATGGTGCAGTCGTGCCCGGCGATCACGCTCACGGGCTTGTTCGCGTTGATGCGAGTTCCCGTCAGATCGAAGAGCTCGCCGCCCGTGCACACGTTCCCGGTGCAGCTCGCCTCCGCCGGCGTTGGCGCCTCGGACAGCAGCGAGAGCACGTCCCCCGCGTTCAGGCTGAAGCTCGCCGTCTGCCCCGGCTCGAGAGCGGGCACGCCCTGTCCCGCACGCACCTTGCCGCCAGCCGTCACCTCCACCGTGGTTCCGTCTTCCGTCGCGACGACGCTGGCAAAGCCCGGGAGCGCGTGCCAGCCGGTCTTGGGGAACACGGAGGTCGCTCCGTAGTTGCCGAGATGCGACGGGTACGACAGCACGTAGTACTCGCCGGCTAGCGCGGACTTGGGGAGCAAGAGGGAGGCGTCGTTGGTCGAGGACTTGCACACGCCGCCGGACTGGATCAGGCAATCCGCGGGTGCCGGATCGATGGCAAACTCCAGCGGATTGAACTGGTACACCGTCACCGGCACGCTGCTCCGCAGGTGGTAGGCCGCCGTGGGGAAGATGCCGGAGTGGTAGTCCATGATGGACGTCGGGTCGTTCTTGAGCGCCTCCACCCAGGGCAACGCGATGACCGCGACGTCCCCCGGAGCCACGAGCTTTTCCGCGACCGCTGTGCCGCCCCGCGTCACCTCCACCTGGGCAGGCTTCGGCTCCGCATTGGAGACCACGACGGCAAACGCGAAGCCGTCCGTCAGGAACGCGTTGCTGGTCACCGTGGGCCAGTATTCGCAGCCGATGTAGCTGTTGGGCGCCGCGAGGCTCTTGCAGTCGTCGAAGCCGGCGTCGATAGGCGAAGTTCCGCCACCGCCGCCAGTGCCGGCGCCGCCGTCCGGATTCGCGCCGCCACCCGCGCCGGACGACGTGGCGCACCCCAATGCCAAGATCAGCGGCAGCGCCGCGACAGCGCGCATGCACCCGTAGATGCAGCGCCTCTGCGCGGCGTTCACGCGTCCGCGAGGTTCCGCGGCGGACCAGCAATCTTCGTATGGATGTTGGTTCGGCGCGGAACCTCGCTTGCTCCTTCTCGCATTCGTCGTCCTCACCGCCCTTCACGGGCAGGTCACAACTGCGCCGGCCACCCGCCGGAAGGACGGTGCGGCGGCGCCGCAGTCGAGACCGGCGGCGCCGCTGGACGTGTCTTCAGGGCAATTTTGCGGCTAGCACGTCGTGCTTCTCGATGTTGGGAGGGCTCGCCAAGAGCTCGTCCGCCTTGGCCATCAGTGCGGCCGCGATGCGTCCTTCCAAGTGCGCTTGGCGCCCCGCTTCCTCTTCGAACACGTCGAAGATGGCGAAGGTGGACGGTCCCAGCTTGACCGCAAACCACGCCGTGGTCCCCGGCTCCTCTCGAGCGAGCGGCAGCGCGCCCTTCACGAATCCCTCCAGCTCCTGCTCCTTGCCGGGCTTGGCCTCCAACCGCACGAACAAACCAACTTTGACCATGAGTACCTCCTTGCCACGCACGCCGGCGTGGTGAAGTAAAGGTAGAGGCCCAGGGGGTCGGTGCCCATTGGCGAAAACGACAACAATGATACTGTTTTCGCCATGGAGGTCTGCGTTCTGGTTTTGGATGGCGTTTTCGATCTCGGGCTATCCGCGGTGCTCGATACCCTGTCCACGGCCAACGACCTGGCTGTGGCTTCCGGCCGGCGCGGCGGTCCGATGTTCCGAATCCGATTGGTCGGCGTTCGTCGCAAAGTGATCACGCAACAGGGCCTGAGCGTGCCCGTCGGTTCGGCGCCCGCGGACGCGCCCGACATGGTCGTGATTCCCGCGCTCGGCTGCAAAGTGCCCGACGCGTTGCGTTCGGCATTGGCCCGAAAGGACGTCGCCGACGCCAGCGACGTCCTGTGCGCGTACGGCGCGGCGGGCTCTCAACTAGCGGCGGCTTGCACGGGTACCTTCGTGTTGGCGCACACCGGTCTGCTCGATGGCGGCCGCGCGACGACCACCTGGTGGCTCGCGCCGCTGTTCCGGGACCTGTTTCCGGCAGTGGAGCTGGAGGAGTCCCGCATGGTCGTCGAGCATCGCAAGCGCGTCACCGCCGGCGCGGCTCTCGCTCATGTCGATTTGGCCTTGTGGATGGTACGGCGCAAGAGTCCGTCTCTGGCTGCCACCACCGCGCGCTACCTCGTGGTCGATTCGCGCCCGTCCCAGTCGAGCTACGCAATCGTCGATCAGCTCTCGCACGACGATCCGCTCGTGGAGCGCTTCGAACGCTGGGCGCGCTCGCATTTGAGCGAGCGCTTTTCCCTCAGTCACGCGGCACGCGCGGTGGGCACCAGCGAACGAACGCTGGCGCGCCGTCTGCGCGACGTGCTCAACAAGTCGCCCGTCGGTTACGTGCAGGACCTGCGCGTGGAACGCGCCGTGCATTTGCTGCAGACGACGACCCAGGATGTCGAAGAGGTGGCGGCGGCGGTGGGCTACGGGGACGGCACCACGCTGCGCACGTTGCTGCGGCGGAAACTCGGGCGCGGAGTCCGGGAGCTTCGGGCGCGGAACTAGCCCCGTCGGTCCTCTCTCTGAGCTCTGAGTCGCAACATCTCGACTCCCTCGCTGCACGCCTCCGGTCGTCGACCGCTCAATTGATGGAGATCGTCGCCCAGCGCAAGGGTTCGCTCGGCCGCGAACCGCGCTACCCTGAGATCATGGCCGGCCTGGTGTTTCGCGTGGCGTTCGTGGTGTGCACTGCTCTCTTCACCGCGGGCTGCGGGTCCGACAGCTCGGACGGCGCCGCAGGCAGCGGAGGCACGAGCGGCAGCGGGGGTAGCGGCGGCGGGACGGGCGGCACGGCGGGCACGGGCGGCAGCGCAGGCACTGGCGGCAGCGCTGGGCTCAGCGGTTGGCCTGTCGCGATCCCCGAGCCGGAGTTCGGCATTCACGAAGAGGCTCCGAAGACGCCAGGGTACTACGTGGACAACACGCACCCGGCCGCGACGGACGACGCCAATCCGCAGGGTACGCCAGACAAGCCGCGGCTCACGATCCCGAAGAGCTTGCCCGCCGGGGCGACGGTTTTTGTCGCGGGCGGTCCTTACACGAACGACGTGTCCATTGCCGCAGCCGGCACTTCCGCGAGCCCGGTGTTCGTGGTGGCGGCGGACAGCTCGGCGCCGCCGAAGATCGAAGCGCCAGTGGAGCTGTCCGGGAGCTACCTGATCGTCGAACATTTCGACTTCAACGGCCCCGACAGCGGCGTCTCCGTGCTCACGCCCAGCGACCACGTGGTGGTGCGCCACAGCGAGGTGCGGAACGGCGTCGGTGGGCCGAGCGCGGGCCTGTACACCGGCCGCTGGAACCCGGAAGACGACCCGGCGACCGCGGAGCACATCGTGTTCTACGACAACCAAGTGCACGACAACGGCAATTTGAATGCCACGACGGACGAGGACCACCACGGCATCGCCCTCGGGCATCACGCGAACCACGTCTGGATCGTGGGCAACGTGATGTACCGCAACAGCGGCGACGGCCTTCAGATCAACGCCAAGAAGGCAGGGCTGATGGACACCCTGCACCACGTGTACGTGGGCAAGAACCTCGCCTACGAGAACAAGCAGACGGGCCTGTGGAGCAAACAGAGCACGGACGTGATCTTCTCGCAGAACGTGGTCCACGGGCACCGCCCGTCCAACTCGTCCGGCGGCGCTGGCATCGGCTTTCAGTACGGGCCCGAGCGGCTATGGATCGTGTTCAACGAGATCTACGACTGCGAGATGGGCATCACGTCGTCCACCAACGTAGGCGACGTGGACAACGTGCCCGGCCCCGGCAAGGACGTGTACGTCATCGGCAATCTGATCCACGACATCCACAAGCAGGACGCCAGCGCGCCCAGCACGGATCCATGGCAGACCGGCGCGGGGCTTCACTTCACGGATCAGGACGCCACCAAGCACGTCGAGAACAACACCATCTACGACGCTGACGTGGGCATCACCTATGCTCGGGGCACCGGACCGCTGCTCGCGAAGAACGACTTGCTGTCGACCATCGCCGGGGCGCACGTGCACATAGAGGACCCCACCGCCGCCGCGGGCTCGAGCCTGGAGCACGAGCTGATGGACGCCCCCGCGGTGGTGCGCTGGGGCTCGAACAAGGGGATGGACGTGGCGGGACTGAATGCGGCGTTTCCTGGAGCCTGCACCGCGTGCCTCGAAGCAGACGCGCTGCTTCAGAGCCCCGTCACCGGGGACTTCACGCTGCAAACCGGGAGCCCAGCCCTGGACAGCGGCGTGAGCCCCAGCTCTTGGGCCACGTTCCAGAGCCTGTTCGGCCAGAGCATCGCCGTGGACCTGAACGGCACCGCGCGCCCCCAGGGCGGCGGCGTCGATCGCGGCGCTCTCGAGCAATAGACGTCAGCGCCGACGGCGCAGCGCGAGCAGGCCCAACGCCGCCGCGAACGCGAACCACGAGCCCGGCGTGGGGCGCGTGCCGACGCGGCAGCCGCAGCCGCCGTCGTCGCTGCTCGAGCCGCCGGCCTTGCTGCCGCCGCTTCCCGTGCTGCCCGCCGCGCCGCCGCTGGAGCTGCCGCCGCTCGATGCGCCGCCCGTCGCGCCGCCGCCGGTACCCGCGCCCGCGGCGCCGCCGGTTGCGGAGCCCGCGCTGCCGCCGGTGTTTCCACCGCCGCTGCCCCCCGCGCCACCCGTGCCCGCGCTGCCGCCGCCGAGCTCGTAGGCGCCGATGTCGATCGCGCCCACCGAGGTGCGGTTCTCGCGATCCGCCGGGTGCACGTACTGGAACTGCGGCAGGAGGGCCATGCCCGCGCCGGTTCCGGGATCCACCCCGGCGTCCACGCAGGGCGAGCCGGCCACCAGGTGGTAGTCGAAGTTCGCTGCGTCCGCGAGGCACGTGGTGGTGCCGCTCTCGTTGTTGGCCTGGTCGGCGTTACCCTGATTCGTAACGGTGCCGCCGCCGAAGAAGATGTTGTTCTTGATCACCGCGGGCGTGCTCACGCTGCCGCCGATGTTCACGAAGGTGCCGTTGCCCTTGTCGTTCACGAAGGTGTTGTTGATCACGAACAGCTCGTGGCTGGGGTTGGCGGCGTTGGCCCCTTCTTCCTGGTAGGCGAGCATGTTCGGGTTGTCCGTCTGCGGACCTTGCTCCACCAGGTTGCCGATCACGTAGGTCTTGCCGCCGTTGGGGACGTCGATCTCGTAGCTCTGGGTGCCGTCGCCCTCCCCCGTGAGGCGGTTGTAGAGCACGTGCGTCTCCGCCGCGCGCGACTTGAACAGGTGTCCGATCTTCGCGCGGTGCGACCAGTTGTACTGAAACGTGAGCTTCTTGACGTGATTGATGTACAGGTTGTGCGAGTACCCGTCGCCGTAGCCGTTGTGATCGAACTCGCTGTACTCGATCAAGATCTCGCTGTTGGGGTTGTCCCCGGCCAGGATACCGTTCTCGTTGTCGTGGAAGTAGCAATGGCGCACCGTGAGGTTCGCGCCCTCCTGGCGAATGCCGGCGCCGTTCTGATCTTGCACCGTGGCTCCCGTGAGCTCGATGTTCTCCACCGTCACGTCGTTGCCGCTGATCACCCAGATGGCCTTGCCCTGCGCGTTCTGCCCAGCAGCGTCGATCTTGGCGCGGCCGTTCACGCCCTTCAGTGTGAGCTGGTTCTTGTTGATGGCGCACACGTCACCGTCGTAGTTGCCCGCAGCATCGATCTCGATGACGTCACCATCCGACGCCGCCGCCACTGCGGCGCAGGGCGTGGCGTATTGCTTGCCGGGCCCAACGCTGCGCGTTGCTGCCGCGGCGCTACCGCTCGCGAAGAGCAAGCAAACCCCGAGTCCAATGGTCCGAAAGCGCGTGGTGGTCGTCATCGTGACGATGATTGTCCGATCTCGGGTGCGGCGCGAAAAGGACTTTTCCGAGCAGCGCGCAGTTACCGCGCCGCCCCGACATCCTTCGAATGAATGTCGGTCCGCCGCGGGACCTCGCGCCAGCCGTCGGATGCTATGCTCGCGCCATGCCCGCCGCGGGAGTACCTGACGTGGGAGCGCCGTACGCGACCGTGATTTGCGGCCCCGTCGAGCTCGAGCCCGGTACGACGGGCCCCGGCGAGCGGCTCTCGGTGGCCGGCGGCGCAACGCTGAACGTGGATCGCCTGTATCCGGGCGTGCTCGCGCTTCCGGGAGACGCGGACTGACATGCGCATCGACTTCGAGGTGTTCGCGGCGCTGACGGCGGCCATCGCGGGGTGCGCTCCGCAGCCGGAGCCGAAGCCCGCGCCGCGATATTTCGACAGCACCGAGAGCAGCGGCGCGGTCGCCACTGCTCTGCCGGCACCCACGGACACGACACCTCCGGAACCCGTTGGCGCCGTGCCCGACGCACCGGTGGAGGTGGTAGAGACGCCAGTGGCATCGGGCTGCAACAACGACGTGGGGGACGTGAACTGCAATTGGGTGAACGAGCGCACTTTCAGCGGGCCCGCGTGCGAAGGCTTCGGCGGCACCTGCGATCTGCTCGCCAAGGGCTACGGCTACCGCCTACGCGTGGGGGCTGCGGTTGCGCGCTGCTTCGAAGAAAGGGGCCGCGCGGCGTGCGACATCCGCGTGCGCAAACAGTGCTTTCGCTCGGCGCTGGCGGAAGCGTGCCCGGATGCCGCGTTCACCCAAACGTGCGAGAGCGCCGTGGCCCGCTGCAAGGCCAAGCACCAACGCCCGGACTTCACGGTGAGCGAGTGCATCCAGGCGCTGTCGTCCCTGGAGGGCGGTAACCTGAAGTGGGCTCAGGATTCCATCGGCCCCTCGGCGGAGGGCTGCAAGCTGATGTATCCGGTCTACTGATGCGGCTTCGCCGGAAGGTGCCACCTCCCGTTCCGAGGGTGGACCTCGCGGGCCGCATCTGCGTGGTGACCGGCGCTTCCAGCGGGATTGGCCTGTGGACCGCGCGCGGGCTCGCCGAGCGGGGCGCCACGGTGTGCCTCGTTGGCCGAGACGCCGAGCGCACCCGCGCGCACGCAGAAGCGCTGAGCGCCGCGTGGGAAGTGTGCGACTTCGCGCGGCTGGAAGACGTTCGGCGATTGGCTCGAACGCTGCGCTCGCGCTTCGAAGCCATTCACGTGCTCGTCAACAACGCCGGCCTGTGGCTCCCGTCGCGGCGCCTGAGCGCGGACGGCATCGAGATGACGTTTCAGGTGAACCACCTGGCGCCCTTCCTACTCACGCTCGAGCTGCTGGAGACACTGCGGCGCAGCGCTCCCGCGCGCGTCGTCCACGTCTCGTCCCGGCTGCACGAGAAGGAACGCGCCCTCCGCCGCGACGACCTCGAGTTTCAGGAGCGCCGCTACGGCGGTCTCCGCGCCTACCGGCAATCCAAGCTGTGCAACGTGCTGTTCAGCAACGAGCTCGCGCGGCGGCTTGACCGCCGCGAGGTCACCTCCAATGCCGTGCACCCCGGCGACGTGGCCACCAACGTGGTGCGCACCTCGGTTCCGTTGCAGTGGCTGTCGGACAGCATCGGAAAGCTGCACTTGCTCACGCCGGAAGAGGGCGCGCGCACGTCCTTGCATGTCGCGTCCATGCCGGAGCTCCGCGACCAGAGCGGACGGTACTTCGCCTGGTGCGCGCCCCGGGCGCCGAACCCTGTGGCCCTCGATGCGACCCTGGCCCGGGAGCTGTGGAACGTCAGCGAGGCAATGACCGACCGCTGATCAACCGTCCCCCGGGCGCACCATCCGACGCCCGACGCGGATCAGATACTCCACGATGGCCTCCGGCCCTTCGAAATGCTCGCGCTCGGAATCACTGAGCAAGGCGAAGCGAATGAGGATCGCCGTCATCGCTTGGATCGCGACCCGCGCCTCCTGTTCGGGCACCTCGATGAGATGCTTCACCGTGCCCACCGCCTGGGTCAGGAGCGAGCCCATGAAGTCCGCCTGACGCCGGGGGTGCAGCTCGCCCTGGTCCAGATTGGCCACCAGCCGGAGCCGGATGAGCGCGCGCTCGCGAACGCAGAGGTCGTAAAATGCACGAATCGCGTCCTCGAAAAACCGCTTTCCGTCCTGGGACTCCTGCGCAATCTGGATGTACGACAGCGCCAGCTCCGCCACGCGGCCGTGAAAGCCGTCCAGGCACGCCTCCAAGACCTCTGCCTTCGTGGCGTAGTAGTACTGAATCGTCCCGAGGCTCAGCTTGGCGCGCGTCGCCACGGCTCGGAGTGACAGCTGCGACGCGTTGCCCGTCTCCGACAGCACCTCCAGCGCCGCCGCGACGATGGCCTGCATGGTCCGCTCGGAGTCCGCTTCTCGGGGACGTGCCACGCGGCTCACCGTAGCGTGCCCGCGGCGCAGCAACAAACATCGGGACAGCTCTCGCGAGAGCGGTAACATCGCGCCATGTTCGGTCGCTGGCTGTCCACCGCACGTTCCGCCCCGCTGCCCAAGGGGGCGGAGGCACTCACCCACGCCGTGCGAGCACACCTTTCCGGGGCGGACGAAGAGACGGTGCAGGTGGTGACGTCCATCACCGGCCTCTTGGGCGCCATCGCCTACGCGGATCGCGATTACTCCGAGAAGGAGGAGCGGCGAGTCCGGCGCGAGCTGTCACGGGTGAACGGCATGACGGACGCCGGCATCACCGCCATCACGGATGCCCTCCGGCGAAACATCTTGGAAGTGTCCACGGTGGAGCTGCCACGCTACGCCCGAGCCCTGGTGGAGCTGGCGGACCACGAGCTGCGCGTCGAGATCTTGGACGTTCTCGTGGACGTGGCCGCGGCGGACGGAGAGATCGACAACGCCGAAGTCAACTTGCTGCGCACGGTGACCACCGCGCTGGGCCTCACGCAGGACGACTACAACCGGGCGCAGCACAAACACCGGGACAAGCTCGGCGTTCTCAAGCACCGCTAAAGTCCGATACCATCGTCGGGAGATGCCCGAGGAACCGCCGCCGCCGTCCGTAGAGGCCATGCCGGCCAGCGTGGACGCGGACGGTGCCTTGGCGCTGTACCCACCGTCCCCGAGCCCGCTGCCGCCGGCTCCGCAGACGACCCGCGAATACAGGCTGCGCGCCGTGGTGGTGCTGATCGCCCTGGGGGCGTTCCTGGTCTTCTATCTGAGTCTGCTCTTCGGCGCGGGCTACCTGGTGTACGCCGCGGCGACTGCCGGCAAGTTCTCGTTCTTCAACGTCCTCGCCATCGCCGGCTCGGCGATGCTGTTCTTGTTCCTGCTCAAGGGCCTGTTCAAGAAGAACCGCCTGGACGAAGACGCCATGGTGGAGGTCACCGCCGAGGAGCAGCCGGCGCTGCACGCGTTCATTTCCAGGCTGTGCGAGGAGGCCGGCAGCCCCAAGCCCGGGCACATCTACCTGAGCGCCGACGTGAACGCCGGCGTGTTCTATCCGCGGTCGGTGCTGTCCCTGCTGCTCCCGGTGCGCAAGAACCTGGTCATCGGGCTCGGGCTCGTGAACGTGCTGTCGCTCAGCGAGCTGAAAGCCGTGCTGGCGCACGAGTTCGGACACTTCGCCCAGAGCAGCATGCGCCTCGGTCGCTACGTGTACTCCGCGAATCAGGTCATGCACGACATGGTCTACGGCCGAGATTTCTGGGACCGCTTTCTCAACAACTGGTGCAGCATCGACCTGCGCCTGAGCTTCCCTGCCTGGGGCCTGAAGGGCGTCGTGTGGGTCCTGCGCAAGATCCTGGCCTGGGGCTTCGAGGGCATCAACAAGCTGAACCGCTCGCTCTCGCGCCAGATGGAGTTCGACGCGGACCTGGCAGCGGCGCGTCTCACCGGCAGCGACGCGCTCATCTCCGCACTGTGGAAGACGGAGCGCGCGAGCCTCGCCTTCAACATGGCCGGCTCGGATCTCGCCAGCGTGGCCATGCACGGCACCCACAGCGACGACCTCTTCTATCACCAGAGCCGTTCGCTCGAGCGCATCCGAAAGCTCCTGACCGAGAAGCCCGACCTCGGAGAGCAGCACCCGAGCCTGTTCAAGGACTACCAACCCGGACAAGCTCCGCACTTCACGGCGGAGGAAGAGACCGCCGCGGACATGTGGGCGTCGCATCCTTCCAACTTCGACCGAGAGCGCAACATCAAGCAGCGCTATCTGGCGCTGGAAGCCGACGGCCGGCCGGCATGGCATCTCTTCGGGCACAAGAAGAAGCTGCGCACGGTGCTCACGGAGATGCTCTACGAGCAAGGCGGGCGCACCGCCAAGGAAGTGCTGCCCGCGCAAGAGGTGCACCGCCAGATCTTGGAAGAGCGCCAAGAGATGGAGCAGGCGGAGCACTACCACGGTCTTTACGACGATCGTTTCATCGCGCCCGGACCCTTGAGCAAACAGGTGAAGGAGCTCACGGAAGCGAAAGAGCGGAACGAGCTGGATCTCGACGTGCTTCGGGCGCTTGCGGCGTCGCACACCGGAAGCGCCCTCGAAGATCTGATGAAACGCCGCGCCGAGCTGTATCGTCGCGTGGGTATCTTGAGCGAGCTCGACGCGGGCAAGCTGGAAGGGCCGGCGGCGCGCAAACTCTTGGGTGGCGACAAGCGCGTGCGTGCCTCCTCCGCGAAGAAGCTCCTGGAAGAGGCCGTCATCGAGCGGGACCAGACGGACCACACCATCGACGGCATCGACCGCGCCGTGTTCCGCTACTTCGTGGCCAAGAGTGCGGGCACCGCCGAAGGCAAGGAGCTGGTGCGTCGCTATCGTTTCTTGGTGCGCGTGCAAAAGCAGATCAAGAAGCTGAACGCGGTGGACGTGAAGCTCGGTCCGGTGCTCGCCGCGCTGAGCGCCGGTCGCGAGCTGAACCAGGCCGACTTCGCCTACGTGGTGGAGACCTTCGACGAGGCCCGCATCGCGCTGCTGCAGGTGTTGGACGCATGCAGCTCCACCAAGCTCGTGCCCCTGGCACACCTCTCCGAGGTCCGCTCGGTGCGCGACTTCGTGCTACCCGAGGTGTTGCTCGAGCCGCGTCCGGAACCGCTCACGGGCGAGTGGGTCAATCAACTCATGCGCCAGCTGGGCCAGGTGCTCGGGCGCCTGCGCAAGCTGCACTTCAAGAACCTCGGCGCGCTCTTGCATCTGCAAGAAGGCCTGGATCCCGAGCTGTTCAAGGCTACCAGCCAAGACGCATGACCTGCAGCATCTTGTCGCTGCGGCGCGATACCCGACGCGGCCGCCGTTGTCCGAAAGTGTCGAGCAGGTGTGACATGGTCCCACCGTAGTCTGCTGCATGACCACGCTTCTGAAGCGCTGGGGCGTTTTCGCCGTTCTCGCTGCGCTCACTGGGTGCGGCGCCGACGATTCGCCGTCCGAACCGGGTCCGTCGACGACACAGGACTCGGGCGTCGACGCGCCAGCTCCTGGGCCCAAGATCTGGGTGAGCGCGGACGCCCTCGATGCGGGTGTGTTGTCCTGCGAGCTCTCGGGAGCCAACGCGGACGCCAGGTACCAGGCCCTGAAGCTGGTGGTCAGAAACGACGGAGATGCAACCCTTGCTGTTGACGACGAGGGCAGCACCGGGGTGGTTCCAAGCTACAACGCGTTCACCGTGGAGCCTGGGGCGAAGCGGACCTTGCATCTCGAGTTCCTGAACCTGTGCTGCGCAGACGGAGATCTGATGAGCGGTACTCTAGTCTTGAGCTCCAACGACCCGAGTCGGCCGAAGCTCGAGATCCCGGTTTCCGCCAAGGGCGCGCTGCCCACTCTGAAGGTCTCACCGGACACTCTGACCTGGATGCAAGACGAGGTACCCGGCGTGGTGTCGCATCAGTTCACCCTCGAGAACGTCGGCAGCATCGGTTCGAGGATCGGGGACCTGGCCTATGACTTCGACCCGGGGCCGTTCAACGTGGGTCTCGACCTGACTGCTTCGCTCGCGCCCAAGCAGAAGATCGGTGTTGGCGTCTTCGTCTACTCGCCGGAAGTACCTGCGGTTCCCTACCAACACGTGCTGACATTCGGCCCCGCCGGCTGCGGGCCCGACGTAACGGTGACGTTGGACGTTCAGTCCCTCGGACCATGAGCGGGGTCCGGCTACTTCGGCGCGCTCTGATCGAACTCGTACGTGGGTGAAGGCGCGCCGTTCGGCCAACGCACCATGAGCTTGCGCGTTCCCCACTGACTCCAGCGATAGGTCCACTCCGCGTCCATGCCCGGCTTCACGCGGGTGACGATGCTCGCCACGCCCTTCTTCACGAACGGAGGAATACCGCCGGAGTCCTTCCCGCGGGTGAGCTCCACGGCCAGGATCTGATTCGCGTCACTCGAGGCAGTACGGCAGCTCACCCGGAGCCACTCCCGCACCAGCTTCGTCTCGCACCCGAGCGGCGTGCTGTGGCGCACCGTGATCTCTCCGACGGCGTTCCACTCCGCCACCGTGGGCGGCTTGGAGTTGCCCTCCGTCGGGATCCCCGTACGCGACTGCGGTTGATCGCTGGGCTCCGCCGTGCGCGCGGGCTCCGCCGGCGTGGGCTCCGGAGCCGGCGCCACGGGCGTGGCCGCGGGCGTTGCCTCGGCGCGTGGTGCCTCCGTCTTGTCTTCTTCCTTCTTGCAGGCCAGTAGCGCCACCGTCACCACCAGCAACGAAATCATCGTGGTTCGCATCCGTCCGCTCCTCTGCTCAGCCTTGTCAGGCTACCAGGATTTGTCGCTGCGGCGCGATACCCAACGCGGCCGTTCAGGCCGGCGCGGGCCAGCTCACGGGGCGGCCCACGAGGGCGTCGATGGTGACGACGCGATAACCCGCGCCGCCATCGCGCTGGAGCGTGATCTCCCACAATGGGAAGAACACGTCCGTGACGCGCACCGGGGCGGCACCGAAGCGCGTCTTGGTCTCCCGCGCGACGTCCTTTTCCGAGCGCCGCGCGCGATAGTCCGTTTCGCTGATGGCCAGCTCCGCGGCCGTGGCTTCGGCAAAGGCCGCGAAGCCGTCGAGGTCCACTACTTCGCTGGCGCGCTCCGCGGGGCGCGGCGCGAACACGACGCCCTCGCGCGAGAAAGTGAGCACGTCCAGGGTGTGGGGGTGGAAGTACAGGCTGCCGAGGCGCTCTTCCGTGCCGGCGCCCACCACGCGATGCAAGAGGGAGCGCTCCACGGTCTCGCGGAAGTCCACCTTGTAGAGCAGGCGGTACGAAAGCACCACGCGCGCGAGCTGCTCGTCGTTGCCGATCAGCCCGAGGAGCTTGCTGCGGGCGTGGTCCCGCGCGATGGCGGCAGCGCCATTGGCGTCGATGCGCGCAGCCACCGTCATCACCTGGGCGGGCAGACCGATGTCCGGCCGCGCCCCGGACGACAGCGCCCAGAAGCGCTGCACGCGTCCTTCCTTGAACTGACCGGCGTGCCCCGCGGCGACGAGCTCCTTGAGCACCGCGCGGGCCTTCTTCTCGCCGAAGCCGGAGGCCGTCGCGAATTCCTTGGCCGTCATGCTCTTCTTCTTGGCCAAGCGACGCACGGCTTGCTCGTGGGGATCGGGCGCGGCGGCGGGCGCGGGTGCGGCGGCGGCAGCGGGCGCGGGTGCGGCGGCGGGGTGCTGCGGCGGGCGCGGGGGGCGGCGACGGGCGCGGGGACGGGCGATGGTGGCAGCGGCACCACGTGGGTCATCGCCACCGTGGGAGCAATGGCCGGCGGCGGGTCGTCCACCGTCGGGGGGATCGGCGTGAAGCGTTCTTCGGCGTCCGCTTCGTCGAGCACCGACGCTGGGGGCGCGGGTTTCGCCTTCGGAGGACGGATGGGCTCCGGCGCTACGGACTCGGGTTTCGCCTTCGGAGGACGGATGGGCTCCGGTGCTACGGACTCGGGTTCCGCTTCGGGTGTTGGCTCGGCGCGATCCCCCGCGGACGCCGCGCCACGTCCGCCCGTGAGCGGCGCGAAGCGCTCGCGCCAACGCTCGTCCGCCACCCGCTCGATGCGCTCTTCGTCGAAGGTCTGGTGCTCGGATAGGAGCCAGCGCACCTGGAGCGGCAGCGCGCTCTCGAAGTGATCGGGGGAGAGCAGCGTGAACTGCCCAGGGCGCAGCCCCGGCAGGGCCGAGAGCAGCGCGTCGGAGTGCACCGGATCGAGCGACTTGATGCTGGGCTCGATCTTCTTCAAATCTTGTCGCGTGGTGAGGCGCCCCAGGGCCCAGGTTCCGAACTGCGCCATCGCGCGATAGTCGACGTCACCCGGGTTCTGCGTCGCCATCAGGCAGCACACGCCGTACTTGCGCGCCTGCTTGAACAGCAGCTGCAGCCCCTCCTTGCAGGCAGGCTTCCGCACCGGAGGAATGAAGGGGCTCACCTCGTCGATGTAGAACAGGGCCTGGGGCTCTGGGCTCGGATGCTCGAGCATCCAGGAATACAAACGGTCCGCCAGCGCGGCGACCACGAAGTCCTTGTCGTCCTGGCTGCCCAGCGTGTTCAGGTACACCACGCTCACGCGGATGCGGTCGTCGCTCCGGCTCTTCTCTTCGCGTCCCAGCAGCACGTCGACGTCGATGGGCACGCCTTCGTGGAACAGCAGGCGCCGAGCGCCCACGTCCAGCCGGGCCAGGCGCTGACACGCGGTGCGGATCTTCTTCGGATCCAGATAGCGGGACAGCTTGGCGAAGCCGTCTTTCTCGTGCTCCAAGAGCGCTTCCCCGAGCGCCGCCAAGCTCGCGTCTCGCCCGGCGTCGAGCATCTCACCGAGCACGCCGTCGAGCACCGCCACCAGACCCGCGCCGTCGTCCGAGTCGACGTCGAAGCCCAGCAGCGAGGTGACCATGCCCGCGGTGCGCGTCAGCGCTTGCAAGCGCTCCGCGGGGGCCAGCTTCGGAAGCTTCGGATCGACGGGATCCGCGCACAGCGGCACGCCTTTGGGGGACGCGGGGGTGAAGATCACCACGTCCGCGCGCTCCGCGAACTCGCGAGCCACCTCCGGGTCGATCCCATGGCGAGCGAGAGCCTCTGGGTCCGTGGCGGCTTCCACCAAGCTGCACAGATCACCCTGAGGGTCGACGCAGATCACCGGGATGCCGCTCCGCACGGCTTCTTCCACGACGACCTTGCACAACACGGTCTTACCGGAGCCGCTGGAGCCGAGGGCCATCACGTGGCGCAAGAGCGCCCGCGCCGGAAGCTTCGCCGCCTGGCCGTCGTCCCGGCGCTGACCCAACCACAGTGTTTCGTCGCTCACCTTGCGTGGGCCATAGCAAAGCCGCTCACTCGCGAAAACCACCGCGCTTGACCCACGCCCAAGGCGTGGCACCGTGGCGTCGTCGTGACCGCCACGCGTTGGACGATTCTCGCGCTTCTATGCATCGCTCAGCTCGGCTGCCCGGACTCGAAGCCGGCGTCGCAGTCGGAGCCTTCACGATGCGTGGAACGCGGAGATCGCTGTCAGCTGGGCGGCGGCGTGCTCGGGGTGTGCAACGACGCGCCCTGCAAGCCGGGTGAAAAAGGGCCGTGCCTTCGCTGTATGTCTCAGCACTGACGGGGTTCGCGCCGCCCCGACAAGAATACGATCAGCTCAGCCAGAGGCGTTCTTCTTGGCGGAGGATCCAAAGGGCGTGCAGGCCGTAGGCACCGAGGGCAGCGGCGGCGGCCACCAGCAGGGGCAAGCGCCAGGGCGCGTGGGCCACGGTGTGATCCGCCGTGAGGCCCGCGTGCGCCGAAGCCGCAGCGAGGAAGCCGCCGAGCACGGCGAAGACGCTACCCCGCACGCGGTAGTCGCGGCGGTGAATCGCCCGTAGCTCACGCGCCCGCCAATCGCTGATGGCGTTGGTGTCCAGCTCGAGCGGGCGGAACGACCACAGCGCCACCACCAGGCCGACGGAGAAGAGCAGGACGCCGAGCCCGGCGACGAGGATCGCGCCCTCCGGCACGGAGAGGATGCGACTGCCGACGGCGAGATCGAGGCCACCAATGGCGATCGCGAGATGCAGCAGTGCATCACCGAAGCCGGCTTGGAGCGTGGAGTCCTGGCGGGAGATCACGTTACCGAAGGCGAGGGCGGTCATCAGCAACAGCAGCGCCGCCACCACCAGCAGCAGCACCCGCCCGGCACCCTGCGCGGAGATGCGCCGCACCATTCCCGGATTGCCGAGCTCCATCAGCGCCACCAGAGCGAGCAGCAGGTACAGCGTGGACGACAGGATGCGGGCTCCGCGGCGCGCGCGCTCGGGAGACAGCGAGGGGAACCGGTGGGCGATGTGGATTTCGGGCTTCACGGCGAATCGGCCCCCGGCGCGATGAACCGGAAAGCCAACGTCCTTGTTCCCACACAACCGTGGGGTGCGCACGGCATGAATTCTGCTTTTTCCGCGCCCTTGCCAAAGGCAGGGGAGGAGCGCGGTGAACTATCGTAGAACGCTGCCGTGAGGCTCAATCCTTGGTTTTGTGCGGTCGCTTTGGTTTCCGTGGGGTGTGGCGGGAGCGTGGCGCCCGAGCCCAAGGCGCCGACATTTCAGCCCGAAGGGCAGACCAAGTGCGGTGTGCGCAAGAGCACGGATCGTCCGTTGATCATCGAGTGGCCCTCCTCCGATCGCGCAGCCCTGGAAGCCGCGGTGAAGCGTGGGCTGGTGGTCGTGCGCTACGAAGGCTGCGAGATGGAAGTGCTCAGCCAGTGTCGTGTGGACGGCGCGTATCGCTACACGCCCACCACGCGGAAGCTCGAGCAAGTGACCATTCGCGACAACGACGAGCTGTACGCGCAGCTCCCGGTGGGCGCCGCCTCACTGGAAGGACGCCTGCAAAAAGCAGGTGAGCTGGACGTCGCGATGCACGTGGTGGGGCGCTACGACGCGGCCAGCACGGAAGCCAAGAACATGAGCGGAGCGTGCAGCGGGGCCACGCACGTGGTCACGGGCCTCACGGCCGGCGCCTTCGAGTTCTCGGCGGGGGCCGAAAGCGAAGCCGGCGGCGGCGTGAACGTGCTCGGCACGGGGGCCGGAGCGCGGCAGTCCCGCGCGAAGGAGATCCTCAATCGCGATGGCGACCCCCACTCCTGCGAGACCTCCAGCGCGGAAGATCAAGGGCCGCCGGATGGATGCGGCGCGCTCTTGCGGGTGGAGGTATCGCCGCTGTCGAGCCTGGCGGGCATGGCGCCCGGGCCGCTGGCCCCCGCGGTGGAGGAAGCTCGCGGACCGCTGGTGACGGACGGCCCCGGCGTGGTGCGCGTGCACATCGAGAGCCCGGATTCGAACGTGCAGCTTCGCGGCTACGGGGTGCAGAAGCTGCGGCCGGTGCAAGGTGGCTACGAGAGCCTGGGAGCGAGCACCATCTTGTGCTCCGGCAGCTGTGACACCTATCTGGACGCGCGCCTCGGTCAGCCCTTGGCGGTCAGCGGCGAGGCGTTCCCGGACTCGGCGCCGTTTCAGCTGTACGACAAGCAGGGCGACGTGGACGTGAAGGTGACGCCGGGCAACTCGACGTATCAAGTGCTCGGCGTCACCACCCTGAGCCTGGGAGTGCTGGCCGTGATCGGCGGTGGCAGTACGCTGCTCACCGGCGCCCTGGTCTCGAGCGGCGACAGCTCCACCGGCAGCGATCTGAAGAAGTGGGGGCTCATCACCACCGGTGCCGGCGCCGGGCTCATCGGCCTGGGCATCGTCTTCAACAGCGCCGGAAGCACCGACGTCGCGCTCACGGCTCACTGAAGCTTCGTCGTCGTCGCCTCGAAGCAGGTGGCGTCCTGGCCCTTGCCGTCCAGGCAGCCGATGACGCGATAGGCACCCACGACGAAGATCGTCGTGTAGCTCAGCGCCAGCAGATCGATGTTGACGAAGTCCCCGACGTACTTGTCTTGGCCGTCGTCGATGTTGAGCTTCCACAGGTGGCTCTCGCTGGCCGTGGCGTAGCTGTAGTCGCCCTGCGCACCGAACAACGCCGTGCTGGCATCTGCTCCGTCCAAGTCGACCTTCAGCGAATCGGCCCAGCTGGTGGCGTTGATCACCCGGTAGCGCGACGATACCGAGCCGGATTGCGGACCGGAATCCGGCAGCACCCAGACCTCCGGCGCCTCGCCCGAGTACGGCGCCGAAAGCAACGTCATGTAGTTGGGCGTGGGGGTGGGCGTCTCGGCGACGTAGAACACGTTGCTGCAGCTGCCGCCCGTGGCCAACGCGAACGCCAAGGGCGCCTTGTCGAGAGGCAAGTACTTCGTGAATCGCTGAAAGCCGTTCAACGTCTCGGGCGCTTCTCCGTTCGCCGCCAAGAGTCCCTGCGGCTCGAACACGAAATCGTTGCCGTTCTTCGAGTACGCGACGCAAAAGTCCGAGAGGCTCACCTGGCCGCCGGTGAAACCGATGCGAACGAAGTAGTCCTTTCCGGTCGGGGATGGCGTGCACACGCCACCGCCGCAGTCCAGCGTGCATCCCCACGTGTTCGAGCTCGCGCCGCAGGTGCAGTTGGACGGCTTGCACACGGTCGCGTCGGTGTTGCACACGAAGCCCGCGTCGCAGCCGGTCTGTTTGCAGCCCGCCGGGTTGGGCGTGGTGCACGCCGATTGGCCGCCGCTGCCGGCAGCGCCGCTGTTGCCGCCGGTGTTGGTGCCGCCGGTGCCTCCCGTGTTGGTGGTGCCACCAGTACCGCCCGCGCCACCGGTGCCGTCTTGCACGGGCTCGAGGGTGGAGCCCCCGCAGGCGGACGTGAGAAGAAGAAGTGTGGAAAGAAGGACTTTGCTCATGTCGTTGTCATGGCCGTGGAGCTGATCGACGGCTCACGGAAAGAACGAGACACCGGCGAAACCGATCAGCAGCGGTCGACCCCAAGTGCCCACCACGTCCGATCCAAAAGCGATGTCGAGCTTCGCCGGGGCGTAGCCCAGCATCACGCCCCCCGCCAATCCGATGGCGGGCGTCAGCCGAAACGCGACGTCCGCGCAGGCGTGGGGCAGCACGCGCACCGCGGATTCGTCGCTGGCGCGCCGTGGCGACGGCGCATCGCCGCGCGCTTCCACCCAGGCGAAGGTGGCACCGACTCCACTTCGCAGCGTCCACGCGGGCTCCTCCAGCCAGGCGTAGCTCGCCGAAGCGGAGAGCAGGCGCGCGTCGACATCCGCGCGCGCGGTGCCGCGCTCGATGCGAGACGACGTGAGCGGCCACTGCCCGACGAGCTCGCCGAAGGCATGGCCAACGACCCGCCGTCGCAGCCACACCGCTGCAGCTGTTCCAAGGCCTCCTGGTTGGCTCGCCGCGGCCACTCCCGCTCCGGCTTCCCAGTCTCTGTCCGGCGGGGGCTCCAGCCGTGGCGGCGGCGCGACCGGCGGCGGCGCGGACGGCTCTGGCGGCGGCGGCTCCGGCTCCGGCGCGGGGATCGGGGGCGGCGGTGGGGGCAGCTCGCCGTGCGGTTCCGGCGCGTGGGCGAGCGGCGCGAGCAGTCCCCGCAGGCGTTCGGCGATGCGAACGCTGTCCTCGTCCAAGGTGGGATCTCGAGGCATCGTCTCGGCCAGTCGCAAGCCGTCGTCGCCATTGAGCCACACCTCCACCTGGCCGCCGCTGACGCGCACGATGGCCACGCAGTCTTCCGGTAGCTCGACGACCTCCGACGCGGGCTGGTCCACCACGAAGCCAACACTCTCGAGCTCCGCGACCACGCGACGATCGAACGCCTCGGCCTCGCTCGAGAGGTAGCGAACGCTGGCGCCGGAGGCACTCTGTGCCCAGAGCACCGCCGCGAGAAGCAAACGTCGGAGCTTCATTCCGCGACGAGCGTGCGGGCCAACGCGGCGTGGGCGCCGCTCGGGAATTGGGCGAGGTAACGCGTCGCCGAGCGCCGTGCCGCTTCGCCATCCCCTTGCCGCTGCTCCGCCTCCATCAGACGACCGAGCGCCTCTTGGGCAAAGCCGCCGCCCGGCTGCTCCGCCAGATACGCGCCGAACCAGCGGCGCGCGGCGGCGTAGTCTCCCGAGCCGTCGAACGCCAAGCGACCCAGTTGGAAGGCGGCGCGGGCTGCTGCCGCAGACCCCGCGAAGCGCTGGCGCAGTGCCAGATACGCCTCGGCGGCTCGCGCGGGATTGCCGGCCAAGCGCGCCGCGTTGCCCAGCTGCACCAGGCCGTCGCTCGACTCCTGGGTGCACAGCGAGGAGAAACCCTCCGCCTCGGCGGCCGCGAGCGCTGCCTTGAAGCGCCCGTCGCTCGCGAGCGCGCGCCAATCTGCCTTGACCTTGGGTGCGGGAGGTGGCGCGCTCGCCGTGGGGAGCGGGGGCGCGACGGGCTTCGCCTGCTCCGGGGGCGGCGCGACCGCTTTCGGGCTCCCGCAGCGAAACTCGCCCTGCTCCTGATTGGCGAGGGTTCGTGGCGACGTCAGACATCCGCCGGTCACCCGCACGGATCCCTCTCGCATCTCGACGCGCAGCGTCTCACTGCCGGGATCGTAACGGGCGTCGAACTTCGTTCCCGTGACCAGCACCTGGTACGGACCTGCCGCCACTACCCAGCGTGCTTTGGGTCGATGGATGACCGCGGCGTGGAGCTCGCCGCGCTCCAGGGCCACCCGAGCCCCCCGCGCATCGATGCTCACCACGCGAACCGCTGCGTTCTCGGCGAGGGTCAAACGGGTACCGTCGGAGAAGGAGAGCGCTTGCGCCGCGTTGGCGGCGTGCAGATAGCCGTTCACCTCCACGGACTTGCCGCCCGCCATCGCCGAGAGCGGAACGGCAGGACGAGACACCACCCAGACGACGATGGCGGCAGCCGCCACCAGAGCCGCCACGGTGACGGTCCAAACGCGCCGGGGCGCGGCGCTCCTGCGTCCGAGCTCCGCATGGATGCGGGCGAGGCGTTGCTCCGCTGGCGCGTGCGAACGCCGCTCCAGCGCCTCGTCTTGGGCGACTCGGATCTGGTCCGCCAGATTCTGTAGTGAGTGGCTCATCGCTCCTCCACCCAATCCGAAAGCAGAGCATGGCGTCGGGCCTGCTCGCGAAGGCGTTCCTCTGCGCGTTTGAAGCGCCGCTTGGTCGTGGACAGCGAGAGGTCCGTGAGGGCTGCCACCTCCAACAGCTCGAGCCCCTCGATGGCGCGCAGGGTGAAGACCACTCGATCCTCGGGGTCCATGCGGTCGAGCAGGCCGTACAGAGCGCGCATCGCCGCTTGCACCTCGGGAGACGCGACCCCCGAGTCCACGTCCGGGGTGTCCTCTGGCGCGACGATCCGTATCCAGCTCCACCGGCGCCGCTTGCGCAATGCTTCACGCGCCACGTTCACCGCAAACGCGCCAATCCAGTTCTTCACGCCGTCGTCTCGGAGATCCTCCACCCGGGCGAGGGCTCGAATGAAGACCTCTTGGACCAGATCGTCCAGGTCCGCGTGAGGACCGAGCACCCGGGTGACGAGGCGTTCCACGTACCCCGTGTGCTCCTCCACCAAGGCGCGCTCCGCCCAGGGCTCCTTCGCCTTCAGGGCCTCGACCAACGAGACGCGTTCCTCCACCGGCGCCAACAGGCGCAGGGTCTCGCCCCGAAGCTTGAGAACCGGCCGCGGCATCCTTCCCGAGGACCATGGCCAGCCGGCCCGCCGGCGGCTCACACTTTCTCCAGGCTCCACGAATACACACGTGATCTTCGACGGTTACGGCGAAGTATTTTGCACGTCCGGTGGCCCGCAGTAGCGTTTCGCGCATGCTCCGGTCAGTTGGATTGGTGGTCGTTTCCGGTGTGGCGCTGAGCGTGGCGGGGTGCGCACAGTCCGACACTGGCGTGGGCAATGGAGGCTCCGGCGGCTTTGGTAACTTCGGTGGCTTCGGTGCTACGGACGGCGGTGCCACCGGCGGCTTTGGCGGGAGTACGGGGGGTAGCGCGGGGGCGGGGCGACCAACACGGGGGGCGCTGCAGGCGCGGGGGCGACCGGCGGCGGGGCGCTGCGGGAGCCGGTGCTTCTGGTGGCGGTGGCGCTGCTGGCGCGGGCGCGACCGGCGGCGCTGCCGGTGCAGGTGCGACGGGCGGCACGGGTGGCACGGGTGGAACCGGTGGAACCGGTGGCGCGGGTGGAACGGGCGGCACGGGTGGGATTGGTGGCACCGGCGGTACGGGTGGCACCGGTGGCAGCACGGGTGGGGGCGATTGCTGCACGGCGACCCCGGGCGTCACCGGCTGCAACGACGCCACGGTTCAGGCGTGCGTGTGCGCGACCGACAGCTTCTGCTGCAACACCGAGTGGGACACGGTCTGCGCCGGGGAGACCCTGCTCGCGAGTTGCGGCACCTGCCCCACGCCTTCGGACTGTTGCTCGGCCGGAAGCTGCAGCAGCGACGCCGTCGTGGGCTGTGTGAGCGACAGCGATTCGTTCTGCGCCACCGGCTGGGACTCGATCTGCGCCGGAGAGGTCACCTCCCTCGGCTGTGGAAGCTGCGGCAGCCCGCCGGCGTCGGGCGTTTGGATCAACGAGCTCCACTACGACAACGCCGGTACGGACACTGGCGAGGGCGTAGAAGTGGCGGGCGCTGCCGGGACGAGTCTGAGCGGCTACACCTTGGTGTTCTACAACGGCTCGCCGACCCAGCTCGTCAGCTACATGACCAAGACGCTGAGCGGCAGCATCCCGAACCAGCAGAACGGCTACGGCACCGTGTGGGTCGACGCCACCAACATCCAGAACGGTGGCGCCGACGGCTCCCCCGAGCCGGATGGCGTTGCGCTGGTGGACGCCGGCAACAACGTGATCCAGTTCTTGAGCTACGAAGGGAGCTTTACGCCCACGGATGCCGCCGCCGCCGGCCAAGCATCCACGGACATCGGCGTGTCGGAGCTCTCCACCACGCCCGTCGGCCAGTCCTTGGGACTGACCGGTACCGGTCACGCCTACGCGAGCTTCACCTGGTCGGGCCCGGCGACGGCGACCCCGGGGCAGCCGAACACCGGGCAGACCTTCAACTGACGCGCCGGCGGCGACGGCCGAGCACCGCCGCGAGACCGAGCAGCGCCCACCACGGAGCGTTGGGCGCGCGGCCCCCGCTCGTGCTGCAACCGCCGGAAGAACCGGAGGACGAGTTGGTCTGCGGCGCACCGGCTGCTCCGGCAAAACCGCCCACGTTGCCGACGCCACCACCGCCCGCTGCGCCCACGCCACCGCTGCCACCGGACGGCGCGCCGCCTGCTCCTCCGCTGCCGCCGGTACCCGTGCACAGGTTCGCGCACTCCGTGGGACAGGTTTGGCAAGCGCAGTAGCTGAGGGAATCGTAGTCGTCCGCACCGCCGGCATGACCGGCTTGGCAGCCCTGCAGGCACGCCGAGTCGCTGCATGCGTCGGCACAATCCAGGATGGCCTTGCAGTCGGGATTGTTCAGGCACGTCGTGGTGACGTTCACGCAATCCCCGCGCGGCATTGCTCGCAGGCCGTGGACGCGGGCAGCTTCACGCAGGTGTTCTCCTGGACGGACTGCCCGGAAATCACGATGGTGGAGTCCGCGCAGTAGGTCCCCGTGGGACAGCTGGTCCCCGAGCAGAACTGGCTGCAGATGGAGCCCTGGCCGCACAGGAAGGACTTGCAGTCTGCGCCCGTCTTGCAGCTCTCACCGACGTCCTTCGGGGTGGGCGGCGTGGGCGCCGTGCCCGGCTCCAACACGGGGGACGCGCCCGCGGCGGCGAAGGCCTGCAGGATCAGATCCTTGTGGTAGTCGAGGCGAACGTACTTGGCGCTCGCGTTCGGGTCGGAGCAGTTGGACACGCGTGACGCGATGCCGATGACGCCCCCCGCCGGCGAGAACACCGGACCACCGGAATCTCCGGAGCACACGGCCTGACCCGTCGAGAATTCCCCGACACCGTTCAGCTCGTTCCAGTCTTGGCCCACGCTGCGCACCGGGACGTTCGCGCGACGGCGCCGCGTTCCGGCGCCCACCTGGTTGTCGTTGACGGCGCCGTAGCCCACGGCTGTCAGGAGCTCGCCAATCTGCGGACCAAAATCCAGCCGAATCGGGAGCGGGGTCAAGCCAGTCACGGCCTTGTCCAGCACGATCAAGGCAATGTCGTCGTTGCACAGGTTCTTGCCCGACACGTGGAACAGCTGCGCACCCTTGGCGACGGGAGAGCCCCAGTTGGGGTTCACGCCGGTGTAGATGCTGAAGCTGGACGGCGAGTAGTCCGCGCCCACGTGATCGCCGTTCGACGACGTTCCGTAGATGTCGCAGCCGATGCCCTGGGTGATGTTCTGCGACACGCAATGACGGGCAGTGAGCACCAGCTTCGGTGCAATCAGCGACCCGGTGCAGGCGCCACCGGGGTTGGTCAGCATCACGACGGATGGATGCGCTCCGGTGCCGCTGTCGGTCACGCCACCAATGATGGCCTCGGATACCGAGCTCGTCGCTGGCGGCGTGGGGTCACCACCCGAGCAACCGGCGAAGACGAGGAAAGGCAAAGCAATGCTGACGCGTGCGACTCGGATCATTCGCTTCTCCGTGCAAGCCTTAAAGGGGGGCATGTAGTGTCACACCTTCCCGAGCCGATGCCCAGGATTGACACACATTTCCCGTGCTTACGCTGGACCGCCGGCGCCTGACGGGCGCTTCTGCCCAGAGCTTCGGGGCTGTGGTATTGCCCGACCGTGAACGCTCAGATCCTCGATACGGTCCTGTTGTTCTCCCTCCCCGCCTCGGGAAAGTCCGAGGTTCGTCGTTATTTGGCGAGCTTGACGCCAGAGCAAGCGGAACGCGATTTCCACATGGGGCCTACGCTGCAGCTGGACGATTACCCCTACGTCCACTTCATGCATCGTATCGACGACGAGCTGAAAGCGAACGGACTGCCCTACGCGTTTTACAGGGGCCCTCACCGGGCATTCCAGGATGAGTGGGAATGGGCGGCGTTGGTGGAGCTCCTGAACGACGACTTCGACGACTTGATCAACGGTCGCCAGACCCAGGTCTCGTCGGCCGCTCAGCACCTCTTCGATCGCATGGATGCGGCGCACGCCTTGGTCGGCCTTCCCGAGCACATGGGGGAGCTGCCGTATCGCGTTCGCAAGCGAATCGCGGAAGCGATGGAAGCGGAGTGTCGCGCGGAGCTGGATGCCAAGAACGCAACCTGCTCCCGAGACCCGAAGGGCAAGACCGTCGTGATCGAGGCGGCCCGGGGTGGACCCAACGGCGCGGCCTTTCCTCTCACGCCGCCAGTGGGCTACCAGGCAGCGTTCCAGCAGCTCTCGGAGCAGATCCTCTCCCGCGCGTCCGTGCTCTACATCTGGGTGGACCCGGAGGAATCACGTCGCAAGAACATCGAGCGTGGACGCCCGGACGGCCAAGGATCCATCTTGCACCACTCCGTGCCCATGGAAGTCATGCTCGGTCAGTACGGCTGTGACGACATGGCGTGGCTCTTGGAACAGTCCGACAAGCCGAACACGGTGCGCGTCGAGCGCATTTTCGCCGACCACGCACCGGATGGCTCGGTCAACTACCGCGACCGCGTGTTCCACCTGCCGACGGCACGCTTCGACAACCGCAAGGACCTGACCACCTTCGTGCGCGGGGATCGCTCCACCTGGAAGCAGGGCGACGTCAAGGCGCTACACGATGGCCTGGCCCAGGCCTTCTCGCTCCTGGCGTCGACGCGTTAAGCTCAGTCCACGATCTGGTAGTGCAGGGTGATGGGCTCCGAGTTTCGGACCAGCTCGACGTCGATGACGCTCGCGCCCCGAACTTGGGTGTAGGCCTTCAGCGCCTCGTCCGGGCTGGACACCTCTTGACCGTTGATCTTGCGGAGCTCGTCTCCGTTGGAGAACCCAAGAGTGGAAAGCGGACTTTCGGGTCGAATCCCGAACAAGCGCACTCCCGTGATCACGCCGTCCTTCTGAGCCGGCACTACGCGCACGCTGCGCATCAAGCGGCTCTGATCGCTGAGTAGATCGTCCAGGAAGGCGCGAGGCACTCGGTAGGAGCCCTCCCTCACGCGCTCTGGAACCGCCGCCGGAGCGACGGCGATGACGGGGGGCGGGTCGTCGTTCTTGTCTGCTTCGAGCTCGGCAATGCGCTGCTCCGCGCGCTGCAGCTTTCGTTCGAGCTCCGCCCGCTCGGTGCCGCAGTCCGAGGGCGGCTCGGGAGGCAAAGGGGGTGCGGACGCACAGGCAGAAAGGGCCAAGCACAGAACCAGCTGACGCATGGCGTGAAGGTAGCTCGTGCCAACCGGGGGTTTCAGCGCCAACTCCCGGTTGGCGGCACCGACCCTGCAAGTAGTGGAGATCTCGATCGTTTCGCACGGCCCCCGGCTTGCAATTCCTTCTGCCACTGCCATGCGAAAGCGCCATCTCGCCCTGATTGGCTCCGCGTCCCTGGCCATCGTCGCCGCGCTCCTGTGGCGCTCGCCGAAGGCGGAGCGCTCCGCGCACCGGTCCGCCTCGCCGGCGCCCGTCTCCGCCCCCACGGCGGCGCCGCTGGTGCACGCCGTGCTCGCGCCGACCCGACCCCAAGAACCCAAAGCATCTGCAGCGAAGCCCACCGCAGCACCGAAGCGCGCAGTGCCCGTCGTGCAGGCTCGCTGGGGCGGCGGCCCGGGACAGCTCGGCAAGAAGATCGCCAACGAGTCGTCCCCGGAAGGGCCGATGAGCTTCGCCGTGGACGAGCATGGGAGCGCCTTCGTGCTCGACCAGGTGAATGGTCGCGTGGAGGTCTTCGAGCCCGGCGCCGAGCCGCGCTCGGTGCCGCTGCCCGCAGACACCTTCCAAGACGTGGCGCTCACCAAGAGCAAGAGCCTCGCTCTTCTGGACCGGCTCGCCACCGAGAGCGTCGCCTACGTCGACGAAGCCGGGCACGTCACGCACGAGATCGGCCTGGTGGGCCAAGGCATCAAGGAAGGCGGTGACGTCACCGGCTTGTTCCAGCGCGACGACGGCACTTGGGTCGAGGTCCAGCACCAGAACTTGGTGCGAGTGGCCGACGCCGACGAGAACCCCCTCGACGATCGCGACATCGTTCAGGGGCGCTTCGCTCCGGACGGCTCGGTGCTGCGTGCATCCAAGAGCGGCGAGCTCGCCGCGTGGATCGCCCGCAAGCGGGGCGACGACCCCGCGGAGCCGCTGGTGAAGGTCGGTTTCGACCTGCCCGTGTGGCAGATCCTGTCGTTGGACACCGACGCCCACGGCCGCATCTTCCTCGGCGCCAGCCTGCTGCTCGAGGGTTCGGCTCCCAGCTTCGACGTGCTCGACGCCGCGGAAGAGGTGGTCGTGCTCGAACCGAACGGCGCCGAGCTGACGCGGGTCCGATTGCCCGCCAACCGCGGCGCCGAGGAGAGCTTTCGTCGCATTCGCGTGGGCGCGGACGGCGCCCTCTACCACATGGGCTGGGACGAACGCGGCGTGACGCTGAGCAAGGTGGCGCTATGAACCTCCCGAGCAAAGTCCTCGCCTTCGCCTTCGGGCTCGCCGTCGCGGCGCCCGCGCTGGCAGCGCCGCCGGCCATGACCCGCGATCAGATCATCGCGCGCGGCAAGGGCGTGGTGAAGTTCTCCTACTGGTGGGGCCACGGACGTTGGAGCACGACCTCCACCAGCTACGGCTCCTGCTCCGGCGGCTGCCCCAGCTGCAGCCACTATGGCTCCTACGGCGCGGACTGCTCCGGCTTCGTGGCGAAGGCGTGGCAGGTACCCGGTTCCATCAGCGTGAGCACCGACGCGCACCCCTACTCCACCTACTACTTCGACAACTACTCCTACCACTGGAGCACCATCTCTCGCTCCAACGCGAAGAAGGCCGATTCGTTCGTGTACAACACGGGCGGTGCCGGCCACATCTTCCTGTACGAAAGCGGCGACCCGTGGGGCTGGGTCACGGCCATCGAGTGCAAGGGCTGCAGCTATGGCTGCGTTCGCGGCGGCCGCAGCATCAGCTCCAGCTACAAGGCCATTCGGCGGGACAACATCCAGGAGTTCACCGACAAGGACGGCGACGGCGTTGCGGACAACAAGGACAATTGTCCGTCCACCAAGAACAGCAGCCAGAAAGACACCGACAAGGACGGCAAGGGCGACGCTTGTGACAGCGACGACGACGGCGATGGCGTCGCCGACACCAAGGACAACTGCCCGCTGAACAAGAACTCGGGCCAGCTGGACACCGACAAGGACGGCAAGGGCGACGTCTGCGATTCCGACGACGACGGCGACGGCGTCGCCGACAGCAAGGACAACTGCCCCACCACGGCGAACAAGAGCCAGCAAGACACCGACAAAGACGGCAAGGGCAACGCCTGTGATTCCGACGATGACGGCGACGGCGTGGCCGACACCAAGGACAACTGCAAGCTGGTGAAGAACGCCGACCAGCTCGACAGCGACCAAGACGGCAAGGGCGACGCCTGCGAGGACGACGACGACGACGATGGCGTTCCGGACGCAGACGACAACTGCCCCAGCGGAGCCAACTCCGACCAGTTGGACACCGACGGCGACGGCGAAGGCAACGCCTGCGACGAGGACGACGACAACGACAGCATCCCGGATCTGATGGACAACTGTCCCACCGTCGCGAGCATGAACGTGACGGACACGGATGGCGACGGCATCGGAGATCTGTGCGACATCGACCAGGACAACGACGGCATTCCCAACAGCTTGGACTTGTGCCCCCGCCTGGCGACGGACAACCAGGACGACTCCGACGAGGACAACATCGGCGACGACTGCGACGACGACCTGGACGGCGACGGCGTCTTCAACTCCGTGGACAACTGCCCCTACGTCTACAATCCGGACCAGAAGGCGGGCGTGAACGGCCAAGGCGAAGCCTGCACCACGGGCGATCTGGGTGATTCACAAGGTTTCGACGGCCCCGGCCCCGCCGGCCAGATCGACGAAACCATGAAGGGCGGCTGCGGCTGCAGCGTTCCCGTGAACGAGGCTCCGAGCTCTGCGTGGCTGCTCGCCGCCGGCCTGGGCGTGGCCATCGCGCGCCGCCGCCGGCGATAGCTCGCTCGGCCTCGTCTGCTACGCTCGCGCCGTGCCCTGCCTCGTTGGTTGCATCGCCGTCGCGTTCCCCCGCTTCGCGCTGTTCTTGGTGTGGTTCGTGAACCACGGTTACCTGAGCCGCGCCTTCGGCAGCTGGCTCCTACCGCTGCTCGGCTTCTTCTTTCTGCCGCTCACCACCCTGGCCTTTGCCTTTGGCATCAACTCCCTGGGCCAGCCCGGTCAGATGCCGCCCCTCGGCTGGCTGCTCACCGCCATTGCCCTGTTGATGGACCTCGGGCTCATCGGCGGGAGTGGTCGCAGCGCTCAGCGCTATCGCCGAGAGCGACGCCGCTGAAGCCGGCTTCTTTTGTTGGTCCGGCGCGAGCCCGTCCCGATCAGCCGACCAAGTCCATGCAGCGCGAAGCGACGTCCTCGCTGCCGACCCCTGGGCCACACACCACGAACTTGCTGGCAGCAGGATTGATCTCGACGAGCTTGTCCAGCTGCGCCTGAGTCGGATTCCACAACACCACGGAGGCGTGCTCCGGCAGCTCGTCCGCCAGCGCAGCGAGGGCGGAGGGCCGCACGGAAGGCAGACGGCAATCCAACAGCAGCGCGACCTTCGAGTCGGTGGCGTCCAGGTCGAAGAGCAGCTCGCGCAGGCTGGACACTTCCGCGACCTCGGTGCGCGTCCCCAAGAGCCGCGCGAAACGCGGCGCGATGCGCGGATCCCGACTGGCCACGAGCACCAAGGGCCTGGCCACCGTCCCGGTTTGTTCCGGCGGAAAGCTCGAGCTGAGCCCCAGGGACTGCGCGACACCCGACGGGTACTCGTCGGAGATCCAGCTCGACCCCAGCGGATTGCGCGTGCCGGACTGCGGCGGGGGCGTTGGCGCCGCCACGTGGCGAGGTGCTTCCACTCGCTGCATCTTGGGCCGCGATGAACGCCGCGGCGTGATGCGCCCGGCGCGATGGGGCGGCGTGACTCCCGTTGCCGGCATCACGTCCGACGGGCGCTGCGGCGTGCGCCGCACGCCCGAGCGCGCCACGTTGATCAGCTCGTCCGCGATGCTCTCCGCCAGCTCCGGCCCGAGCCCCTGCGCCAACACTGCGCGCAGCGGACCGCACACGAACTCGCGAAATGCGAACGGGTCACTCGGGATCTCGCGCTCGGGCAGCTGTTCGATGGCGGAAGAGAGCAGCGCGTCGCGCACGGGCGGCGATACGACGCTGTCCAGTGCTTCCCGGACCAGCAGCTTGGAGTTCCCACGGGGTCGTGCCATCGGAGGCGACGAGGGAGCTTGAACGGCCTTGCCGACGATGGCAAGGCGACAAACTTGGGGCCTTGGATTTTTTGCAGCGGCGGCCGGAAATCAGGCTGCCGGCCGGCTACTTGCACTGGCTCTCGAAGGTCTCCGTGCAGCGTTCTTCCTGGTTCGGGTCGTTGCCGCTGTCGTCGCAGTTGCAGGCGCCCTTGCACTTCCAGACGATGTTGCCGGTTCGATAGAACTCGTCCTGCTGATCGTAAGACGGTATCAGGTCCCGCACTCGGTCGTGGGGATCGCAGCCATCCTTGTTGGCCACGTTTCCGGCGGGGTTCTTCGCGAGGCCGAAGTCGTACTCGATGATGACCGAGCCATCACTCACCGGCCCGGACACCTCGTCCACGCCGTATATCGGGTCGAACACCGGCTGCTGGGGGTCGTCGGACTTCATCTGCTTGGCGCCGATGGCGCTCGCCATCAAGTGGGCTCCGAAGTTCGAGACCTGATGGTCGCCCCGCGCCACGTGCATGATGACTCGGTGGGCGGGGGTGTTCGGCAGCAGATCCTGCTGAACGTGGGTGGCGAAGCCGCCGGGCTCGCTGCGATCCCACTCCATTTGCGCCAGGCCGAGCACCAGCTGGTTGTACACGGCGTTGAAATCGAAGGCCGAGTTCAGCACCAGCGCGTAGGTGGCGTAGTCCACGCTGCGGTTCAGGAGCAGGTTGTAGGGCATGCCGGGCTCGCCCAACAGGCCGCGGGTCACGTCCGTGCTGACGGCCATGTACGTGGCACCCATGATGCCGCCTTGGCTATCGCCGCGGTACGCGCGCACGCTGGGGTCGATCCACGCCGAGTCCAAGAGCACGTTGTTCTGGTCGTCCTTGATCCCGTCCTTCGCCACGCGACCCATCATCATGCGCATGGCCAGAAGCTGGTTCACCATCCCTTGGATCTGCCGCTCGGGGAACGCCTTGAAAGCCTCGAAGCGCCCGGCCAGGGCGTCTCCGGCCAGAGGGAAGGAGTCTTCGTCGAAGCCGAAGTAGTTCACGGCGAAGGCGATGTAGTGATTGCGGTTGGCGGCTCGCGCCAGGTAGCCACCGCGCCCCTCGTTGCGAGAGCCGAACAACCCGTGGCCGTTCTGCAAGAGCCCGTGCTTGCCCGCCGTCTCCACGCTGCGTGGCACCAGGATCAGGACGGTCATGTCCATGGTGCCGTTCTGAACCAGCTCGCCCTGCTCGTTCAGGTTCAGCCGGTCGAGGGGGCCGTTCGGATCGTAGTCGAAGCTGGCCGCCGTGAGGTACAGCGGCACCGTCATCGTCACTTCGATGCGCCGCAGCAGGTCCGGGCTCTGCTCCGGCGTGAGCTCTTCCACGTTGGAGAGCTTGAAGCTGGGGCCGTCTTCGCCCACCACGGCGAGCGCCTTGTCGCGCATCTCGATCATGCGTCCGGTGACGTTCTCGGTGGTGGCGGTGGTGTAGTCCCACGCAATTTGAAGGTCGTCCTTCTCCACGTTGGCGCTCTTCAGCTTGTCGAAGATGTCCGCGTACAGCTTGCGGCGCGCGTACACCGTCCAAACGTCCGCTTCACTGGCGTCGGCTTCCAGCTTCTCGTCGTCGCGCAGTGCCCGGAACACCTTCGACGGCTCGATGAGCTGTCCGTCTTGGTTCTGCACCCCACGGATGGCAACGATGTAGCGCGTGCCGTCCTTCAAGCGCTCGGCGGGCCGAAGCATCACCAGCCGTTGGTCCGGCTTGTCGTCGGTGCCGTCGTTTTGGGTGTTCTGGTCGATGTCCACCCAGTGCGGGACGTGCCGCCCGGTGTCCGCTTCGATCAGCACCGTCGGAGAATCGTCGTCCAGGGAGCGCTCGATGTCGTACGGCGTGGCGAGCCCCACGTCCGAGGCTCCCGGCAGGAACGTCATCGGAGCCTGCGACGGCGAAAAGCCATCGTGGTCGTAGAACAGCGCCGGGTCCGCGTGAGCTTGGTCCTTCTTGCGCGGCGGCAGCGTGGTCTCCCCGAAGCGCACGCTCTTGCCGGAAGTGTTCAGCCCCGTGGGGTCGTCTTGCAGGTACACGTTCGACGGAAACGGGATGGCGCAGTACTCGGGCACCAAGGAATCGCAGTCGCTGCCCAACAAAGGCAAACCGCCCTCGGGCTGGGGCGGCGGTTTCTCCTGAGCGGTCGGTGAACCGGAATCGTCGTCACCACAACCTGTGATCGTGGGAACGACGAGCGCTAGCACGAGAGCGAGACCCATCCTCCGAAGCCAGGACATGAGCTGGACCTTTCCGCGATGTGCGCGGCCCATCAGCGTGGGCTGCGCGAAGGCGAATCAGTCTACATCGAAGCGACGGGTCTCGCCCAATCCGATCACGGCTGGGCCGGGCACAGCGCGGGTGCGTCCATGTCGATCCGTTCGCCGTTGACGCACACGCCCAAGCTCTCCCCGGTGCACGCGGCGGGCGCGGCGGTGTCGCCGCAATCCGCGTCGGACGTCGGGTACACGCACTGGCCGCGGCCCTCCACGGTTTGGCAGCTTCCGCCCATCTGCGCGCAGTCGTGGTAGCTCACCTGGTCCGCGCCATCGCAGCCCAGCCGAATGTTTCCGTCGCAGTGGTCACCCAGGGACGGGTCCGCACACGCGCTGTACAGGCGGTCCGTGCATCCGGTCGGGCTTTTGGGGTCGCACTGCGCGTAGGCGCGGCTGCAGTCGCGGGTGGCCGTCGTGGTGCCGTCGTCCAGGGTGGCCACGTCACCATTGCAGGTCACAGTGAGCTTGCGGGTCGCTCGGCAGCCGTCTTCCTGACATTCGATGGCATCCATGCGGTCGCTGACGCAGGCGCTGACGCCGCCGCAATCCGCGGCCTTCAGCGTGCAGTCCACGAAGTACTCCGCGCGCTCGTTGCGCTTGGAGAAGCCGCTCAGGGGGATGGCACGCTCGGCGGAGAAGGTGGCGTCGTACACGCACAGATCGATCAACGCCAACAGCTCTTCGTGACTGAGCTTGCCCTGCGGGTCGGTGCACGCGCCGCTCTTGACGCAGGGCTGGATCATCGTGTCCGGGATGCACTCCGCCGCGCGCTCGCAGGCCTGAGCGATCTGCTGGTGCGTGACGGCGGGCACGGACGGAGCGTCGGGCCAGGCCTCGGCCGCGTTCGCCGCGACGGGACCGACGGGCCCTGCCGGCGTTTCTTCGACGGGTGCCGACGAGCACGCGGACAGCGCCATTACCGCGGCGAGCCAACCAAAAGAATGAAGCGACAAGGACTTGGAGGTCGTGTGGGTCATGCCCCGGGCAAGAGCAGGAGCCGTGCCAAGCCGACCGATGGCCACCATTTTCTCTAGTAGTTCCAAACATTTAACTGGTTGAACCACTAACTGGACCCGGGCCGCCAGGGAGCGGAGATCGTGAAAGCGGTGCCTCGGTGTGGTGGCTGGGCACGCTACTCTCGGGGCATGCGGGCAACTCTTCTCCTCTCGGTGTTGGTGTTGGCGGTCGTGGGGTGTGGCTCCGAGTCGGACGAGACACCGAGCTCGGGCGGTGCGGCAGGCAGCTCCAGCGGCGGCAGCTCGAGTGGTGGCGCGGCAGGCAGCGCTACGGGCGGCAGCGGCGGCGCAGCCACGGGTGGCAGCGCGGGCTCGTCCAGCGGCGGCGCCGCCGGTAGCTCCACGGGGGGCGCCGCGGGCAGCGGTGGCAGCGCCGGAGAGATCATCCTGAAGGTCGACTTCGAGCCGGCTCCCACCGGTCCCTACACCAAGAGCGCGATGGACCTCGAATGGACCGGGCTCAAGTGGGCCCAGGGCCTGACGGAAGGACGTGTGGACATCGTCGAAGGCGCAGAAGCGCACTCCGGCAAGAGTCTGCGCATCCTGTATCCGAAGGGAGGCGTGGGCCCCGGAGAGGGCGGCGCCCAGTGGCTCGTGAACCTGCCCAAGAGCTTTGACGAGCTGTACGTTTCCTACTGGGTCAAGTTCGGCACGGGCTTCGACTTCGTGAAGGGCGGCAAGATCCCAGGGCTCGGAGGCGGAGCCAACAACACCGGAGGCAGCAAACCCGACGGGACGGACGGCTGGAGCGGCCGCATGATGTGGCGCACCGGCGGCGACGCCGTGCAGTACCTGTATCACCCCGATCAGCCCACCATCTACGGCGAGGATCTCGGGTACGACATCGGTGGGCAGCGGAGCTTCGTGCCCGGCGAATGGGTGCAGGTGGAGCACCACTTCGTGATGAACACGCCGGGCCAGCACGACGGCATCGTGGAGGCTTGGTGGAACGGGCAGAAGGCCATGGAGCGCACGGACATCCGCTACCGAGACGTGGACACCTTCGCCATCGACGTCTTCTACTTCTCCACGTTCTTCGGCGGCAGCGGCGCGGATTGGGCGGCCACCAAGGACGAGTACACCTACTTCGACGACTTCGTGATCTCCACGGGTCCGATCACGCACTGAGCTCCGGGCGCGCTACCGAGCCGCCCGGGCAGATGCGACCTGCGTGTAGCGGAGGCCACAGGTGTCGAGCAGCTCCATCAATACGCTTCCGAGTAGTCCGCCTCGCGTGCGCCGAAGGCGAGAGTGAGCTCGTACACGCGGGTGCCCAGCATCTCGCGATAGCCGACTCCCAGGCGCGGCCCAAAGCGATTGCGCGTATAGCTGCTGCCCTCCCGCGCCCCGAAGGCGAAGCTGATGCCGGCGGAGAGCTCGTCTCCGAAGGGCGCGTTCGTGGAGCCCTTCTTGCGTTCGTCCGCCGCGAACACCCAGCCGTCCCGCACCCAAGCGTTGGCGCCCATGAAGGTCGAGAAGTCCCAGGTGAGGTACAGCTCGATGGGCAGGGTGACGCCGATGGGCACGGTACTGGTGATGCCGTCCACGCCGGGGCCGGTGCCCAGCGCGAACGCGAAGTCATCGCCGATGGGCACACCGGCGCCGAGCACCGTTTGGAGGCCATACAAGAATCCGCCGCCGCCTCCGAGCGCCAGGTCGAAGCCGCCGAACACCCCCACGGGCTGCGCTTCACCGAGCACGCGCATGTTCATGGCCAGCGCCAGCGTGCCCTTGGTTCCGTAGCGCTCCTTGCTGCGCGCCCAGCCCCCGCGAAGACCGAACTCGCCATCCACGATGGCACGCAGATCCCGCGACGGCGGCCGCCCGGAATCGGAAGTATCGAGCAGCTTGGGCAGCCCCAGGTCCCCGAGCCACGGGAACGGCAGGGACGTTTCTCCCACGTGCTCCACCGGCGTCGTCGAGAACGCCAGCGACACACGCGTCACCAAGGCGCGGGACTCCATGTCCCGCTGGTGCTTCTGCGCTCGGGTCACGGCCTCCGTCGCTTGCTGCCGCTCGCGCATCACGATGATGTGCTCCGGTATGCCCCGCGCGATGTCATCGAGACGAGCCAGCCGCGCTCTGCGTTGCTCGGCGCTGCGCTCTTCCGCGGCCGCGTCCGCGATCTGGTTGGAGACGTCCACCGTCTCGGCCCGTTCCGAAAGCAGCTCGCCGATGCTCGACAGACGCTGGACGAAATCCCGATAGCGCGGGTTGGCACGTCCAGCGCGAGCTCGCGATCTCGATCCACCACCACGCGGCCCCCGAGCTTCACCACCAGCCCGGCGATCTCCTTGGAGGCCGCGCTCGCGTCTTCCACCGATAGCGTGATGCTGGCTTGTCTTTGGAGCGCGGGCTCCTTCCTCGCTTCATCTTCCGCCTGGGCCGGCGGCGCGGCCATCACGCAAGCGGTGGAGAGCAGGAGCCAGGGGAGAGCACGCACGTCCGCCATGGTAGGCAGACAACGCGCCGCGGTGGAACGGCCTTACAGGCATTCTGCAAGGATCCCCTTTGAGGCCTTGAACGCCCCCCAAACGCAGGCGTAGGACTTTTTTCGAGGGCATGTCGGACCGCCGCGAGCACGACACGGACGTCCCCGGTTTACGTCCAGAATGGACGGAAGCGCTGGTACGCGGCTGGCGCGGCGAAGGTCCGTCGCTCTGGCTCACACGCTTCGTCGTGCTGCGCATGCTCGGCTTGGTGTACCTGGTCGCGTTCCTGGTTGCGGCCAATCAAGTCGTCCCGCTGATCGGCTCGCAGGGCCTCACGCCGATCTCCCTGTACCTGCCGGCGGTCGAGCACCACTTCGGCTCCTTTGGCTCCGCGTTCTTCAATCTCCCGAGCCTGTTCTGGTTCGCGCACTCGGACGGCGTGCTGCTCGCCGCCATGTGGCTCGGGGTGGTGCTCTCGGCGGCAGTGCTGTGCGGCTACGCCAACTCGATCGTGCTCTCGGTCCTGTGGCTCTTGTACCTCTCGCTGATCCACGTCGGACAGCGCTGGTACGGCTACGGCTGGGAGATGCAGCTGTGCGAGACGGGGTTCTTGGCCATCTTCTTGGTGCCGTTGCTCGACGGCCGCCCCTTTCCGCGCAGGCCACCGCCCACGCCGGTGATCTGGCTCTTTCGCTGGCTCATCGTGCGCATCATGCTGGGCGCGGGGCTTATCAAGCTGCGCGGCGACGCGTGTTGGACCGAGCTCACCTGCCTCTACTACCACTTCGAGACGCAGCCCATCCCGGGGCCGCTCACGCCGTACTTCAATGCCCTACCGCACTGGGCGCTGGCCGGCGGAGTGCTGTTCAATCACTTCGCGGAGCTGGTTGCGCCACTGTTCGTGTTCGTTCCGAGACGCAGGCTGCGCCACGCCGCCGGCGCCGTGATGCTGGCGCTCCAGATCACTCTGATCCTGAGCGGGAACCTCGCGTTCCTGAACTGGCTCACCATCGTGCCCATCCTGGCCTGCTTCGACGACACCCTGTGGCGCCGGCTGCTGCCGAACACGTGGGTCCGCGCCAGCGAGCGCGCCAAGGAAACGGCGCAGGCGTCGCGCGGGCAGGGGCGCGCCGTGGCCGGTGTCTTCGGCGTAGTGGGCTTGCTCAGCATCTTCCCCGTCTCCAACTTGCTGTCGTCTCGGCAAGCGATGAACCGCTCCTTCGAGCCCCTGGGTCTGGTGAACACCTACGGCGCCTTCGGCAGCGTGGGGCGCAAGCGCTACGAGATCGTGTTCGAGGGGACCCGCGACGCGAAGCCGGATGCGCGCACGAAGTGGACAGCCTACGAGTTCAAGTGCAAGCCCGGAGACCCGACGCGGCGACCGTGCTGGATCACGCCGTACCACCTGCGGTTGGACTGGCAGATCTGGTTCGCCGCCATGGGGCAGCCGTACCAGCACCCGTGGACGGTGCACTTCGTGGAAAAGCTGCTGGAAGGTGACGAGAAGACCCTGAGCTTGCTCGCCAGCAACCCGTTTCCGGACGGGCCGCCGCGCGTCATCCGCGCCGAGCTGTACCGCTACGAGCTCTCGCCCCCGGGCGAGGCCACCGTGTGGACGCGACAGCGGGTGGGCGAGTGGTTGCCGCCCCTGTCCAAGGGCGACCCGCGCCTCACCCGCTTCCTCGAGATGAACGGCTGGTAGCCGTCACAGCTCCGTGAGCACTCGCTCGATGCGCTCGGCGAGCTTGCCGCGCCAGCCCTTGCCCAAGTTCTCGAACGCGAACGCGTTCTTGGGAGTGAATCCGGAGTGGTTCAGCTCCAGCAGGGTGCCACCGGAGGCGGACTTCTCGAGGGTCCAAGTGACCACCGTGTCGAGCTTTCCGCCGTAGCCTTCGAGCTGGTCCGATCCGCCGCGCCAGCTGTAGCTCAATCGCTCGAAGGGCACGACCTCGAGCACCTCGCAATCGACGACGCCGTCCCAACCCGGAACCGGCTGCGCACGAAATTGAAAGCGATGACCCACCACGGGCGCGATGTCGTTGTCCATCAGCCAGGCAGCGAGGAGCTTGGGTTCCGTGAGGGCGCGCCATACCTTTTCTGGCGCCTGCGCCAGCTCGTACTTCACGACGATGGATTGGGTTTCGCTCATTCGTCCATCTCCTGTAGGAGGCCCTCGAGCCTCCGAATGCGTTCGGGCCAGAAGCTCCGAAAGTGATCGATCCACTCCACGAGGGGACGCAGTCCCTCGGGGTTTGCTCGGTAGTGAGCAAAGCGCCCGGCGCGCCGCTCGCTGACCAGACCCGCGCGCCGCAGCGCCGCCAGGTGCTGCGACACCGCCGGCTGCGACACGCTGAAGCGCGCCGTGAGGTCCTTCACGGTGGTCTCCCCCAGAGCCAGCTGCTCCAGGATGGCTCGCCGCGTGGGATCCGCCAGCGCTCGGAAAACGTCGATGTTCTCGCTCACCCACAACGTATAAGCGCCTGCTTATGCGTTGTCAACATGGCGCCGTCCTGACGACAAGCCGCTACGGTGGCGACATACCGCTCTTCTGCGAGCCGTCCTCCGCCAGCCACAAGCGCTGATCCACCGCGATGGGGCCGCTGAACTTCACCTGCTTGCCACCCGGGAACGTGATCGTGATCGTGTCCACGCTGGTGACCGCGCCCAGGCCGAAGTGCAGCGTGAGCGAATCCTGCCCGCCCTTGCCGGTTCCGCCTTGCACCTGCCGCAGCCACTTCTTGCCACCCCCCTGCACCAAGACCGAAGCACCGATCGCCGCGCGGTTCGCGCTGACATTGCCGTTCACCCGCACCTGGAGCCAGTGCCCCTTGCTCGGCGCGTGTCGTTGCGGAACAGCTTGGTCGCGAACACGTCCTCGTCGCCGTCGTTGTCGTAGTCCGCCGTGGCCACGCCCCAGCCGTTCTTGGTCGTGATCCCAGCGTGGTAGGCGTCCAGCTCGAAGGTGCCGTCACCCTTGCCCCAGTAGAAGTCAGTGGGCCGTCCGTCGTAGATGGCCGTGATCACCATGTCGAGGACGCCGTCCTGGTCGAAGTCCGCCAGCGCCGGCACCGAGTGCGTCTCCTGGTAGCGCAGCCCAGCGGCGCTCACCGGCTTTTCCCAAGTGCCGGCCTTGTCCGTGAAGTGCCCGCTGCCGTCGTTGATCAGCACCTGTGTCTTGTCGGAGAAATTGAAGAAGCGGGGGTGCGCCAGGTTCGCGGCGATAAGATCGAAGTCGCCGTCGTTGTCGAGATCCCCAAGCGGCGCCGATGGTGTGGCCGAAGTACACCACCACGCCGGCTTGCGTCGCCACGCCGGCGAGCCCCGTCGTCTGTCCGCTCTCCGACACGGTGCCGCTGCCGTCGTTGACGAAGAAGTAGTTGGGACGCAACCGGTACGCATTCACGAACAAGTCGATGTCGCCGTCGCCATCGGCGTCCGCCGGTGCCGCACCGCGGCTGGGCGCCTTGTTGCTCGAGAAGCCGTGCGTCCCGGTCCAGTCGGAGAAGGTGCCGTCCTTCTCGTTGTGGAACACGGTGTCGATGTAATACGTCTCCTTGCTCCAGCAGATGAAGTTGGCGACGTAGAGATCCAGGAAGCCGTCCGCGTCCAGATCCACCCACGCGGCGGCGGCGGAGGGCGCGTGCACGTTGGCCGGATCGCCGCAATCTTCGTAGCTCTGCAGGTCCGTGATCTTCGCCGCCGCCGTCACGTCCTCGAAGGTGCCGTCGCACTTCGAGCGCATCAGCGTGTCGCCGTTCGCGGGAGACTCGGAAAATAGGAACAAATCCAGGCAGCCGTCGTTGTCGTAGTCGCCAAAGACGCCGCCGGTGGCGGAAACTCCCGCCAGCCCCGCGCTCTGGGTCACGTCGCTGAAGGTGCCGCCGTCGTTCTTCAGGAGCTTGCCGCTGACCAGCGCGTCGTCGAAGCCGTCGCCGTCGTAGTCGGCCCAGGAGACGTGGTCTCCGGACTCGGTGGGCACCTCCTGAAATAGCTTGTCCGCGGGCTTCACGTCGTCCGTGTACTCGACCACCAGCCGCACCAAGAAGTCGCGCTGGAACGGGAACGAGGTGCCGTTGTAGTAGCCGGGCACCTCCGGCAGGTTGAAGGCCGAGCGACAGCTGTCGAAGGCGTCGCAGTTGTCCGCGGCGGAGTCGTCGTAATAGAAGACCGGGTCCGTAGGGCTGGCAGCGTGGTGGGCCACGTACACCAGTCCGGGCTCGTCGATCACCACGGGCTCGGGCAACGCGTAGTCGAGCCACTGGCCGTCCGTCATGTCGGAGACGCAGCGCGTGCCCGTCCACAATGGGTCCGGCGCCCAGAAGTCGAAGCCGTTGTAACCGAAGTCGCCGTAGAGCCCGGCCTCGAGCTTCATGTCCGGTGCTGCCGCGGCGTCCACGTTGGCCCACTGCACCCGGAAGCCCAGGACCTTTGCGGGGTGCGCCAGCTCGAAGCGCACGGCTTCCCAGAGCGGAGCTTCTGCAAGTTTGTATTCGGTGCCGTCGATGGTGATGGCCGCCGTTTGATGGCGGATGTCCGCGTGCGGGGTGCCGTCGTCAAAGGCCAGCTCGGTGCCGGCCGAGAGCGTGGGGCCGGCAGTGCCGCAGCCGGGCGCCGCGTCGGCATCCGCCGCGGCGTCGACGCCGCCTTCCGTGCCGGCGTCCACCGTGCCGTGAGGTGCGGCCGCGCCGTCGTCCCCGCCACACGCCGCAAAGCCCGAGAGCGCCAACAGCGCGGCGCCCGCCAAGTACCGCATGAGCGAAGCATACTACGATGCCGCATGCCGAGCGCGCCGCCGTGAAGGGGCGTTCGCTTCTCGTCGGTACCGCGCCGGGCCAACACCCAGGATTCGAAGTACTGGAATGGGAGCTTCTGTTGTCGAGGCGCCGCGGGTACTCCGCGTTCGCGGACGTCGAGTGGCCGCCGCCCTGTGCGCTACTGCCCGAGCTTCTTCTTCACGATCTCGAGATTGAACGCCAACGTCTTGTTCTCGGGATCGAGCGCGAGCGCGCGCTCCCACACCTCGATGGCTCCCGCGTAGTCCTTGGCCATGTAGCGCGAGAGCCCGTCTTCCAGGAGTTGCGCCGCCGTGGCTGCGGGGCTCTCTCCTGCGCCCTGGGCCTTCCCGAGCAGCTTGTCCAAACGCTCCGACACGCTGGCTTCCACCTCGGCATGCTGGCGGCCGATGATCTGATCGATGGCGCGGTAGTCCATGCCCACCAGCGGATCGCTGCGCCGCTTCATGAGCGTGCGACCGTCGAGCACGACGATGCTGACGACCCGTTGTTCGGGATGCCGCACGAACTCGGTCTGGATCTGAAACACCTTGCCGCCACCCTGCACGCTGGACAGACGGCCCATCACGTCCGTGGTGGAAGACGGCTCCGGCTCCGATTCGGGCTCGTCGGCGGCCGCGTCGGCGATCTCGCTGAAGGAGACCGACTCCGACTGAATGCGGAACGTGCCTTCCTCCAGCTCCAGCAAGCGTTCGAAATCCGCCTCGCCGCCTTGCGCCGTCTCCGGCAGCACCACACCGGCAGCAAAGCGCAGCTTGGTCGCGAAATCGCCGGACTGGACGGCGACCTCGCCCGTCAAACCCTTGAGCTCACAGAACTGCATGATCTTCACGAAGGGGAACTTCGCGAGATCCCCGCGGAACGTGGCGCCCCGAACCTGCTTCATGCGGGACAGCAGCCGCTCCACCTTGGCTCGCAACACGACCGGAGGAATGGGCTTGGTGAGGTAGTCGTCCGCGCCCGCAGCGAGGCCCGTGACGATGTTGTCCGCCTCGCCCAGCGAGGAAAGGAACACGAAGGGGGTACGCCGGTCCGGGAACGCCTGCGCGTAGTGCTGCTTGAGCTCGAGCCCCCCGAGCTCCGGCATCATGACGTCGCTGATCACGAGCTCCGGCTCCACCTTGGCCATGAAGTCGAGGGCCGCCCGGGGGCTCGCGAAACCGCGGACCTCGAAGCCGGCTGGGCCGAGCGCTGCTTGTACCGTCTCGAGCACCACAGGCTCGTCGTCTACAACGACAATCATCCCGTCACTCCTTGCGGGGATCGAGAGCCCCGCGCCTGTCGCGCCAGCTGCGCGAGCTCCACGTCCAACACCGGCGGGCTGAGCACGTGGCGACCGCCGTGGTCGACGTCGTCTTCGTCCTCCGCGAACAGCACCACGAGGGGCGCGTTCGCCTTTCCGGCGACACCGCTCAGCGCGGCGTCCCGCACCGAGGGATCCGCCTCTTCACTCACGAACAGGAGGTTCGGCTCGTGATCGGTCGCCAGCAGGTTGCTGACGTCGCCGTGGGTCCTGGCCACGAAGCTCGCCACCCCCACGCGCTCGAGCCCCGGAGTGAGCGCGTCCACCTCTCCGTTAGCCGCCACGATCACCGCCCGGAGCTCGTCCACCACGGCACACGGCGGCAGCTCCACCACGAAGCGACTCCCACCTTCGAGTCCGCCCGACACCCGAATGCTTCCGGAATGCTCGTTCACGATGCCCTTGGCGATGGCGAGCCCCAGGCCCAAACCTGCGCGGCGCCCCTGCTTCCGATTCTTTTCGAGTTGGAAGTAGCGGTCGAAGATCGAGTCCCGCGCCTCCGGCGGGATGCCGGGTCCTTCGTCGATCACCTCGACGCACAGGCCCTGTGCCGAATCCGTGTAGCTGACGGTAACGCGGCTGTCTCGCGGCGAGAACTTGATGGCGTTGGAGATCAGATTGGAAAACAGCTGCTCCATGCGGGATTCGTCGGCGACGTAGCGGCGGTTCGCGCCCTGGATCCGCACGTCGACTTCCATGTTCTTCGCGCGGGCTGCCGGCTCGTGCAGCGTCAGCGCGCGCCTGAGGGCGTCGTCCAAGCGCGCGGGCTGCTTGTGTACGCCAAAGGTGCCGGAGTCGATTCGCTCGAGGTCCAACAGGTCGTCAATCAGATTCAGCGCCCGGTGCCCGGAGGCGATCATCTGCGCCAGAAACCTCTCGGCGTCTTCCCGCGTGGTTTCCCCGATGCGATCCTTGAGCAGGTCCGCGTAGCTGATGAGGGCGGCGATGGGCGACTTGAGGTCGTGGGAGGTGGTGGCCAACAGATCGCTCTTCAGCTTGCTGAGATGCTCGAGCTGGGCGTTCTTCTCTTCCAGCTCCATCTCCAGGCGGTGCCGCTCGGAGATGTCCACGGCGCGGCCGATGTGCCCGACGTGATTGCCCGTGGCATCCCGCACGGACGTGATGGTGAACTGAACCGTCACAAGCTCGCCGGAGCGCTTGCGGGTGACCAGATCTCCCGCCCAGGATCCGCCGGCCCAGGTGCGCGCCAGGAGCTGTCCCAGGCGGTCCACGTCGCCTTCCGCCTCCAAGATGCCGGGCGTCTGCCCGACGACCTCGTCCATCCGATAGCCGTACAGGCTCAGGAAGGCCTGATTGACGTCCACGATGCGCCCGGTGGTGTCGGTGAAGAACGTCGCTTCCGCGCTGCTCATGAAGTTGCGATCGTATTGAGCGACGCGCTTCATGGTGCGGAAGCGATCCTCCGCGGTTCGCAGAAACATCTCGAACCCGTCGCCGCGCTTCACCACCAGCACTTCCAGCGGCGTCCCACCGCGTGCGAACAGGTACTGCGTCAGCGGCCGGTCCGGCTCCAGGCCGCCCATGCGAACCAACAGCTCGCCGCGGCTGGCGTCCTCCAGGTAGTCCCCGAGGTCGCTGGACTCCTCGACGGACAGGAGCTTTGCGAGGCCGCCTCCGCCGGACGCGATCCGTAGGCGCGCGTCCACCTTCAGCAGGTGACACTGCGGCACCTCCACCAACATGCCGCCGGTCTCGCCCAGGTGCGTGAGGCTCAAGCGCTCCGTGGAGTCCGTCAGCAGCGTGCGCACGTCGAGGTTGTCGTCCTCCAGCGAACGGGAGAAGCGGCTGATGAGCGTCTGGTCGCCGAGCGCGGCCTTGCCCGCCACGTCCAGCCCCGCAATGGCGGCTTCGGCGATGTGCGGATCGAACTGCGTGCCCACCCGAGCACGGATCACGTCCAGCGCAGCCTCGTGGGACAGCGACGTGCGATTGGGGTTGGTGAGCCCCTCGTAGGTGTCGGCAAACGCCAGCACCCGCCCCAAGAGCGGGATGTCTTCCCCCGACTTGCCTTCGGGGTAGCCCGTGCCGTCGTACCACTCGTGGTGTGCCGCGGCGGGATAGGCCAAATGCGCCAGATCCTCGATGGTCGAGATCACCTTCATGGTGTCTTCCGCGTGCTTGCGGATGACCCGCGCGTCGTCTTCGTCCAGATGTGCCTTGCACAGGAGGCTCCGCGGCACTCCGACCTTGCCGACGTCGTGCAGGAGCCCCGCACACAGCACGTCCCACACGTTGGTCTCTTCTCCACCGATGGCGCGAGCCACTTCGTATCCGAAGTAGGTCACCCGCAGCGAGTGCCCCAGCATGGACGGGTGCTTGGCGTCGATGATGTGCCCGAAGACCCACAAGAGCTGACCGAGAAGATTGAGTCGGTCCAGCTTCTCGAGCTCCGGCGGAGTGTAGGCCAGCGAACGGACCATGCGCTCGAGCTGTTGGTCGTCGAACAGGCGGACCAGCACCGCCGGGTCGCGCTCGATGCTCGCCAGCGCCGCTTCCGCCACCTCCGGCGCCCAGGCCCGGCCGCTTTCGTGGGAGGTGGTGGAGCAGGCGACCGCGTAGCGGCGCTCTCGCCCCACGTTCCGCAGCGCCAGCTCGAGGGTGTCTGCCGCCGCCAGCACCTGCGTCTGGAGGGAGATTTCCGCGCCGGTCTTGCCGGAAGGGAAACCGAGCCCGTCGAAACGCTCGTGGTGGTCCTGGATGATGGGCGCGATGCGCTTCAGCACGCCGAAAGGCTGGACGATCCGGGCGCCCAGCTCCGCGTGCTGCTGCACCTGCTTGCGTGCGTCCCCGCGATGGACCACATGGATGATGTGGTCCGGCAGCCCGATGGCGCCGATGTCGTGCAGGAGCCCCGCGTGATAGAGCAGCCCGGGCTCCGGCAGCTTCAGCTCGACGGCGATCCCGTGAGCCAAAACGGCCGTTCGCCACGCATGAAAGAGCTTCTCCCCCTCGTCGAAGTCCAGCACCATCGACAGAGCGCGGACGACGTCATTGAACAGGCGATTCGAGGGATCCACTAGCTCGCGCTCCGATGCAAAAGGGAAGCGTCACACCCGAATTGACGATGGGCAATGACAACTGTTGGCGCTGAACACATTGGCACTCCGGCGGACAGCAAGTCGCGTACCAGTCGAACGGATCTTGGCCCCAAGACTGAAGTGCGGAGCGCGTCGCAGAGCAGGCTCGAAGATTCTCGATGCGCTGACGACCATCATGTGGGATGCGCACGCCAAGCGTCGTATGGAGCCCACAGCTGCTGCGCTATGTTCGCTCCGTGCCCCTGACCCCGAGCGCTCCCCGTCTTCGATACGAAACCACCGGCCCTGAAGCCGCCCCGCGAGTCTTGCTCGTGATGGGATACGGGATGCGGGGTCGGGTGTGGCAGCCGCAGATCGACGGCCTGGGCAAAGATCATCGGCTGGCTTGGTTCGACGCCCGCGGAATCGGCGACAGCGACCGGCCGCCGGGCCCGTGGACCATGGCGGACATGGCTCACGACGCGAGCCGGGTGCTCGATGCCTTGAACTGGAACGAGCGCGTCCACCTGGTGGGGGTGAGCATGGGTGGCATGGTCGCGCAGCACCTGGCGCTGGCGGAGCCCGAGCGGCTGTCCACCCTCACGCTGATTGCCACCACGCCGGGCGGCGTCCTGTCCAAGCTGCCGACACTGCGAGGCATCTACTACTTCGCCCGCGCGAACCTGGCCTCGCAGGCCACCCGTCGCGACGTCCTGGTCAAGCTCTTGTATCCGGATGCGTTCGTTCGCTCGACGGACCCCGAAGCGCTGGCCCGGCGGATGGAGCAACAGATGGGAGTGCGCGCGTCGCCGAGCACGCTCAGAGCGCAGCTAGCGGCCGTGACGCTCCACGACGTGCGCTCTCGACTCGCGGAGATAGAGCTGCCCACTCTCGTCGTCCGTCCGGGGCGAGACCTGCTGATGCGCCCGACCAACAGCGATCGCTTGGCCCGCGACATCCCGAACGCGCGACTGCTGGAGCTGCCGGAGGCGGGCCACGGAGTGGTGTTTCAGTGCTCCGACGAGGTGAATCGTGCGTTACGCGAGCACTTTCGCCGCCCGTGACGACCAGTGCTAAGGTCCGCCACACCATGCGTCACAGAGGAAAGCCGAGTCCGGCTGCTCAAAGGTATGCCGACCGCAAACAGCGGGAGGACGAAGCTCCTCGGCTTTCCGAGGCCGTTCCCGAGCTCACGAGCCTGCGTCTGAACATCGTGGACCAACCCAGCGGCGGTGGCTCTCAGGTCAAGTACACCCGGAAGATCGTGATCGAGCACGCCCCCGCGCTGTTCCTGCTGCCCTGCGGGGATCCCCGCTGCACGGAGAGCGAGCATGACGTCACCCACGCGATCATGCATGCGCTCGCGGCGCACGAGCTCGAGTTCACTGGAGACGATCCGTGCAGCGGCACCTTGGGCCTGGGGACCTGCTCGCGCGTGCTGCACTTCACGGGACAGGCGGAGTACCGGCCGGAGTGACTCGCGGTGCGCTCGCAGTTGCTCTCGTGGCATTGCTGCTGGCGGCACCACGCCTGCGGGCGGAAGAAGCGCCTCCCTGGTGCTATCCGGGCGACGGCATCGAAGAGCTGTCGCCCACGGTCTGCCACTTCGCGCCCAAGAAGAGCAGCCACGACACGCTGGTCGTCTTCCTGCACGGGCTCACCAAGGTCGGCACCCGCTGGCAGCACGACGGTGAGCGCACTCTGGTGCGCGGCGCCAACGCCAACGGCTTCGACGTGATCATGCCGCGGGGTCGCGTGCTCCGGGGCGATCTCTTCAACTGGCCCACTTCGGTGAAGGACCAAGCAGCGCTCGAGAGCGATGTCTTGGGGGAATGGCAAGCCGCCCGCGAGGCTCTGGAACAGCGAAACGGAAAGCCCTTCGAGAGAGTGTACGTGTGGGGCTTCTCCGCGGGTGCCTACTACGTTTCTTCCCTCGCCCTCCGAGGCAAGCTTCCGGTCGCGGGCTACGCCACCTTCGCCGGGGGCGCTGCGCCCAAAGGCTCCGCACGTTGGGCCCGCGGCACGCACCCCAAGCCGCCCATCTACGTGGGCTACGGCAAGAAGGACAAGAGTCGGAAGGATCCGATGCGCTTGGCGCACGAGCTCGCCGTGATGCACTGGCCGCGCAAGGTCGTGGAAAGGAAGAAGCTCGGCCACTCCATGACGGACGCGCAGATGCGAGAAGCCTTCCAGTTCCTTTCAAAGACCAGCTCCGGCAAGTAGAGTTTCAATGGTGTTGGCTCGGCGCGGAACCATGGGGCTCGTGCTGCTCGTCGTCGCGTGCAGCGGCGAAGAAGCGCCCACACCGAAGGCTTCCGGCTGCACCACGTTGGCGGCCAAGACGGTCGCCTGCGACTCGGGCAACTACGACTGGCACGGCCTGATCCCGGGCCCCGCGGAAGGGAGCTTCGACGCCGCGCTGAACGACCACGCCACGCGCCTCGAACGTCAGTTTCACGGGCTCAACGCCTACGGCACCCACGTCACGGCGGACCTGTCCGTCGCGCCCACCCGCACCGAAGATCGCCAGCTCATCACGGACTTCGTGGCCGGCAGCGAATGGGACTTCGAGTCCTTCGCCGGCCGCTCGGTGGTCAGCGCTGTCGACAGCTTCGGCAAGACCGCGGGCATGTATGCCGGCGCGGGCGTCGCGGCGGACGCGTTTCGCTATGCCACGCTTCGGGACCAGGGCGCCGCCTGCGACGACGTGGAGCGCGCCCGGCAGTACTTGGACGCGGACCTGGACGTGCTGCACATGGTCACCGCCATCACCGGCATCCCCGGCGGCCTGGCCCGCGGCTTCGCTCTGACGGAGCTCCCGGGGGAAGGCGCAAACACGACCACGCCGCTGTTCGACGGCAGCGGCGCGCCGCTGCCCACCGACAAGAACAACGGCACCTGGCGGCAGGACAACTCCGGCGGGGAGTTTCCGGGCGTGATCTGGGAGGACTCCTGCAGCCGCGACATGTACTCCGGCTGGGTGCTGGGTTACGCCTCGGCGTGGGAGGCGATCGCCAGGGATCCGGCCTTCGCCGAGGACAAGAAGCAGCGGCTCCAGGCCGATGCCCGGGCGCTCGGTCACGCCCTGATGGAAGTGGGGGAAGAGGGCTACGACCTCGAGATCAAGGATCCGGATGGCCGCCGCACCTATCACGGCATCCTGAACGAGAACTCCATCGACCGCTTGTACGTCGACGGCGCCCAGAACGGCTTCAACGGCATCCTCGCCGTCGGCATCGTCGCGGCGCTGGCGTACGTCTCCGAGGATCCGGAGCTGGACGCCTACCTGAAGAAGGATCTCCTCGCAGAGCGCGGTCTGCATCGGATGGCACGGGACAACATGCTGGGCGTCGATCTGGACGTGAAGTCCAACTACTCGTCCTACAACATGGCGTTCATCGGAGGCTGGCTCGGCACCCGCTACCTGTGTGACGAAGAGGCCCGCAGTGTGATCCGCGAAGCGGTGGAGACGTCCCTCTACGCCCGACCGGGCAAGGACCGGCAACCGCTGGAGCAGAAGCAGAGCTACTACGACCTCACCTACGTGGCGGCCCAGAGCGGCAGCAGCGCGTTCCGCGAGCCCGACGCAGCGGTGGACGAAGACGCGCTGGCCCGCGCGGTGGAGTCCCTGACCGAGCTCGCACCCCCGCCCTATTTCGCTCCCACGCGAGTGAACTGTGACGACGCCGAGATCGCCAGCGGTAGCTGCATTGCGGACGACGGAACCGAGCTCGAGCTCTTGGGCTACGTGGGCCGCGGGAACGAGCTGGTCGCCGCCGCGCCCCTGCCCATGCGCACGCGACCGCCCAGCAACTACTACTGGCGCAGCAATCCCTACGCCGTGGACTCGCCGTCGGATGGCTCTCCGCTGTACTCCGGCGTGGACTTTCGCGTGGCGTACTGGACGGCGCGCTACACGAAGCGCTGACTCACGCAGCCGACAGGATTGCGAGCGGGCTAATCCGCTCGCAGCGGAGAGGCCCTTTCAAGACGAGCTCCGTAAGGAACTGCCAGCTCCTGTACTGCAGCTCGTCTCGGCTGAGTACGGCCGATTGAATGGGGAGTCCGTGTGGGTTGTCACCTGCGAGACGCCAGGGAGTGGCGTGTTTCGGGTCGAGGTGCCTGTCGACGACCTTCCATATGACCATCCCGCAGTGGTTGCGGAGCGGGTGGCAGAGAAGCTCGCGGCATGAAGGAGCGTCGAGAACAAATCGGCGGGAGCGACGGACGGGCGCGCCGCCGTTGCCGCGTGTCGGTCGGGGCGGGTCAAGCGGCCGGAGGATCTGCAACGATAGCGACGTGAGACGAGTGCGAACGGACGACAGAATTCGACATCGCGAATGCGATTCTAGTTGACGAGCTTGCGGACGCTCCGCGCTCTCATTTCGCCGATCTCGTTCGCACAGCGCCTGCGCAGCGCACGTGCGCCCGATGGGCGCGCGTTCGAAACGAAATCGATCTTCGAAGTGCCCGCGCGCTCGAAAGCGCCTCGGCTGGGCGCTGAAGAAGGCGGAATTTCCCATGGTATGCCGGGGGAAACCACGGGGGTTGTCATGTCATCATCCAAAGCCATATCCGTAGAACTGTCTGCCACCGAGCGCACTTCGCTCTCGGCACTTCAAGACCTCTCCAATCGAGACCTCTGGTCCAGCGCGGTCGTGGCCAACGCCGGTCGTCGCAAAGCGATCGCGCAGTTGGTCGCGCACCTCGCCGAAATTGACCGGCGCGGTTTTGGATCAGCCAGCTGGTTGGAATGGTCGCGGCACGGGGTTGGGCCCCCGTGCGGGGCGTGGGGCGTAGCCCCACCGAGAATGCCGGCGGGGCCGGCGCCAACTGGCATCGAATGAGCGCAGGCGCGGGGCGCTGTCGGTCTGGACACGTAGTTGAACTGTATTCCTCCATGTACGACTTCTGCGTGCGCGGCCTCGGGATGAGCGAGGGCACGGCGTATCGCAGCATCGCCGGGGCGCGGGCAGCGCTTTCGTTTCCGCTGGTGCTTTCGCTACTCGCCGACGGGAACCTGCACCTTTCCGGGCTTTCGCTCTTGGCTCCGCGGCTCACTCGGGAGAATCACACCGCGCTACTGGAAGAAGCCGCCGGCAAGACGAGCGCGGGATTCGCGTGGTGCTCGCGCGCTGGTTCCAAGCCGGACGTCCCGGATCGGGTCAAACCCAGTGCCGGGAAGGGTCGCGGGCCGGTGTCGAGCCGCTCTCGGAAGGGCGCTTCGAGGTGCATTTCAGTGCCGGAGAGAGCCTGAAAGCGAAGCTCGAGCACGCGCAGGATCTGATGAGCCACGTGAGCCGAGACCTGGAGGTCGTGGTCGAGCGGGCGCTCGATGCGCTGATCCGCGAGCTTTCGAACAAGCGCTGGGGCAAGACGGACAAGCCGCGCCGCTCCCGCGGCACGAAGGCGGGCGAGCCCGGCCGTGCGGCCCGGCGCGAGGTGTACGAGCGCGACGGCGCCCAGTGCTGCTTCGTATCGAAGTCCGGTGTGCGCTGCACGGCGACGGCGTTTCTCCAGTACGACCACATCGAAGCCACCGGCATCGGTGGTAGCGATGGCGCCTCCAATGGTCGGGTGTACTGCAGGAGCCACAATTTGAATGCGGCCAAGAAGACCTTCGGCCGCGAGTACGTCGAAGAGAAGATTCGCCTTCGTCAGCGAAGGCGTTCAGACACCGAGGACGCTGCGGATGCGGAGGCGCGGGAGAAGCAAGACAAGCTCCTCTTGGCCCTCACGAGCCAAGGCTTCAAAAAGGCCGAAGCCAAGAAGGCGACGGAAAAGCTCGCCCGAGAAGCTCGCACCCTCTCGCTAGAAGAGCTGCTTCGGCGTGCACTGGCGCTGCTCGTTCCTCGCTGATTCCGCGCCGAACCGACAAGCTCCCGCTGGGAAGAATCGTCGCTGGGTCGCCGCTTGTGAGAGAGGACCGACTCAAGTGAGCACTGGGGTTAGTTCAAGCGCATCAACGACAGGTTCGCGCACGAGGTCGCCGACCTTGCTCAGGATCGCCAACCGCCTTCAGGCGTTTGAGGACTATGTCAGCGGTACGCTTCCCATCCCCGCACACGGAGACGAATTCTCCCTGTTTGGAACTGCCCCCAACAACGAGGGAATTGCTCATGCACTCGATCGCCTGCGCGTGGAGATCGAAGGCATTCGAATTGGGACTCGCCAGGGTGAGATGTCTTGCACCTTAATTCCGCACCCAGCGCACGCCCTATCACCCGCAAAGTCGGTTCTGTTGCATTCACTTTTGCGGCGCCACGATACGCAGCACCACGAACGCCTGGTGCTTGTCCGGGCTGAGCTTGGTCTCGGGAACGATGGCCATGCCTTCGGCGTGTTGGGCCTGGTGCAGCTCGCGCAGACGCTCGATGTCCGCGAGCAGCCGTGACCGGCTGAAGACGTCTCCGGGCTTCAACGTGATCTTCTTCAGGTAGGCGGCCTTGGTGGTCGCCAAGTCCCCCGCCACGGTGATCGAACCGATGGTGAACTTCGGACCCTCGTTCACGGCGACCTGCAGCGAAAGCGCGCCGTCCTTCACCGTGACCTCGGGCCCTTCCACCGTGGTCGTGACGAAGCCGCGGTCGAGGTACAGCGCCTGCAGATTCAACACGTCGCGCTCGAGCTCGGCATCGGAGAGCGGCTCGCCGTGCTTGGCGGTGATCAACGCGCGCAGTTCTTCCGTGGGCACGGCCTGGTTTCCCGTGATCGTCACCGTTCCCACCAAGAGCTGCGGGCCGCGATCCACGTGAACACACACGTCTACCCGGCTGTCCGGCAAGCGCACGCCCGTCACGCTCACCGTGGCCTGACGGTAGCCCTCGGCAAACCAGCGCTCTCGCACCTTCTCGAGCCCTTCCGAAAGAGCACCCTGGCGCAAGCGATCGTCCACGCCGAGGCCGAGGGCTGCGGCGATCTCCGTGCTGAACCCGTCTCCCTCTCCGAAGCTCGCGCGGACCACGGGCGCGCTCAGCACGCGGAACGTCACCGCCGGCGGCGCGCCGGCGGTCTCGACCACCACGTCTTCCACGTCGCCCAACGCCCACAGTCGCTCCACGTCCGCGCGCAGCAGAGCATCCGTGAGGACGTCCCCGGCTTTCAGCCTCACGGCCCCGCGGGCGCGGGCCAAGACGTCTTCCTCGGCCTCCACCTGGACGCTCTCGACCACGCCGCCGATGGCTCGGAACGCTTCGCTCACCGCGTCCGGCGCGTCCACACGCTCCAGCGCCTCGGGTTCCGCGTCGCACGCCACGGCCTTCTCGGATTTCGCCGGCGCGCGGATCGAGGAATCCACGCGCGCCGGCGATCGCGGCTCTTTTCCGGGCGTGCCGCCGCAGGCCACCACCAAGAGCGCCAGCCCTGCCCAGCCGCGCATCACGGCCGCACCCGAAGCACGATGTGACTCCGCTTGCGGAGCTCACCGAGCCAACGGCTACGCTCCGCCTCCAGCCGCGCCTCCACGCTGCCCCCGCGCTCGCTGGGCGCGGCGCGCATCATGCGCAGCTGCAAGAGCTTCGCCTCCAGCAGTTGGTAGCGAAGCTCTCGGCGATACGCCGCCTCGCTCATGCCCTCTTTCTGCACGAAGACCAGGAGCTGTTCCACGCTCTGTGCGTTCTGCTTCGCGACCAGCGCCAGGGCCCGGTCCACCTCACCCGTGCTCACGGACACCTGCAAGCTTCGCGCTTCTCTCTCGATCAGCTTGCGATCGATCGCGCGATCCACCAGCTGCTCGAACATGTCGCGACGCGCCGCCTCCCGCTTGGCCGCCGGAACGTCCTTCAGCTGTTTGCGCAGGATGACGGTGGCGCCACGAATGTCCGAGAGCCAGATCGGCTGCCCATCCACGGTGGCGACCACGCGCTCCACGGTGCGCGGCGCGCCCTCTGCAACGGCGGTAGAGAGCAGCAGCGGCAAGATCCAGCGTGCGGCGTTCATGGCGGCGTGAACCTTATCAGACGGCCTTGCATCCTCGCGCAGGCCGTTCCACTGCTGGCCCATGACGGACGTGATCGCAAGCCTGGACGCGTGGAAAGCCGCAGAGCCTGACGCGCGCCGCGGCGCCCTCGACGCGGTGGCCGGCAAGCTCGGAGCGCCGTGGAAGGCCACCACCACACCCCTGGGCGCGCACGGGCTGCTCGCGGTGCGCCACGACGATCTAGACCTTTCCCTCGTGGTCGTCCCCGGCGGTCGCTTTCAGATGGGAGTCACGGACGCGGAGCTCGAAGAGGTAGCGCGGCTCTTCGGCGGCCGCGGGGAAGAAGCGCGCTCCGTGCTCGATCCCTACGCGCGCCCGCTGCGGACCGTGACCCTCGCGCCCTTTTTGTTCGGTCTCCGTCCGCTTACCGTCGCGCAGTTCGACGCGCTCGCCAAAGGCGCGGGCCGCGAGGGCGGCAAGCCGGACACACCGGCCTACACCTATGGCAGCGGCGCCATCGCTGCGACGCGCGCCCTCGGTCTGCGGCTCCCGAGCGAGGCCGAGTGGGAGTACGTCGCCCGCGAAGGCGGCGCGCGCCGCTGGCTGTGCGCCCCCTTCGACGAGCCGAGCTTCGCTCTGGACGCGCCGATCACGGAGCCCAACGCCTTGGGCATCGTGATCGGCGACGTGGAAGCCGTCGCCGACGGCGAGCACCTGAGCTACCAGGGCGCCCCCGCCGACAACGCGCCCTGGGAGCCCCCGGCGGACGCCGCCGTCATGGGCCGCGGCTGCCACAACTGCTGGCAAGACGAGATCGAAGCCATCAACCTGCACGTCGCCAAGCGCGCCCCGTTGAACCCCGACGGGCCCTGCTTCTGCCGCCCCGCGCTCTCGCTCTGACGGCGCGCCGCGAGCTCCCGCGGCGGACCAACAATAGAAGACTGATGGCGCCGGGGAACGAGGCTTCAGTGCAAGCCGTGCATCATGCGTTTCAACTTGGGTGACAGCATGAGCACGATGAGACCGGCGCACACCGGGGCTATGACCAGCACCAGGAAGAAGTCCGCCTTGCCACCGAGGAGCACGAAGTACGCGCCCTTCTCGATCTTGGACGAGTAGGCGAACAAGAAGCCGGCGATGAGATTGGACACGGCGTTGGACGTGAACCAGATGCCCATCATCAGCGAACGAATCTTCACCGGAGAGAGCTTGGTCACCATGCTGAGCCCCACCGGAGACAGGCACAGCTCGCCAAAGGTGTGGAAGGTGTAGGCCAAGAGCAGCCACTGCGGCCCCGCCTTGGAGCCGTCCGCCACCTTGAGACCGGCGATGACCATGAACACGTAGCCGATGCCGAGCAGGATGAGCCCGATGCCGAACTTGGTGGGCGTGCGGGGGTGCATGCCGCGCTCTTCGAGCCAGGTCCACAGCCAGGCGAACACCGGCGCGAACAGCACGATCACCATCGGGTTCACGGACTGGTACCAGGTGGCCGGAAACTCGAAGCTCCCCACGAAGCGGTTGGTATTCTCCTTGGCGAACAGGTTCATGCTGGAGCCGGCCTGCTCGAAGGCAGCCCAGAAGAAGATCACGAACACGGCGAGGATCAGGATCACGCCGATGCGTTCCCAGTTCACCTTGGAGAGCGGGCGATCCGCGACCTCCGAGGCCTTCTTCATGTCGCGCTCTTTGGAGCCGCAGTCCGGACACGGCTCGCCTTCCGCCAAGTCGCCCAAGAGCAGGTGGCACTTCTTGCACACCAGCTCCTCCGGCTCGTTCTTGCCGAGCTCCTTGGAGGTGGCTGCCTCCTTCGGCGAGAGACCAATGCCCTGCAGGTACTTGGGGCGCAGGAACTGGTAGACGATGAGGCCGACCACCATGCCCACGCCGGCGGAGCCGAAGCCCCAGTGCCAGCCCACCTTCTCGCCCAGGGTGCCGGCGATGAGACCGCTCATGAAGGCACCGACGTTGATGCCCATGTAGAAGATGGTGAAAGCCGAATCGCGCCGCGGATCGTTCTCGCCGTAGAGCTGCCCTACCATCACGGACACGCACGGCTTGAAGAAGCCGGTACCGATGATGATGAACACGAGGCCCAGCATGAAGGTGGCCTCGGCGGTGCGACCGACCCCGAAGATCTCACTGATGGCCAGGGTGAAGTGACCGAGCGCGATGATCCACCCGCCGGTGAGCATGGAGCGGTGTGTGCCGAGAAACTTGTCGGCGATCCAGCCACCGGCCACCGGCGTGAGGTACACGAGGGCGGTGTACAGACCGTAGAGCTCGCCCGCGCTCTGCTCCGACCAACCGAGGCCGGGGTTCTTGCCGTCGATCTTGGAGACCAGGTACAGCACCAACAGAGCGCGCATGCCGTAGTAGCTGAAGCGCTCCCACATCTCCGTGATGAACAGCACCCACAGGCCTTTCGGGTGCTTGTGCGGATATGCGTGCGCTGTCGCCTCGGCGGTCGTCATCCTCGGTCCTCCTCCGGCCTCGGGCCGGCGCGCTAACTTAGATCGAGAATGGTTCGAGCTGGCCAGCGAAACGTGCGCTATCTTCCGCGCGCCGATGCCCCCGAGCCCTGAAAACGGCCAATCCGCGAGCGCGCATGCCCTGGGGAGCGGCGCGCTCATCGTCACGCCCACCTACAACGAACGCTACAATCTGCCGCTCTTCTTGCGCGCGACGCTGGAGGTAGCGCCGGGCGCGCGGATCCTGGTGGTGGACGACGCGTCTCCAGATGGCACCGGGGACGTCGCCGACGAGCTCGCGGCGGAGGACCCGCGTATCTCCGTGATGCATCGTGCCGGCAAGCTCGGCTTGGGCACGGCCTACGTGGAAGGCTTCGCCCAAGGCCTCGCGGAGGGCTTCGAGCGGTTCATCGAGATGGACACGGATCTGTCTCACGACCCGAACTACCTGCCGGCGTTCTTCGCCGCCTTCGACCGCGGCGCGGACGTGGTGATAGGCTCGCGCAACGTGAGTGGTGGCGGCGTGGAAGGCTGGGGCGTCGGACGGCACGTGCTGAGCAAGGGCGGCTCGCTCTACGCTCGCACCATCTTGGGCGTGAACGTGCGGGACCTCACCAGCGGCTACAAGGGCTATTCACGGCGCGCGCTGGAAGCCATCGATCTTTCGAGCGTACACTCCAACGGCTACTCGTTTCAGATCGAAACCACCTTCCGCGCGCTGCGCAAAGGCATGCACGTGGAAGAAGTACCCATCGTGTTCGTGGATCGACGCGCGGGCGAGAGCAAGATGAGCCGCCGTATCTTCGCGGAGGCGGTGGTCATGGTGTGGAAGCTCAGAATGGCGGCCCTCAAAGGAGAGCTCTGAGGGCGGTGCGGCCGAGCTTTCGACGCTGGCCACGCTCTCTGGCGCTCGGGCTTCTGTGTCTGCTCGCGCTCAGCTACTCCACCATGTATTCCGCGGTGAGCGTTCCGAACGAGCGCTCCCGGGTGTACCTCGCGGTAGCCATGGTGGAGGAGCACAGCTTCACCATAGACACGAGCTACGCCCGCTTCGGTCGCATCTTGGACACCGCCAGCCACGACGGGGGTCTCTATTCGGACAAGGCGCCCGGCTCGAGCTTCCTGGCGGCAGGGGTGTATCTCGTCGCCAAGCATTTCCAACCCGCACAGAGCATCGAGTCGCTGATCTTGCTGATGCGCCGGGGGTTGATGATCCCCCTGGGGCTCCTCGGCTTCTTTGCGCTGCGAGCGCTGTTGCGACGCTCGGGCGTCCTCGACCCGTGGGTGGATCTCGTGAGCCTGGGCTGGATGCTCGGCAGCTCCGCCTTTCACTACAGCACCGCGTTCTACGGCCATCAGATCGTCGCCGTCGCGCTGATCGCCGCGCTCGCCTTGGTGCTGCGCGCCGAGGACGGCATCCCGCGATCGCGCGCCGGCCCCATGCTGCTCGCCTTCGCCGCCGGCGCCTGCGCCGGTGTGGCCGGGCTCACGGAGTACCAAGCCGGCATCCCCGCGGCGTTCCTGGCGCTGTACGTGGTGCTGGGACCCCTCGGGCGCCGGCCCCTCGGCGCGCTCGCCTTCGCTCTCGGCGCGCTGCCGTTCCTGCTGCTCCTCGGCTTCTACAACGACACCTGCTTCGGCAGCCCCTTCGCGCTCTCCTACCAGCACCTCACCAACAAGGCCTTGGCCAGCATTCACGACCAGGGCATCGGTGGCGTTACCGTACCCCGGTGGTCCGCCTTCAACGGCGGCATCCTGAGCCTGCACCGCGGTCTGATCACCACCTCGCCGATGTTCTTGTTCGCCGTGCCCGGGGTGGTCGCGCTGTGGCGAAAGGAAAGGCGCCGCCTGGCGCTGCTGGTCGGGCTCACCTCGCTGTACTTCGTGCTGTTCATCTCCAGCTCGAACATGTGGGTGGCGGGTTGGGGCTTCGGTCCGCGGCTGCTGGTGCCGGCGATGGGATGGATGTGCGTCTTGGTCGCCCACGGCGCGCAGCTCCTGGGCGGACGTTTCTGGGCGGACGCGTTTCTGCGCGGCGCCGTGCTGACGGCGATCCTCTATCACCAGCTGGTCCACGCCTTCTTCCCGGAGCCGCCGAACGACGCCAAGAATCCGCTCCTGGACGTGGTGTTCGAGCTCGGCCGCTCGCACCTGGTGGCGCCCAACCTGGCGGAGCCGCGGCTCACGGGGCTCTGGAGCCTCGTCCCCCTGGTGGTCGTGATCGGCGCGGCCCTCCTGTTCGTGATGTTCCGCCGCGGACCACCGCGCCCGTGGTTCGCTCGCGTCGCGCTTCCGTTCACCAGTCTTTCCGTGCTGGGCTTGCTCGCGCTGTACGTCGCCCTCGCCGGCCCGTCCTACGACGCCGTCCAGCGCCACGCGTTTCGCGTCTACGTTTCCAAGCTGGAACCAGGGCGCTTGCGCCCCTGACGGCTGTCGGACCATAGTCCCGAGCCGGCATGGCTCTCGTCCTGCAAAAGCTGGCGGCGCTTCCCAAGCGGGCGCTGGAGGCCGTGGTCCTCAAAGAGGCGGAGGCCCGCGCCAAGAGCTATCGCCCAGAGCAGAGCGAAGGCGTGCATCAGCTGTGGCACGCCGCCGTGCGGCGCATGCGCGCCGCGCGCGACCTGCGCAACGCGAGCAACGTGGCGGCCGCGGGCACGCTGTATCGCGAGGCCGGTGTGCTCACTGCTCGCGCCGTGGCCTTGGCCGCGGGGGAGTCCTTTGCGGACGCCGCCGCGTGGCCGCGCGTGCGCGAGCTTGCGGAGCAGGGCGCGCTGCCGCGCACGCCGCCGAGCGCCTTCGCGGATGGCGAGCCCTTGGACGAAGCGCAGGATCTGGCCGAGCAGACGGACGCATTGTTGCTCGATGCGGTTCCGCCCGTGGTCGCCCGGCAGCGTCTCGATCGCATCGACCGCGCATTGGTGCTGCTGCTCCAGGGCGTGGAGCCCCGCTCGCCGAAGCAGGTACGCCGCTCGCGCATCCTTCGCATCGCGACATTGGCATTGCTGATCATCGCCGCCATCGTGGGTCTCTTCGCGTGGCTCCTGGCCCCCAAGAACGTGGCCCTGGGCAAGCCCACCCTGGCCTCCAGCTATTGGCCCGGCAGCGCCACCGCCGAAGCGCTGGTGAACGGACAGGACGAGAGTCCCTGGGGCTCCGCCACGGGTCAGGAAGACGGCTGGTTCCGTGTGGATCTCCTCGCGCCGCATCGCATCGATCGCGTGGTGGTCACGAACCGCAAGGACAACTACGCCTACACCACGACGCCCTTGGCGGTGGAGCTGTCGTCCGACGGCGAGAGCTTCCAGGAAGTGCGCCGGTTCACCGGTCGCGGTGGCGAAGGACAGCGCTGGGTGTACCGCGGGGATGGCCAGGTGGCGCGCTTCGTGCGCGTGCGTAACGTCGCCGGCCACGGGATCGCTTTGTGCGAGATCGAGGTCTACGGGCCCGCGAAGTGAACCTTCGCCGGCTCGGCGCGCATCCCCGACGCTTCCTGGCCGAAGCGTTCGCCTGGCTCTTGCCGCTGATCGTCGTGCTGGAGCTGGTGGGCACCACCTTCGGCGACGCGGTTCGTTCCACGTTGGGACTCCTGCTGCTGTTCTTGGGCATTTTTTGGCTTTCACCCGCGGAACCTCGCGCCGCCGCGGCACCGCCACCGCGCTGGGCGCGCATCACGGCCATCGCCTTGGGCGCCGTGTGCTTGCTCGCGGGCGCCCTGGCCGTCGGCGTCGGCGTGCTGCGCATCTTGGAGCCCAAGAAGATCCCGATCACGGAGCTGCCGCTCTTTCTCCGCGAGCGCGAGGGGTACCTGCTCTTGCCGCTGCTCGCGGCGTGGCCCCTCGCGCTCGGGCCGCGGCTGATCCGCGGGCGACGCGACGCTCGCGACCACGAACGCGTGGGTCTCGGCATCGCCCTCGTGTTCCTCGCGCTCTTGGCGCAGAAGTACCGAAACCAAGGGCTCTTCGTGTTGCCCTACGACAAGCCCTGGCTCGGGACCGTGCTCGTGGTGCTGGCCGTCGTGCTGGGCTCGTTGATGGTGGTACCCAAGGTGCCGCCCCTCGCCCGTTTCGCGGTGATCGTGGCGGCAGGGGTCACGCTGCGCTGGATCGGGCTCTCCACCTGGCAGATCGACCCCGGCGTGCGGGACATGTTGCCCTTGGTGAAGAGCGCGCAGGACGCCTTTTTCTCGGGGCACAATCCCTACGCGTTCCACCAGATGCAGCGGGGCAGCGTGGTGCCCCTCACCTACCTGCCCGGCATGTGGCTCGGCTGGGGCGTGCCCCGCTTGGCGGGACTCGACTTTCGGGTGTGGGGCATCGTCGCGGACGTCGCCGTGGCCGTCGGCCTGTGGTGGGCCGCGGGACGCGCGGACGAGCCCCAGCGCTCCTGGGGACGCGGCATCGCGGCGGGCTTCGCCGCCGCGTGGTTCTTCTCGCCGAGCCTGATGTGGAACGGCATCTACGCAGAGCCCCACGCCTGGTGGGGCGTCCTCGCGGTCGTACTCGCCGCGCTGCTCCGGCGACGCTGGTGGCTGGCGATGGCGGCGCTGGGGGTGGCCCTCGCTACGCGCCACTTCGCGTTGGTGCTGGTGCCCTTCGTCACCATCGCGTTGATCCGCGACGTCGGTTGGCGCGCGGCGGTGCCGCGCCTGGCGCTGACCGGCGCAGTGGCTGCCGTGCTCCTGGTGCCCTTCGTGGCAAGGGATCCGGACACCTTCTGGTTCGGCACCTTCCACTGGCTGGTGGAGTACGGCCCGGTGCATCAGTCGTGGTTCTGGGAGAAGTACGGCTTCTCCGGACCGCTCTACAAGGCCCACGCCACGGAGTGGATGCCCCGCGCACAAGCGGCCATCGTCGTTCTCATGGCACTGGTGGCCACCCGTGTCCGTGGTCCTCGCAAGATGATCGCGCCGCTCGGGACGGCCTACGTGGTGTTCGTGATGTTCAACGGCATCATCTGGGACAGCTTCTACCTGGGCGCCGCGCTGTTCGCCGCCTTTGCCGCGGCGGGCGGCGCGCCGGCAGGGCCCCACGCGTTGCCCCAGACAGCGCCGCCCGGGCGGCGACGCTTCATCGCCGGCGGCGTCGTGCTTGGCGCAGCCGCTTTCGCGGGGCTCTGGCTCTTGTGGTCGCTGCGCGCGGCGACGAGCAAGGTCGGCGAAGCCGACGCGCGCGCCCACTTGGAACAGACGCTGGCGCCGGGTCAGGCGTACGTGGATCTGTCGAGCTATCGCCTGGCCTTCGTGCGGGGCAGCTTGCTGCTGCCGCGCACCGCTGCGCGGGTGGGTACCTCGCTGTTCGACCCGCGGCTGGGCTTCGCCGGCATCTTCGGTTTCGATCGCGCGACGGTCGTGTTGCGCCACGCGCGGGACGAGAGTGCCGTGGCAGAGCTGCTCGCCGCCGGTGTGCCGCGAGATGACGTCCGTTTCGGGAGGTTCCGCGTTGCCACGGCAAACCAGCTGAAGCTCGAAAGAAGGCTGTCGGCAGAGCCGTTCGGCGTCACCTTGGCGGCTTCACCGGGCGCGCCGCCGGAAGCGCTGCCGAAGAACGGCACCGCGTTCGCGTCTCCGAGCATCACCTTCGTGCAGGTGGTGCCCAAGAACTGTCGCATCGAAGGCGCGCTGCGCCCCATGCTGTACGCACACCCGGCGGCCGGTGGTGAGCTCACGGTGGCGTGGAACGACGTCGAGCTCGGCCGAGCCCTGGCCATCGTGGGTGGGCTGGAAGACAGCGCCGTGGTTTGGGGTCGTGCGGCGGTGGACGTTCGCGTGCGGCTCGACGCAAAGGACTCCGGACGTCTTCACTTGAAGAACCTTCCGTACGAGTATGTCACGGTGGTGGATACTTCGAAGCTCGGGCCCGGCAAGCATCGCGTGGAGCTGACGTTGACCACGGCCAACGACAATCAACGGCTCACCTGCGTCGACGGCTACGTCCTCAGATGAGCCGCGTCCACGAAGCACTCACCCTGCCGTGCTCGGGCTGCGGCGCACCGCTTCCGGTCGATCCCACGGCGGGGCATGCCTTCTGCGGCATGTGCCACGCATGGCGCGAGGTTCCGCCGGAGCTCCGGCAGCGGGCCTGGGCGGTGGTGCGGGCCCACTGGGAAGCGCAGGCCCAAGAGCGCATGCACCACGACCGCGCTCTTGCCGAACGCCAGCGCGCGAGCATGCAACGCCTGCACGGCGTCGTGGCGCTGGTGGTCATCGGCCTCATCGTCGTCGCCGTGGGCGCGAACCTGGTGCTCGGTTTTGCGACGCGAGGTGCCGCAACTGCCGAGAGCGGTGACCCCATCGCGATCTTCGGCGTGCTGGTGCGCACGGTGGTGATGGTCGGCGTGGTGGTGGTGTTCGCCCTCAACGCCTACGCGGTGTTTCGCTTGTATCAGCGACACCGGGCCCGAACCGGACGCACCGCGTCCAAGGATTGGTTCCAGAGCGACCGCACCGTACCCGCGGTGTGTGGCTCCTGCGGCGCGCCGCTAGCCTTCGCCCCGGGGGAGCAGAGCGTCACCTGTGGGCACTGCCGCACGGTCGTCGTCGCCTCGGCGCGGCAAGGGGATCGCCTGATCGAAATCGCCCTGGAGCGAAGCCAGCTCGCCGCCCTCGAGGCCGCCCGCTCCGAGCGAGCACGCGTGAAGGCGGAGCTCGGCTCTCGCCGCAACACGGCACTGATGGTCGCGCTGCTTTCGTGGGGCGCGTGCTGCGCGGTGCTCACGCCGGCATTGCTCGTGGCCTACACCCTGCGCACCATCACCCGCAGCGCCGAGCAGCAAATGTTGGATCTGGCGCGCGACCTGCGCGGCGACTTCCGAGCCGGCGTGGAAGGCCTCTTCGAGTGGCTCGACAGCTACTGGATCGGGCAGGCGCCGCCGGAGCTCGTCGCCGTTCCCAAGGGAAAGGCAGCGCTGTTCGGAAGCCGCTGGTCGGTGTTCGCCGTGTACCACGACCGCCCCGTGCTGGTGCTGGCCTGGACGGGCATCACGGACCGCTTCCTGCGCCCCTTCGTGCTGCTCGCGCGCCCGCGGCAGCGCTCGCCGCAGACGCTGTCCCGCGCGGCCGCGTCGCCCGCCGCAGCGCGCCTGCGCGAGCTGGGCTTCGAGTACGTCCTCGACTATCCGGGCGTGGCCCTGCGCGGTCCGCGGCTGTCGCCGGAGCGGTTCACCGCGGAGCGCGTGACGGAGCTCGCCCGCGCCGCCTACGAGCTCGCGGAAGAGCCGTAACCTCCTCCTGCCGGGGGATGTTGGTGCGGCGCGAATCCCGTCGCGACACGAGTATCGCGGCTCCGTGGCTCCAGGCTCGGCGCCCAGATAGCGGGGGCGGGCGCGGAGGCGAGCTTTTCATGATCGATGAGAATCCTCCCAGGCAAGAAGAAGATCGTCTCGCCCGAGAGCGGGATGGCCGGTCTCTTGCCAATGCGGGGACGCGGCGCCTGGCGCGCTGCGCTGGCAGGCAAGGTTTCCGCGACGCAACCTTACGGAGGCCGCCCGGAACCGAGCGCCGCGTCATACAAAGCGTCCACGTCGAGCGTGGCACTCAACGACTCGAGACACACGCTTTCGCCCGACCCGGCGATCGTCCGGATCCATTCGTCGTCTGGCGTGCGCCGACGAATCTCGATCGTTCGCTCCCGATGGGACACGAGCACGTACTCCTGGAGTGTCGGGACACGACGGTAGTGGAGCTCGAACTTGTCCCCGCGGTCGTAGTCCTCCGTGCTCTTGCTCGTTACCTCGACGAGGGCGATAGGGTTGATGACGGTCTGCCCTTGAACGTCCTCCGGATCGAGCTCCGCATCACCGCAAATGACGGTCGCGTCCGGATACGTCGCCTTGCCCGTCTCGAGCACGCGGACCCGCAGGTCCGAGGTGGCGATTCGGCAGGGGCCACCTCGAAGCTGCACGCCGAGCTCCGTGATAACGCCGCTGCAAAGCAGCGCGTGCTCCAGCGTGCCTCCGGCCGTCGCATAGATCTCCCCCTCCAGGTACTCATGCCGGACGTTGCTGTCCGCCTCGAGAGTCAGGTAGTCCTGGTAGGTATAGCCGTGGAGTCGGCGGGCGACGTTCACCCACGCAAGATAGCATGCGGTCGGCTTTCGGCCTCGGAGCGGAACTTCCATGGCGGTCTGACGTATTCTGCAGCCCGATGAAGCCCGGACACGCGAGCCAGACGGCCGTGATGGTGGCGATGGGCCGCGCCATCGCGCATCGCTCTTCGACGCTGCCGCTCACGGATCCGACGGCGCTGCCGCTGCTGCCGGACGACGCACAAAAGCAAGTCGAACGCTTCGAGCCGACGGTTCCTCCCAAAGGCGTCCGCGCGCGCTTCCGGTGGGAGCACCTCAGGCGGCAAGCGCGGATGATGACCGCGCGGACCATCGCCCTCGACGACGCCATCCGTCAGGCCGCCGCGCCGCAGCTCGTGATCTTGGGCGCCGGGCTCGATGGCCGGGCGTGGCGCATGGCGGAGCTCGCGCCCGCAACCGTGTTCGAAGTGGATCACCCGGACTCCCAGCGCGACAAGCGCGCCCGAGTTTTCGGACTCAGCCGTGCGGCGCGGGACGTCCGCTTCGTTTCCGTCGACTTCGCCAAGGACGATCTCGAGCAGTCCCTGGCGGCCGCGGGCCACGACCCGAGCTTGCCGACCACCTGGCTCTGGGAGGGCGTAGTGATGTACTTGGACGCCGCGGCCATCGACGCCACGCTCTCCGTGGTGAAGCGACGCTCTGCCGTGGGCAGCCGTATCGCCGTCGTCTATCACAGCCCGGGCCTCTTGCTGTGGCTGGTGCGCCCCATGGTGCGCCGTCTGGGGGAGCCGATCCGTTCGGTCCACACGCCGGAGGGCATGCGCCGGCTGCTCGAGAAGCACGGCTTCGAAGTGACGCGCGATCAGGGCTTGCCGGAGCTCGGGCGGGCCATCTCCGTGGACGTCGCCGAGGCGACGCGCATCATGAAGCACATTCGACTCGTCGTGGCGGACCGGCGCGGCGCTCCGTGACCGCGCCGGACCAACAATCTAACGGAACTCGGCCTTCACTTCCGGCTTCATCAGCACGATGAGCGCCCAGATGCCAAAGGGCAGGCCCAGGATGCAGCAGATGTAGAAGGTGCACGGAAGGAGCGCCAAGATCGCCGATGTCATCGCGAACGGGTAGCTCTTGAGGTCCTTCATCTTGAGAGCGCCGAAGAACGCGACGCCGGCGATGATCATCCACACGCCGTACATCGCCGCGCCGATCACGCCACCGAGGATGCCGCCCATCGCGTCGCCGCCGGAGCCGGCACCCAGCACGCTGAGGCCTCCGGCGAACAGCACCATCACCGTGGCGAACAGGTACCAGAGGAAGGCGAGACCGGAGACGACCATCAACGCGATGGCCGGACCCATCACCTGCTGCTTGGCCCATTCGTGACCGCCGGGCGGACGAACGCCGGGAGCGCCGTAGCTGCCGGCGGGAGGCGGGGCAAAGCCACCGCCAGGGGGGGCGTAGCCTCCGGGCGGCTGTCCATAGCCACCCGGCGGCTGTCCATAGCCACCGGGCGGAGGTCCGTAGGGCGGAGGTTGCATGTTGCGGTAAGAGGACCCGAGCCGGCGCGGGCTGTCAATCCGCTGGACGCCGCACGTAGACGTCGAAATCCTCGATGGTCGTGACCATCTCGAACTGGTCCTTGATGAGGTCGTCGAGCTCCGGGAACGTGGAGAGCGCCTCGGCAGAGTCGTAGTCGTCACCGGTGACGAAGCTGAAGCGATCTCCGTGCTCCACCACGATGGCCTCGGGCGGATTCGCGCTCAGATCGTCCATCAGCTCGCGGCGAGCACGCTCGCGCTCCCACTGCACGCGTTGAGCGACGTCGTAGATGAAGCGGGAAGCCGGCTCTCGGTCCGACATCCAATAGATGCCCGGCTCGAAGCCCCACACGAAAATGCGCGCCCCCGGTCGAGTGCGGCGAGCAACGTCCAGCGCCACTTCGCGGTCGGCGTCGAGGTTGTAGTCCGCCACCTTGTAGAGCTCGCGATCCAGGAGCTCTCGCGAGTGGATGCCGGATAGGTGCAGCAAGTACCCCGTGCGCAAGATGGACCGATCCCAGAAGGAACCGAGATCGCGCACGGCAATGCGCATGCTGGCGGCGACCACGATGAACGAGGCGTATGCCAAAATGCCGCCGGCCCCGCCGGCGAGCACCCGCCGCCACAGCTTGTAGAGGCCCAGACCCGCGATGAACGCGACCAGCGGCAACGTGGCGGCGTAGTGATACTGAAAGAACTTGCCTTGCATCGCGATGCCCGCGAGGTGCACGGAGATCACGCCCAGCAGCAGGAAGATGCCTTCCCGCTCGCGGCTGTGCATCGGGCGGATCACGATGGCGGCGATCACGCCGGCGGCGGCAAGGGCCGAGAAACGAAAGAACACTTCTTCCAGCGCCCAGTAGAACATCTCCGCCGCGCCCCGCCCGCTCCAGCCGAGCTTGGTGTACCCCGGAGTGAACTCGAACATGGTCCAGTACAGGGCATCCCAGGCGCCCCGAGCTCGAAACCAGAGCGCCACCAGGGCGATGGGCACGAAGCTCGCGAGGCCGACGACGACAAAGGGCCACAGCGCGCTCAGTCGCTCGCCGGTGCGGCGATACTCCCCGCGTGCGAGGTAGGCGGCGCACACGATGGCGCCGCCGCCCAGGGGCGGCTTGAGCAGGAAGGCCGCGCCGAACAGCATACCCACGAGCGTCCAGCTGAGCACGCGCCGCTTCTGCCCCACGTCGCCCACGGTGAGCACCAAGGCGGCCACCGTGAGGTACGCGCCGTAGGTCTCCGGCTGACCCGTGTGCCAGAACTCGAGCTGCGCGTGGATCAGCGCAGCCAGTGCGCCGCCGATCACGCCGACGCGGCGCGAGCCGAAGAAGGATCCGGCCAGCGCTCGGAAGCCGAACACCATCGCCACGAGGCCAATGACCTCGAGCAGCCGCGACGCCAGCATGGTCTTGCCGAACGCCGCCTGGGCCAGGGCGTAGACGAGATAGATGCCGGGCGGCTTGAAGTCCCAGACGTCTCGGTACGGCATCTTCCCGTGCAGGATGCCGTCCGCCACCACCGCGTAGATGCTCTGGTCCCGCCCGAAGGAGAACAGCAGCACCTGCGCAGCCGAGAGCACGATCACCGCCCAGCACGTCACCGTCAGCCAAGCATCCGGGTCGATGCTGCGCTCGCGGGGCATGGTTTCCGCCGGCGGCGGAACGGACGCGCTCGGCATGCGGGCGACACGCTATCACCCTCCCCGAGAGAACCGACACCCCGTGCGCGGACGTGAGCCAGGCTGTGCCGCGAGCCCGCCAGAACCCGCATCCTTGCCCGGGATTTCTCGTGGCACGCAGCGTGCTTTTGGCCGGCTCATGCGAACTTACTCGATGCACTGGGCGGCTCCCGCGTTGATCGCTGGGGCACTTCTTTCGGGATGCAGCGGCAGTGACGATCCGGCACCGGGCAGTCACGACAACCTCGAGGTCGCCAAGTCGGGCAAGGCGCGTTTGCCGGCAACTGCAGCGCCCTCGGACGTGGCGGAGCTGACGCAGAACAACACCGACTTCGGCTTCGAGCTCATGCGCACGATCGCACCGGAGAAGAACTTCTTCTACTCGCCGCACTCCATCTCGATCGCTCTCGCCATGACCTACGCGGGTGCTGCGGGAAGCACCAAGACGGAGATGGCAAAGGCACTCCACTTCAATCAGGACGACGCCACCCTGAACGGGGCTTTCAACACGCTGGATCAAGCGCTCGCGACTCGCGGCAAGAACGCCAAGGGCGTGGATGGTCAGCCCTTCCGCCTCACGGTGGCCAACGCGGCCTGGGCGCAGCGCGATTACAGCTTCTTGCCGACCTACCTCGACACGCTGGCCGAGAGCTACGGCGCCGGCATCAATCTGATGGACTTCATCAGCGACTCGGAGGGTTGCCGCAAGACGATCAACGGTTGGGTCGCCGATCAGACCGAAGACCGCATCCCAGAGCTCCTGGCGGAGGGCTCGGTCAACGGCGCCACGCGCTTGGTGCTCACCAACGCCGTGTACTTCAACGCTTCCTGGGACAACGCCTTCGAGGAAGAGGCCACCCAGGACGGCGCCTTTGCCACCCTCGCCGGCGGCAGCGTGACCGTGCCGCTGATGCATCAGGGCCACAGCTACGGCTACACCGAAGGCGCCGGCTACCAGGCCGTGGACATCGACTACGACGGCAATGAGGTCAGCATGCTCGTGATCTTGCCCGCCGCAGGCACTTTCGAGCAGTTCGAGCAGTCGCTCAGCGCCCAGAAGCTCGCCGAGATCGAGCAGTCCCTCTCCAGCCACGAAGTGAGCCTCACGCTACCGCGCTTCGAGGTTCGCTCCCGCGAAGGGCTCTCCACGCCGCTCGCGGCCATGGGCATGCCCACGGCGTTCACCGGTAACGCGGACTTCTCCGGCATGACGGGCAATCACGACCTGCAGATCCAGGACGTGATCCACGAAGCCTTCGTCAAGGTGAACGAAGCCGGCACCGAGGCGGCCGCCGCCACTGCGGTGACCATGGGGGCTACCGCCGTCCCCGACTACAAGACGTTCGAAGCGACGCGGCCGTTCCTGTTCGTGATCCGCGATCGCGCGACGAACGCGAGCCTGTTCGTCGGCCGCATCGTCGATCCGTCGCCGCAGTCGTGATGGTTTCGGCACGGGCGGACGGCGGTACGAGCTCCTCCAACAGCGCCGCCGTCCGTCCCGTGCCGTTTTTTGTTGGTGCGGCGCGAACCCGTCACGCCTCGGCCATCATCGGTGCCGCATGGCCAAGAAGAAGAGCGGCACTGCCAAGAAGACCGGAGCGAGCAGCAAGGGCAAGAAGTCGAGCACCGTTTCCGTTCCGTGAACGAGGCGGCAGCGCTCCTCTCACAGCCGGCAAGCGCGGAGGCTCTCGACGGCTTGCAGCGACTGTTCATCGCCGCCCGCAAGCGCAAGACCGACGTCGAGACTTGGTGCGGGCGTGCTCACCGATGGCCAGGAGCTCGGGGACGTGCTCGATCGCGTGGTTCAACGAGCTTCCCGGCAAGCGCATCAGCTACACGAGCGCCAGTGCGGCCTCCGAGCCCAGGACCGTCTCACGCCGCTCATGAGGTCGAGTCCGGCGCCCTCGCGCCGCTATGTGGTCACCTAGCGACGATCTGAGACTTGCAGTGGGCCATGAAGGACTCGCACCGGCGGCACAACCGCCGCCACGTTCCGCACTGCGGGCCGAGGACCGTCTCACGCCGCCCATGAGGTCGAGTCCGGCGCCACCGCGCCGCTATGTGGTCACCTAGCGACGATCTGAGACTTGCAGTGGGCCATGAAGGACTCGAACCTTCAGCCAACGGATTAAGAGTCCGCTGCTCTACCAATTGAGCTAATGGCCCGCTTCCCGCGCCAAACGCGGTTCGGGAAGGCGGCTATTAACATGGTGGTCGCCCACGTCAAGCGCTTCGTGGCGGCTCGCTCACGGGCCCGTGACGTTTGTCGCGATCGCGGCTCCGCCGTCCTCGCCAACGCGCCGTAGCACCGCTCCGCCAACGCCGTCGCTCGGCAGCGGGACGCGCGCCGAATCCCGCACCCTGCGGAGCGCGACGGCGCCGCCACACTCGGTCTTCGTCACCACGCATAGCCGAGCCCCAAGGTGATCGGCACGTCGTAGCGTTGGATGGGGTCGGGCGTGGGACCGTAGCCATCGTAGCGCGTGCCTTCGAGCCCGAAGAACGGCGCCTCCACGCGCAGGCTCGCCGTGAAACGCGACCCGTGCAAGCGCAGCATCTCGACGCCGACCTCGCCGTAGGCGCCGAGACCCCCGCCATCGGCCTGGTTCACGTTGAGGTACAGCAGCTCGACCCCGCCACCCACGAACGGAGAGAAGTCGCCCTCGCTCATGAAGTACCGCGCGCCGAGGGACAAGCTGGCGAAGGAGTATTCCGAGTCGTCGCGGTCCGCGCCGCCGAAGCGTCCCGAGAAGCCGAAGCCAAAGCGTGGAGTCTCGTAGAACCCCGTCAACTCGAAGCCCGGGGCCATGTACAAGTCGCCGGTCGGCACGGACGCGCCCAATAGGCCGATGCCCCACAAGAACTCGCCCGGCTTCTTCTTGTATTCGCGCGTTTCCTCGCCCACCAGGTTGTCGACGTGCTGCGTGTCCTCCAGCGGCTGGTCGAGCACCACCGCTGTCGCGAGCCGCGGTGCCGCGACGGTGATCTCCTCCAGGCTCGCGAGGGTCATGCGACGCGATCGAACCGGATGTCCCAAGGGCGCCTCGTAGCTGACGGTGACCAGCACGCTACGACCGAGGCGATCGAGGCGCACGCGGAAGCCCGCGCCGCCTGCTTGACTCTGGCTGTGGCGTGCGCGCAGCTGCTCGCACACCAAGCGGCCGGCAGTCGCGGCGGACGCGGCGTCGATGCCGTTCGGCTCGACCACGCACGCGACCGCGCCGGTGGGCACCGCCGCCTGCGCTTGCGCCTCGTCCGGCGCCGTAGGGCTTGCCGGCGGTTCGGCCGTCGCTTCGACGGGCGGCAACGCCGCCGTGGGTACGTCCTCAACCGCCGGCGTTTGCCCTCGCGCTCCCAGCGCCACGCTCATCGCCGCCGCCAACACCCCGCTGCCCATCCAAGTCGAAGCCAGTTTGCTCATGGCCGACCCCTTCAGCAGGGATGGTGCCGAACCGGGCTCGGTTCCGCGGTCACACCAACAAAATCAATGAATTCATATGCTTGTTGGTTCGCCGCGGAACCTCGTGGCGAACGTCTCGCTGTAGTGGTTGAACCACTTTGGCGCAATCCGACCACAGGGTTTCGGCACTCACCCCGTGGGGTGCGTCGCTGCCTTCCACGGCCCGAAACGCCGCCCTCCACGTCGCAAAAGAAGACGCTGACGACCGTCGCGGTCTGCATTCAGCACCTGCGGGCACGGGGTCGCCCGGCGATTCCTCGTGGAATTCGAAGTCGCGACCCGAGGCACGCCGTCTGCTTCAGGCGCGGCCCACTGCGGCCACGAGCCGCACAGCTGGGTCGCGGCCGCGAGCAATTCCTCCTCCGGCGAGCCTGGCAAATCAAAACCAGGAGTTCGAATGTCTCACTTCATGAAGTTGTTGCCCGCCGTCGCGTTGCTTGCAGTCGGATGTGGCGGTAGCGCGCCGGCCCCCGAAACCCCCGAAGCGCCCACGGAGAAGGCTGCCACTCCGGAGACGCCCGCCGCCCCCGAAGCTCCGGCCACGCCGGAAGCTCCCGCTACCGACGACAAGGCAGCACCTGCCGACGAGGGTGGTGGTGCGGATGAAGGTGGCGGCGAGTCCAAGGCGCCCACCACCAGCGACGACAGCACGGCGAAGGCGGCTCCCAAGACCGACGCCAAGCCCGCGAAGACCGCGAAGAACACCAAGAAGTAACTGGAACGTCGCCCGGACTCGAACGGTCGGCACCCGCCGACCGTTCGGGATCCGGAGGCTCGACGATCCTCAGGATGCCAACGGCGTCCCCGCGCGCTAGCGTCGCGGGATGAAGCTTTCGCTGGCACGCGGTGGCGCGACCTTGGTGCTCTTGGTCACGTTCGCTTGCTCGTCGGGGAGCGGCGGCGGCGGCTTCGCCGACGCGGGCTTGGAGGGCGGCGGCGGCAGCGGCGGGACGGGAACCGGAGCAACATCCGGAACCGGCGCCAGCGGTGGCAGCGCGCCGGACGCGGGCCAGTGCAAACAGGACGGCCAGCCGTGCGCGGGATTCGCGGAGTGCTGCTCGAACATGTGCGACCAGGGCCACTGCGGCGGCGTCGCGTGCGTGCCGGAAGGTGGCGACTGCACCGTGTTCGGGGATTGCTGCGGCGGGACCTGTGCGGCGGGGAAGTGCACGGCAGGCACGGGGAGCTACCCGCCCGGCCCTTACGGCGTGGACGTCGGCAACACGCTCGAGGATCTCGCGCTGCCGGGTCTCTTCTCGTGGGGAGCCACCGTGGAGACACTGCACGCCTCGGACTTCTTGAACGTCCAGAACGACCCCAGCAAACCCGCGCTGCTCGTCATCACGTTGGGCGCCGCTTGGTGCGCTCCATGCGCACAGGCGGAAGCAGCGAGCGACTACGCCTATTGGAAGTCGCAGCGGGTGGCGTTCATCACCGTCCTGGGCGAGGGCTACGAGCCCGGCGTCGCAGCGACGGAAGCGGACCTGCTGCAGTGGGTCTCCTCCCATCAGCCGCAGCACGTCACCATGCTGGATCCGTCGTTCTCGCACTTCGCCTCGGTGCAAAGCCTGCCCCTCGCCTTCTTCGTGGACACCCGCACGATGAAGATCCTTCACGTGACCGTCGGCGGGGCCGTGTACGACGCGAACAACACGGACATCCCTGCGTTTCTCTCGCCGTGAAGGTCGGGCTTGACCGTTCGCGCGGGCCCTCGTATGTCCCCGATGCTCTCGCCTCGGGCGGGAGCGTCGCGCCTCTAGCTCAGCTGGATAGAGCATCGGACTTCGGATCCGACGGTCGGGGGTTCGAATCCCTCGGGGCGCGCCCGATCACTCACTGCCACCACTCACCGGGTGCTGCTCCAAAGCGACCGCGCGCTGGTGGGCTAGTTTCAGCCCGTGCCCCAGCGAGGGAAGGCTTCCCTCTGACGCATGGTACCCTGAGCAGCGCATGAACTGGACGCTCACCACGTGCGGCGCGCTGTGTCTGGCTCTCGCTGGCTGCTCCAGCTCGGATTCAGAGGCAGGCTCGCCCGGCAACGGCCCGGGCCTCGAGGCCTACTCCGCGTACTGCACGGGAACCCTGTTGACGGCGCAGAAGGTGCTCACGGCCGAACAGTCCGGCGTGTGGAGCAGCAAGGACGCCATCACGGCGCCGGCGGGGACCAAGGTCTTGATGACGGCGTCCTTCGACAAGTGGCAGGGCTACTACTTCGTTTCGTCCAACCGCGCTGGGAGGGTCTCTGGAGATTCTGCCACTGGCTTGGTGAAGGACACCGACTTCACCTCGGATTGCGCCACGGACGTGAACGCCATCGGCATCCACGTTCTGCTGCAGCCAGCCACGCTGTACCCGAACCAGGATCTCACGGGGGAGCCGTGCGTGCTGCCGGCGGCCACTTCGTTTTCGTCCTTCAGCTTCGTCAACGGCGCGGCCGCATCGGTCACGGCCAGCGAAATCGAGACGGCCTGCGGTTACAAGACCGGCTACTCCAAAGACTTCGTGTACGCCGAGCTGTTGCCGATCCAGTGACGCGTCTCAACAGCAGCCACAGGGGGAGATGACGTAGCAGCAGCGGCTGCCGTCGAAGCGCGGACCCGCCGTGGCGGAGCAACAGCAATTGTCGGAAACGTGGCGCCATGGGGCGCAGCCGTTGGCGTCGCCCAGGGCCTCTTCCGTGGAAGCGCCGGGGACCGCCGGAGCATCACCGCCGCGGCGCGAGACCTCCGGCGAGAAACAGACTTCGTACCCTTGCGGTGGCGTCGAGGCGTTCGGTGCCGTTGGCGCGGGCGGCGGCGACGTGGTTTGCGCGGGCGGCAGCGACGTGGGCGGACCCTGTGTCGGGCCACGCGCGGGGCCGGACCGCTCGCAACCGAGAACGGTGAATGCCGCGACGGCGAGGAGCGTCCGTTTCCGCATCGGCCCGCAGCGTATCACGCGAGCTGAGCGCGACGGGTATCGCGCCGGACCAACATGGGCAGACTAGGAGTTGGAGTGAACGACGTCCAATCCGGCGCGCATCCAGTCCGCCTTGCCTGCCTGGTAGTCGTACACGTGTGTGTAGCCCAGTTGCTCCATGGCCTGCCCCGCCTTGGGTGACGCATCGCAGTCCAGATCCGTGCAGTACACGACGACCGTGCGGGATTTGTTGTCGATGGCCAGCTGGATCTTGTGCTCGAACTGATCATCGAAGGGGATGTTGATGGCCCCCGGCAAATGCGCGTGCTCGTAGGCCTTTGGGGCGAGCACTTCCACGAGGTCGAACTCCGCGCCGCGTTCGATCATCTTCTTGAGCTCGTTGCGTTGGATGGTTTGCATGGGAACTCCTTTCTCTGTCGAGAGGAGCTGCAAGCGTCGATCCGATGCTTGTCAGGAACGCCAGAGCGCAACAAACGACGCGAAACGCCGCGTCGAGGCATGCTGCACCGAGCGTCAGCGCCCGACCGCGAGAGCGTTCCCGCTCACGACGCGCGCGGCGTCGGAGCACAGGTACAGGATCACGTCCGCGATCTCTTCCGGCTTGGCCCAGCTGTCGAAGCTCGCGCCGGGCATGGCTGTGCGGTTGGCGGGGGAGTCGATGATGTCCGGCAGCACCGCGTTCACGCGAACGCCCTTCGGGCGCAGCTCCTCCGCTGCGCTTCGCGCCAAGCTGACGACGCCGGCTTTGCTCGCGGCGTAGAGGGCCTTGCCCGCTGCGCCGGCGTACGCCTGCGAACCGACCAGCACGATGGCGCTCGGGTCGGCGAGCACGGGGACGAGGCCGGCGACGGTGTAGGCGGCAGTGCGCAGGTTGATGTCGAGCTGCGCGTCGTAGAGCTCCGGCGACAGGTCTGCCAAGGACTGCATCGCAAAACCACCGGCACACAGCGCGGCGGCGTGAACGGGACCCAGCATGCGAAGCCAGTCGCGGGTGGCCGTAGCGTCTCTCAGATCCACTTGGTGAGCGGTACCCGGCCCCGAATGGCCGCTGGCATCGCGGGCTGTGGACAAGTGCACCTGGTAGCCAGCGCGTGCGAACGCTTCCACCACTGCCCGCCCCAACGCGCCCGTTCCCCCGGTCACCACTGCCGTCTTCATGCTCGCGGGGTATCCCCCGCGGGCGGGCGGGGTCAAGCCGGTGAGCCGGATCGGGTCAATGACCGCAAACCTTGCCGGCTCGGGAGGGGGTGCACGCGATGCTTTCGCTCTTGTGCCCTCAAGACATGCGTCATCTGCGCAAAACTCGTGGGCCCGGGACTTGCAGATGCCGGTCCGAACTTGGCGGAAATCAGGATGGACCTCTGGTTCCCCCGATATTGGCCACCGAAACCACGACCTGACCAGCGCTGCTGGTCGCACCCCGGGGTTGATTCATGCTCGAAACCACGTCGTCCCAGGCTCCTGCACGTCCGACCGAGCTCACCGATTCCCTCAGCAAGCTCCTGCCTCTCGGAACCCCGCTGACCCTGTCGCGCGGCGCCGCGCTGTGGAATGCCGGCTCCAAGCCCGATCACGTCTTCGTGATCCTCTCTGGGACAATCAAGTTGGTAAGGCAGCTGGCGCGCAGGACCTGCATTCGCGGCTTCTTCGGCCCTGGCTCGACCCTCGGCGGGTTGGACGCGCTCTCCGGCTCGACGCACTTGGTGGACGCGGTGGTGGCTTCGGATTCCGCTCGAGTGCTCGCGGTGCCCGGCGCCGTGTACACCCGAAACCTGCTCGCTTCCGAGGACCCGTGGAACGCGCTGGCGGACGCCGCCTGGGCGGACACGTCCCGCGTGTACGACAAGATCGACGTTCTGAGCTCGGGCACGGTGGAATCCCGCCTCGCCATGTTGCTGTCCCGACTGCTGCGGGACTACGGCCGCCCGGTGGACGACGGCGCCATGTTGGTGGAGCTGCCCTTGTCCCGCCAGGAGCTCGCGGACCTCGCGGCCACCTCCTTCGAAACGGCCATCCGCGTGATGACGCGCTGGGGTGACGAGCATTTCGTGGAGACGACCCGAGACGGCTTCATCGTGCGCAACCCCGGTCGTCTCGCGAACCTCGCCGGCGACTATCCCGTCCAAGAGAAGAAGAACGGCTTCGACGGCACCGCTCTGCCGCCCCGCCATGCCGGTCAGACCGCGCGGCGCTCGGGTCGTGCGCTGCGGTTCGAGCTGCCGAAGGGCCGCGTGATCATCTCCCGCGCAGACCGGCTGGGTCTGTTCGGCGACAGTGAGCGCGTGTACCTCGACGCAGACGGGCGCTTCCATCGGGCGTGGATCGGCGAGACGTCCTACCAGCGAGGGCTGGACGGTCGAGTGCGTCGCATCGTGCTGCGCAAGAACGGACGGCGCCATCTCCCCATCATCGACATCTTGGAGGGCGCAGAAGCACAGCGCGCCATCGAGAGCGCCTACACCATCGTGCAGAAGTTCTGGAGCGAGCTGCCCAGCGCCACGCCGCGACGCATTCGCCTACAGCTCCGGGAAGCGCTCTCGTGGACGCCCGAGCGACACGCCGAGCACGCCCGGGAGTACACCGACGTGTACCGCCCGATCCCGATCCTGCCTCCGGACCAGACGGACGCCGTGGTGGTGCAGCCCAGCACCGGTTGCGCCTGGAACCGCTGCTCGTTCTGCAACTTCTACCAGGAGGAGCGCTTCACGGTGCGTCGACCGGACGCTTTCCGTCGTCACGTCCAGCAAGTGGCCGCGCTGCACGGCCGCACCTTGCGCCACCGTCGGCGCGTGTTCCTGGGCCAGGCCAACGGCCTGTGCGGCAAGGCGGACCGCCTGGAGCGGGTGCTGCAGATTGCCCGTGAGGAGCTCGGCAACCGCCACGGCTGGGAGTTCGCCGCCTTCGCCAACCCTGCGCGAGCACCGCGCACCGTGAAGGAGCTCGAGCGTCTGCGTCGTCGAGGCCTCAAGTCCATCACCATGGGACTCGAGACCGGCAATGAAGAGCTGCACCAGATGCTCAACAAGCCGGCCAGCGTGGACGAGTACGTGCAGTTCTCCAAGCAGGTCGGCGCCGCCAGCATTCGTCGCTGCGTGGTGCTGTTGGTCGGCGCCGGCGGCGTGAAGCGCTCGGCTGAGCACGTTGCCTCCACCGTGACCGCTGTGCGGGCGATGGAGCTCGGCAAGGAGGACACCGTGTACCTGTCCCCCATCGTGGTCGAGGAGTCTTCTGCCTTTGCCAAGGCGCTCGACGACCTGGGACGCCCGAGTGACGAGCAGCTCTCCACCGAGCTCGCAGCGCTGAAGGACGGGCTCCGTGCGGCCGGTATCACCGGCGCCATTGCGCGCTACGACATCCAGCGCTTCCTCTACTGAGTCTGAAAGAGGCCGGACACCATGCATCCTGGTCAGCATCCCCACGCCGCCTTCGGTCCCGAGCCGGGCTTTCTGTACTCCCAGGCGCCACGCCGCGTGTACTGGGAGCTCACTCGGGCCTGTGGCCTCGCCTGCCGGCACTGTCGGGCAGAAGCACAAAAGACCCGAGCCCCCGAGGAGCTCTCGACCGAAGAGGCCTTTGGCGTGCTGCGCTCCCTGGCGGACGCCAAGCCCACGCCCGTCGTCGTGCTCACCGGCGGGGACCCGCTGGAGCGACCCGACTTCTTCGACATCCTCGACTACGCCAAGAGCCTGAAGCTACACGTGGACGTGGCGCCCAGCGTCACCCCCAAGCTCACGCGAGAGGCCGTGGAGAAGCTCGCGGACCATGGCGTCGGCGCCATGTCCCTCAGTCTGGACGGGTCCGACCCCGAACGGCACGACTCCCTGCGGGGGATCCCCGGCGTGTTCGAGCGCACGCTGGAGGCTGCGGACATCATCGCGGACTCCAAGATCCCGTTGCAGGTGAACACGCTGGTCACCGCCAACACCCTCGCCGACCTGCCCGCCATCCACTCCGTGGTGGCCCGCATGAAGGCCAAGCGCTGGAGTCTGTTCTTCTTGGTGACCACCGGGCGCGGCTCCCTGCTGCCGCAGATCGAGCCCGCGCAGGCCGAAGAGCTATTCGATTGGCTGATCGAGATGGGGCCCAAGTCTCCCTTCGTGATCGCCACCACGGAAGCACCACAGTTCCGCCGCTACCTGCTGAAGAAGAAGAACGGCTCTGGCGACATGAAAGTCCCGGGCGCGGGCATTCGAGACGGCAACGGCATCATGTTCATCTCCTACAAGGGCGACGTGATGCCCTCGGGCTTCCTGCCGCTGAGCGCGGGCACGGTCCGCGAAGAGAATCCCCTGGAGCTCTATCGCCACTCGGATCTGTTCACCAAGCTTCGCGACACCAAGTCCTTCTCTGGTCGCTGCGGCTCGTGTGACCTGAAGGACGTGTGTGGCGGCTCCCGGGGGCGCGCCTTCGCTGCCACGGGCAATCCCTTGGCGGAAGATCCGCTCTGCACCTACCAGCCCAGCTAACGATAGGCCACGCGCACCCCGTCCGCCACGCGGTCGCTGGGATGAACGATGACGCGATCTCCCGGGGAGATCCCTTCCAGGATCTCCACCTCGAGACCGTTGTCGTGACCGGTCTTCACCGGGGCCACCGCGGCCTGGTCGCCGCGCACCACGAACACGGCCCAGCCCTCCCCGCGGCGGAACAAGGCGCTCGACGGGAGCTTCACCACGTCCGCGCCCTGCCACACGATGATCTTGGCCTCCACGCGGTAGCCGTCCATCAACGCTTTCCACTTCGCGTAGGGCTCGTCCAGGTCGATCACCGCGTTGACGCGCTGCTCTTCCACGCCCAGGGCGGAGACGCGAGTGAAGGCGGAGGGCTCCACCAAGCGCACGCGGCCGTGGAGCGTGTCGCCTCCCCAGCGCTCGAGCAGCACGTGAGCGCCGGACTGGATGCGCACGGCGTCGCTGGTGAGCACGTCCACCACGATCTCGAGGGCCGCTGGGTCTCCCACCTCCACCAGCGGGGCGCCGGCTTGGACCACGCCTTCGCTCTCCTGGATCACCTTGAGCACACGTCCCGCCACCGGGCTCGGCACGTTCATCTGATCCCCACCCTTGCCCGGTGCGCTGAACGCGCCCAGCGCCGCCTGCGCCATGGATAGCTCGTGCGCCGCGACCTTGGCGCCGAACTGCGCGCTGGTGAGCTCCGCCTGCCGCGAACGCTCTTCCAAGTTCGCACGGTCGGATTCGGTCTCCGCCACCACGCCCTTCGCGACCAGCTCCCGCGTCTGTTTCGCCTGCTTCTTCGAGTACTCCAGCGCAGCTTCCGCTCGCTCGATCTGAGCCTTGGCTTGCCGGCGCGCCGCCTCGGACGCCGCCACTCGCGCCTGCGCCTCCTTCTTGCTACGGGCGTCCAGCAGGGGCGCCGTGAGTGGCACCAGACGCGCGAGCACCTGTCCTTGCTGCACGGTGTCCCCCGGGCGAAGCTCGATGCGCGCCACGTTGCCCGTGAGCGGCGCCGAGATGACGTAGCGGTCCTTCACTCGCGAGCGTCCGTCTTCGTCGACCGTCACGACCAGCTTGCCCTTTTCGGACACTGCGGTTTCCACGACCACGGGCTTCGGCAACCAAGCAACCACGATCAGCGCCAACAGCCCGAGCCCCACCAGCGCCAGGAGCACGCGCTTGATCCACCGGGACAGGTTGCGCTTCGTCGCACGCTTTGCCTTGTTGTCGTCGTTGCGGGTCACTTCTCACTCCCTGGTCTTGAGCACTCCGATCAGGTCCAACCGGTCGAGCTTGCGGCGCACCAGTAGCGCGCTCACCACCGCGGAGAACACCGTGACGGCGGCGGCGTAGGCGTAGGTGCGCGGCGAGATGAACACGGGGAGCCGATAGGTTTCGGGGTCCACCGTGGAAGCGATGCCCGTGACCATCCAGTAGCCGACCACGCCCCCGACGGGGATGGCGAGCAACACTTGGATGGACAGCTCGCCGAAGAGGATGGCGGCAATCTCCCCCCGCGTGAAGCCCAGCACCCGAAGGCTCGCCAGATCCCGATTGCGCTGAGAGAGCGCCACGCGAGCGTTGTTGTACACGACGCCTATGGCGATGATGCTGGCGAAGAGCGCGAGGATCATGGTGTACACACGGATGATGTTGCCGCTCTGCGCTTCGAACTGGCCGCGAAAATCCCTGGGCGAAGCCACGGCAGCTACCCAAGGCATGTTCTTCAGGCGCGAGTAGATCGCGTCTCGCTGTTCCACGTCCGCGCGCAACAGCCCTTGGTTCACCGTGGGTTCTTCGTCCATGATGGCGTGCAGCGCCGACGCGCGCATGTGGCCTTGCAGGCCGAAGGCTTCGTCCACGGTCCCCACCACCGGAATCAAGGCCTGCTTGCGCTCCCCTTCGCGGAACTCCACCTCCACCCGCTCGCCGGGCTTCACCTTCAGCACTTCCGCCAAGGTCCTGGTGAGCACGATGCCATGCTCCGGGATCGCGACCCGACGGCCCTCCTGATTCACCAAGCGCCGGAGCTCGAGGTGCTCCGGGTACGCGTTGATCACCGCATCTCGATAGCGATGACCGAAGCGGAACCTCACGGGAACGCTGCGCAGCCCCTCCGCCAAGGTCACCCCCGGCAGATGCTCGAGCTCCCGCACCGCCCGCTGGGGTAGCGGCTTGATGAAGGTGACCGTGACGTCCTCTCGCATCGCGCCGTGAAACTGGACGTCCAGCATGTAGTCCATCGCGTCGTACCAGTAGCCGGCCACCACCACGATCCCGAGCGCCATGGAGATCCCCAAGGAGGAGAGCGCCAGGCGCAGCGGGCGGCGTTGCACCTCACGGAGCACCATGCGCGTGGAGGGGCCCACCAGCTCGAACAAGCCCAGGCGCTCCAGGAGCGAGCGCTTGTAGCTGGCGGGCGCCGGCGGGCGCATGGCTTCCGCGGGGGGCAACGCCGTCACCGCGCGCACCGTGGACAGCGCACCGACCACGGCCGCGAATAGGCTGATGCTGATGCTCACCACCACGGCGCGCAGCTCGAGGCGAAACTCCGGGTGCGGGAAGCGGAAGTACTCCCCGGTGTACAGGTCGGTCAGCGCGCGCCCCAGATAGGAGCCCAGCGCCAGGCCGATGAGCGCGCCGATGAGCACCACCAAGCTCACGAGCTTCAGGTAGTGGAGCCCCACTTCGAAGTCCGCGTACCCCACCGCCTTGAGGGTGGCGATCTGCGGGCGCTGCAGATGAATGAGGCGGGAGAGCACCACGTTGAGCAGGAACGCTGCAACGAACAAGAAGATCATCGGCACGACGGTGGCCATGCTCTCGAGCTGACTGAGCTCGCCCATCAGCATGAAGTGCGAGGGCTGCTTCGAGCGCGGCACCGCCCCGACGCCGCCGTAGGGCTCCAGCACTCGGTCCACCTGCTCGAGCACGTTCCGCTCCGACGCCCCCGGCTGCATGCGTAGCACGACGTCGTTGAAGGCTCCCTCCATCCGAAACGCCGCAGAGGCGGCATCTCGCACCATCCACAGCACGGCGATCTGCTTGGGGTCGTAGGTCATGGCGCCGGGTGGCAGCGTGAACACGAACTCCGGCGACATTGCCAATCCCACGACGCGCAGGTCCCGCAGCGTGCCGTTGATGACGACGGGAACGCGATCCCCGGGGACGATGTGGTGAGCATCGGCGAAGGCCGTGAGCAAGAGCACTTCGTCGCTGCGCTTGGGATCGAGCATTCGTCCCTTCGAGAGGTACACGGCGTCCAGCGCCGGCTGCCCGTCGGGCGGCAAGCTGACGAGGGTGCCACTGGCCGGGCGCGGCATGTTCGGCATGGGGACCATCACGGCCTCCACCACCCGCGCTTCCGCCTGCGCCACACCGGGCACGTCTTCCAGGCGCTTCTCCAGCGAGAGCGGCGCGCGCTCCAGGTGGGCAAACACGTCGCCAAAGCGGTACTGCTCGTAGTACCGGTCCCGGGACGTGATGAGCGAATCGAAAGCGCTCTGCATCGTGACGTAGCTGGCGATGCCGCAGGCCACTACCAGCGCGATGGTGACCACCTGACCCACCAGCCGCGCGAGGTCGCGGACCAGCTTGACGTTGACGGCCTTCACCATCTCACGTCCTGGGGCGCGAGCTTGGTTTCGTTGCGTTCCTCACTCGCCACGCGGCCGTCCGCCAGGGTAACGACGCGATCCGCGATCGCCGCCACCGGCACGTTGTGGGTGATGACCGCGGTCGTGGTACCGAGCTCGCGATTCACGCGATCGATCACTTCCAGCACTTGCACGCCGGTGCGAAAGTCGAGGGCTCCAGTGGGCTCGTCGCAGAGCAGCACCTCCGGCTGCTTGGCGATGGCCCGGGCGATGGCCACACGCTGCTGCTCACCGCCGGAGAGCTGAGCCGGGAAGTGATCCACGCGGTCTCCGAGGCCGACGAGGGCCAGCGCTTCCGCGGGGTCCATCGGATCTCTCGAGATGTCCGTGACCAGCGCCACGTTCTCCTTGGCGGTCAGGCTCGGAATCAGATTGTAGAACTGGAATACGAACCCGACGTGGTCGCGACGGTAGCGCGTGAGCTCCGACTCGCTGGCGTCGCCCAGGTCGTGATCGCGATAATGAACGCTCCCGGAGCTGGGCGTATCCAGCCCGCCCAAGATGTTGAGCAGCGTGGACTTGCCGCTCCCCGAGGGGCCGAGCAAGACCAGGAACTCGCTCTGGAAGAGCTGGAAGTCCACGCCGCGCAGGGCATGCACGTCCACCTCCCCCATGCGATAAACTTTCGTGAGGCTACGTGCTTCGAGAACGGCTTCCGAGGCGTTCGCCATGGCTCCGGTCCAACGGGGACAGGGTAGCCAGGTTCATGCCACCGGATGCGCGCGATCGTCCAAGAATCAGTTACAGGGCGGCAATTGCGTGGAGCCGCCAGCGCCACCGCTGCCCGTCGCGCCACCGCTGCCCGTCGCGCCACCGCTGCCCGTCGGCTCACTCGGCGTCGTAAGGGGCGAGACGCCGCCGCTCGACGACACGTGAAACGCCAGCACACCACCGGCCGAAGCGGCGATGGCACTTCCCGCGCTGACGACGACCTTCCAGTCGTTACCCTGGACGCTCGTCGCGATGTCGTAGCTGCCGGCAGCGACGTTCGCCAACACGTGGTCCGCTTCCGCGGCCCGCGTCAGGTATTCGAGCTGTTTCGCCCCGTCCGTGAACAGCACGATCTGTTCCGGCGCGGAGTGGATCTCCACGCCGCGCGCCGCGCCCGAGAGCACGTTGCCGTCCGCATTCGTCAGGCGCGTCTGGTCGGAAAGGGGCGCCGCCGCGCTCACCACGCTGAGCCACTCCTGAGCTGCAGACCCCGAGGCGTGAGCTTCCAGCCGGGTGGTGCCGCCGGGCAGCGAAACATTCTGCACCGTCAGGCCCGTCGGCAGCAGCAGCTGGAGACTGCCGCCGGCGACGTCAAAGCGGGTGTCGCTCACCTGCGTGGGCGCTTCCGCGGTGTGGAACGCCATCCAGCGATCTGCGGACGCCGACGCCACCGTGGTGCGGTCGAACAACACGATGGTGCTCGGCCGCATGTAGAGCAGCTCGCGGCTGAAGGACACCACGGGATGGCTGCCGCTCGCCCCGTATTGATCTTCGAGACCGGAGGCGACCACGCGCACCCAGGCTCCTCCGTCTTCGTACTTCTCCAGTTGCGCGCTGGAAGACGCCGGGCTCTTGGTGTTCTGTCCCGGTGAGTACGGACTCTTGGGATCATCCACGAAGAAGGTGTTGTAGAGCCGGCGACCACCTCCACCCCAGCTGTCCTTGTAGACGAAGTCCTCACCCGCCGTGCCTGCTGTGTGGGGGATCCACCCCGTGGCGTTGACCAGCACCGGCTTTCCGCCGTGCACCACGCTCACGCCCCCTGCATTGAACATCTGCTCCCCGGAGTCTGGCGCGTCGATGTAGCGCCCGGCGCTCAGGGCCGCCCAGTCGGCGCCCTTGTCCCAGCTGGAGCGCATTGCCGCGTGCCCCGGCCCTTCCGCGAGGTACGACAGCTGCTGCGTCTCGTACCCGGAGGTGGGCAGCGACGCGTCCCAGTACAAGAACCGCTGCCAGGCGGCTCGGTCGTCCTTTCCGGTCGCCAGCACGTCGGCAGCAAACCCCCGCGCCAAGCTCGCGTCCGGCTCCCCCAGCTCTTCCATGATGGTGGCCAACGCCGTGTACAGCGCCGCGGAAGGCGCGAGCGCGGATCCGGACCGCACCGTGCCCTGGTCGTCCATCCGCTCGAGTCCTGGCCACACGAAGTAGCGCAAGTATTCGCTCTGCTCGCGGGCCTGTGGCAGCTCGGAAAACCACGTCACCCCCTTGGCGGTCTTCATGCCCCACAGCACTTCCGCCATTCCGCGTACCGCCCGAGGCCCGTACTGCCAGCCCTCCGGCCATCCGCCACCTTTCATGTAGGAGGCGTACTTCGGCTTCACGAGCTGTCCCCACAAGTGCGATTCGACGTCCGTCCAGTACGCCGGCGCCTTGTCGTTCAGGTCGTCCGTGGCCACGGCCGTGTAGGCCTTGGCCAAGAAATACCCGACGAAGTAGTTCGCAATCGGCTCGTCGTTGGTGAAGCCACTCTGATCGTACCAATCAATCCACGAGTTCAGTGCCGTGATCAGCTGCAGCTTGGTGGAGGTGGTCAGGTCCGGCCCCAGCCAATCGTAGCCGACGGCCATACCGACGCCGTAGTTGCGAATGCCGTAGCCGCTGTCGGTGGACGGCTTTGCGCCGCCGGACCCCACCGGAGCGCTCATCACTTCCAGCACCTTGGTGCCGGTGGCCGCGTACTTGGCGGCGGCAGCGTCGTCGACGCCTTTTGTCGTGCGGTAGCAGAGGCCCAGAGTGCGGATGGCCTCCAGATAGCCATCGCCCTGGTAGCCCTGGCCGATGCTGCCGCCGTTGGGGTAGGCGTTGCCGTTGGGCGCGTAGACCTGCCCGGCCACGTGAGCGTCGCACTGTTTTTTCAGCGCAATCCAAGCGGGATCCTTGGCGGCTGCGCGCGCCTGGAGCTTGCCAATCATGGGGACCGTCAAGAACAGCTTCGCAGACGCCGTGAGCGGGCTCGCCACTTCGCTGCAAGCTGCCTGGGGTTTGTCGCCATTTTCGCAACCCACGACGGCAAGAGCCATCAGGCCGATCACTGTTTCGGACACACGTCGGTTCATGCGCACTCCCGCGGTAGCCGCCCTGATTCGGCTCTCACCGACGGCAAGTAGGTTGGCCGTCCAGGCGGAGCGCTATCGAGTGAGCAGAACTCTAGCTGCGCAAATGCGCCGAGCAAGGTGATTCGACGTCACTTTTCCGTGCTGACGAAGCTTTGCACTACCAGCTCAAGCCAACTTGGGCGGCAGTGCGAACAAATCCACGAAACGCTGCGCCACGGCGCGATCACCTTCAATCCGAACACCTGCGTCGTTTGACGACAGCTTGCGGTAGAAGAGTGCCGCTAGGGGACCGGCAGAGGGTGCGAAAAGAGTCGCGTCGGCGCGGTCCGTTTCGGTGCGACGACGGATCGGAAGCGCGGCGACCGCCGGTTCGGCGATGAACGAATCTCGACCTATCTCGAAGCCGATCGTCTTCGCCTTCAGCTTTCCCACTGCGCGCTTGTCGACCATGGTGCGCAGCGAGATCATGAACGCGACGGGCGAGAGCGGCAGTGTTGGATCATGGCCGCTCGATTGCGCGGCCCAACGACCTGCCTCTTGAATCATGGGCTCGGCCGCATAGCCCCAGCGCGTCAGCTCGTAGACCTGCGCCCTGCTCGGCGCGGGCAAGACGCGACGCAGGACCACACCGGCGTCGATCAAGGACTCGAGCCGCTCAGTGAGGGTCTTGGCACTGATCGTCCCGAGCACCGCGCGCAGATCGGAGAAGCGACAGGCGCCCAACAAGAGCTCCCGCACGATCAGCAGGGACCAACGCTCACCCACCAATTCCATCGCAAAAGCGGTGCCGCAGGCGTCCCCATACCAGCGCCCATGCCGTTGTCTCGTTGCCATAGTTACTTTTTGTAATTTAGCAGTTGCTATTTGTAACTTACACGTTCATACACTGCAAGTCCGAAAGGGAATTGGAGCATGGCAACAGACGATCAAGGCGCATTCATCTGGTACGAGCTGATGACCTCGGACGCGAAGAGCGCGAAGGCTTTCTACGATTCGGTGGTGGGCTGGAACATCGACGCTCAGGCGGCGAGCACCCTGCCCATCGACTACCGAATGATCAAGCGCAGCGACGGCAAGTTTGCCGGTGGGGTGCTGACGCTGAGCAAGGACATGGCCGACCACGGGGCCCAGCCGGGCTGGTTTGGCTACGTGCACGTTCCGAGCGTCGACGCTGCCGTCGAACACATGGTTGGAGCCGGCGGCAAGGTGCACCTCCCCGCTCGCGACATGGACGGTGTCGGACGAATGGCGATGGTTTCCGATCCGCAGGGCGCCGTGCTCTACCTGATGACGCCCACTCCGCCCGCCAGCGACCCCAACGCCAAGAGTGACGTCTTTTCCTACACCGAAGCGGAGCACGTGCGCTGGAACGAGCTTTCGACCGCGGACCCGAAGGCGGCCGCCGCGCTGTATGCGGAGCTGCTGGGTTGGAGACAGGAAGGGTCGATGCCCATGGGCCCGATGGGTGACTACCTGTTCCTCCACCATGGCGACGGCATGATCGGCGCCGTCATGCAGAAGACGCCCGGCGCCCCGTGCTCGGCCTGGGGCTACTACATCGGCGTCGATGACATCGACCGGGCCGCCAAGGCGGTGCAGGCCGGCGGCGGCAAGCTGCTCGGGGAGCTGCAGGAGATCCCGGGCGGTGAGTTTTCGGTGAAATGCCGAGATCCCCAGGGCGCTGACTTCGGCTTGGTCGGACCTCGCGCGGGCTGACGTTCACGTCCAGCCGGGCACTGCCGGGACTCGCAAGGACGAAACTCGAGGTACGTCGAGGGTGAAGTCGTCGCGCAGTATGCGAGCGAGATCTCGACGTGTCTCGACGTCGCTCTGCTCCAGCTTGGTTCCGCGCCGCACCGACAATCTATTGCCATGTAGGCTGACTCTGCCGTCGGGCAAGACGAGCTGGAGCATCAGCGTGTTCTTGAACTTGGACGCGGGATGTGTCGCCGTGAAGTGATTGGCCACTTCCAGATCGATCGGGTGCTGCCGCTCCTCGGTGAAGGCGTGCAATAGCCGTTCTCCCTGGCCCATGTCGCCGTGGAGCAACCAGCGATCGCCATCCCGCTCCAAGCGGTGCTGCTCGACGCCGCATTGCACTGACGCGCCCGAGACCAACGGCAAACTGCCGCGCGGACCATGGCCACCAAAGCCCGGATCCGCGATCACCACGCCGCTCGTCAGCTGCACTCGGACCAGGGCGTGAGTTCGAGGTGGCACGGTGAGCGCCGGGCTGGCGTACACGCGGCCGAGCAACAGCTCCGAGGTGAAGCCGAGCGCCGTGAGCATCTCGCGGAACAAGATCACGTGCTCGAAGCAGTACCCGCCACGCCGACGGCGCACGAGCTTGTCCATCAGCGCAGCGGGCGCGAGCGAGATCGGCACGCCCAAGAGCACGTCCAGGTTCTCGAAGGGGACGTGCGTCACGTGCGCTTGGCACAAGGCGTCCAACACCTCGGACGAAGGCGCGGTCGAGCCGCCGTACTCGATACGCGCGAGGTACTCGTCCAGCTCACTCATCTGCGGGGAGTATCTCGAGCGGATCCACGTTCTCGCAACTGGTGCAGTGCGAGCTCAACAGTCGGTCGTGTCCCAGTCGCCAATACCGCCGAGCTCGTACACGGTGAAGCCCTTGGCCCGAAGGGCCTCGGCGGCGCGATGCGCGCGCATTCCAGACTTGCAGTAGGTCACCACCGGTTTGTCCTTCGAGAGCTCGCTGGCGCGACCGTCGATGTCGTCCACCGGAATGTTCACCGCCCCAGGGATGTGCTCCTGTCCCCATTCCTCCGGGGTGCGCACGTCGAGCAGCACGGCGCCATCCTTCACCATGGATTTGGCGCGGGCGCCCGAGACGTGACCTTCCGCCGCGCACGGTTTTTCCGGGGTGGAGCTGGCGGCCGGCGCTTGTCCCCCAGCGCACGCGCCCAGCCCAACGACCAACAACACGAATGCAAACCGCTTCATGAGCGCAAGCATAGGACAGGCACGCCGCTTGCTCCTGGCATTTCGATCTGCTGAAATTGACCCACCTTGGCACACAGGATTCCTTCATGACCCAACACTCGTTTGCCGATCTCCGTACACGTCTGCTGCGCATTGCGGCTCCCGGCGCCGTGATGCTCGCGGCTGGCTGCGGCGGCGACACCGACAGCGGTGCGAGCCCGAAGCAAGACTCCGGCGTGCAGACGGACTCCGGAGGGGACGCCCACGTCAGCTACCCCACGTTGACCGTCCCCGATGGAGGCTTCCCAGCCTGCACCGGGAGCTGGGACGGCGGGCTCACGGGTCCGTGCTGCGAAAACGTCCGCTGCGTGGACGTGCCCGGCGGCGCCTGTCCCGACGCCTCGCAGATCGCCTACGAAGATCTCGGCATCACGGGTCTCGGTTCCGGCAGCTGTGGTTGCGGAACCTTCGGTGGCCCCTACGACCACGATTCCGCCGCCCCCTATTCCGATACTCAGGGCGCCTGCTGCTACACCTATTCCACCATGGGTTGCACGGGTCGCCCGCTGTTGGTGGCGGGCGAAATGCGCCTCGCGCCACTCGTCGTCGGCAACGACTGGGCATGACCTCGCCCGCGCTGCGGCGCCGGCTCGCCGAGCTCTGGAGTCAGGATGCGCTGCTGGAGCACGCGTCCATCGCGTCGTTCTCGCGTTTCGCGCTGCAGCTCTTGGCCGTTGCAGCCCCGCCCGCGCTGGTGGCGGGGGCACACCGCGCCGCCCTCGACGAGATCGAGCACGCCAAGCTCTGTTTTCGCTTGGCCAACCAGTACCGCGACTCCCCGGTGACACCCGGCCCTTTGCCGATGTCGGGCGACGTGCTCGGCAGCTTGGCCCTTTCGGACATCGCCGCCGCCACGGTCACGGAAGGCTGCATCGGCGAGACCCTCGGGGCCCTCGAAGCCAGCGCCGCCCTCGAGCGCGCCGAGCCCGAGAACGTTCGCGCCACCCTCGAGATCATCGCCCGCGACGAGTCCGTCCACGCGGAGCTCGCCTGGAGCTTCGTGCGCTGGGCGCTCGATCGCGGCGACCCCGAAGTGCGTGCCAAGGTGCTCGCCGCCTTCAGCGCCGGCAGCGCCGACCGAGCCAAGGCAGAGCCCCCGTCGGATCCCGACGCCCACGCCCTCGCGATCCACGGCCGCCTGGACGCCCGCGCGCTGCACGCCGTCCGCCGCCGCGCGTGGCTCGAGGTCGTGCGCCCCGCAGCCGAAGCCTTGCTCGGAGAGTCACCGTGAAGCTCAGCGCCGGGCTGCTCATGTACCGCCGACACCACGGCGCCCTGCAGGTGCTGTTGGTGCACCCCGGCGGCCCGTTGTGGAAGAACAAAGACGACGGCGCGTGGTCCATTCCGAAGGGCCTGCCCGAGGCGGGGGAAGAGCTGCTCGCCGCCGCCCAGCGCGAGTTTCGCGAAGAGACGGGCATCGCGCCGGACCAACCCTACCTGCCCCTCGGCAAGGTCACCCAGAAGAGCGGCAAGGTCGTCCACGCCTGGGCCTTCGAAGGCGACTGCGATCCCGGTGGCATCACCAGCAACACCTTCGAGATGGAATGGCCCCCGCGGAGTGGCAAAAGCGCCACGTTCCCCGAGGTGGACCGCGCTGATTTTTTTGATGTCGAAACGGCGCGGAAAAAGATCAACGCGGCTCAATCACGGTTCTTGGACGAGCTGTTACGTCAGGTCTAACGAGGCACGCGGCCACGCTTGCCACCCCAGCCACAGGCGCACTACGTTGAGCTGCGTTCATGAATCGGCATCTGTGCGCAGCGCTCTTGGTCGGAGCGGCGTGTCTGTCCACCCGGGCAGCGGATGCCGAACCGCGGGAGGATGCTTCCGGCAAGCGCATCACGGGTGACCCGGGGCATCCACTGGATGCGCCCATCGCGTCGGACGAAAAGCGTCCGGTGCCGGACTACGATGGACGGCCGGACGAAACGACGGCGGGGGACGTGCTGCTGTGGGTGCCACGGGTGCTGCTGTCGCCCGCATACGTGGTGAGCGAGTTCGTGGTGCGGCGCCCGCTCGGAGCGTTGGTCACCGTGATCGAGAAGGAGAAGGTCGTCCCCAAGGTGTTCGACTTCTTCACCTTTGGCCCCAACGACAACATCGGCATCGTGCCCACCGGACTGATCGACTTCGGGTTCCGCCCGAGCGTGGGCGTGTACTTCTTCTGGGACGACTTCATCGCCAAGGACAATGACCTCCGCTCCCACGCGGCCACCTGGGGACCGGACTGGATCTTGTTCAACGTGAAGAACCGCACCCACTTCGGCCTGCACCAGGACTTGACGATGCGCGCCGAGCTCGAACGACGTTCGGATTGGGTGTTCTACGGCATCGGTCCGGAGACCAGCAGCACCCCCGCGCGCTTCCAGGCCACCAGCCTGCGCGCCGGCTTTCTGTACCACGCGGATCTGTGGCGCTCGAGCGAGCTGGAAACCTTCGTCACCGCGCGGGACGTGAGCTTCGATGCTACCGAAGGCTGCTGCGAAGAAGAGACGCTCGCCACGGACATTGCGCGCGGCCGCTTGGCGGAGCCGCCGGGCTTGGCAGACGGCTACACGATTCTGGAGAGCGGCATCACGGCGGAGCTCGACACGCGCAAGCCGAAGAAGCCCGACGAGCTACCCGAAGGCAGCGACTGGGTCACGCCGCCCGGAAGCGGATTGAAGCTCCAGCTGCGCGGCATGCATGCCACCGGCCTGCGTGATTCTCCCATGCCCAGCGCCACGGCCCCGGGCCGCTATCACTGGCTCAAGTACGGCGCCACGTTGGGCGGATACTTGGATCTGACCGGCGAGCAGCGCGTGGTGAGCCTGTCCTTGATCGGAGACTTCGCCGACCCCATCGACAGCGGCACGGACATTCCCTTCACGGAGCTGGTGTCCCTGGGTGGAGATCGCCCCATGCGCGGCTACCTGGAAGGTCGGCTATTGGGCAGGAGCTCTGCCGTCGCCCAGCTCGAGTACCAATGGCCCATCTGGGTGTGGATCGACGGCGCCATGCACTACTCCGTGGGCAACGTGTTCGGCGAGCACTTGGATGGCTTCGAAGCGAAGCTCCTCCGACAGTCCTTCGGCATCGGGCTGAAGACCTCGAGCTCCCGCGACCACGTGTTCGAAGCGCTGCTCGCGTTCGGCACGGAGACCTTCGACCAGGGCGCGGAAGTGGAGAACGTACGCTTCGTGCTGGGAGCAACCAGTGGCTTCTAGAGCGCTGCTCTTGGCTGTCGCGCTCGGGCTCGCGGGCTGCAGCGGTGGGCCGGCGAAGTTTCCGCTGAAAGACGCGATGTGGGTGGATCCCGATCGTCATCCCTTCGAGGACAAGCCGGAAGAGTACTACTCGCCCTTCGCCTGGGACGGCGCCGACCAGCTGGTGTTCCGCCCCATTTCTCGCTTCTTTGCCGTGGACCCCGCGGGAGCGGCGGTGAACGTCAACGCCTGGGACGAGGTGGCGGACTCGAGCTGGTTTTCGAACCGCATCGGCCGCTACGGCATGTCCCCCGAGCAGGTGGCCCGAGGCCCCTGCGTCGCGCCGATGCCGTCGACCACGGAGCCGTGGACGGTCACCGGTGCCAAGCCCAACGGCGCCAATCCCGGATTCTTGATCAAGGGACCGGACGACAACCGCTACCTGGTGAAGTTCGACGGTGTGGTCCAGGGCTCCCGCGCCAGCGCGGCGGACGTGATCGGCTCGCGCATCTATCACGCCGCTGGGTATTTCGTACCCTGCAATCGCATCGTGTACTTCAAGCGCGACATCTTGCGCTACGCCCCGGACGCGAAGGCGGAGAACGACGAAGGCGAGAAAGAGCCGCTGTCGGACAAGCACCTCGACAAGGTGTTCAAGATGGCGCTGCGGCTACCGGACGGCCGCTACCGCGCGAACCTCTCTCTGTTCGTGGAGGGCAAGCCCATCGGGCCGTGGACGTACCAGGGCACTCGCGGCGACGACCCGAACGACGTGATCCCCCACGAGGATCGCCGCGAGCTGCGGGGGATGGAGGTGCTCGCCGCTTGGGTCAATCACTTCGACTCTCGCGAGCAGAACACCCTCGCCACCTTCATAGCGGACGGCGGACGCGGCTACGTACGGCACAACGTGATCGACTTCGGCGATTGCTTCGGAAGCATCTGGGAGCCGCCGATGCTCGGGCGCCGCATTGGCCACGCCTACTATCTGGACTTCCCCTACGTGCTCGAGGATCTCGTCACCCTGGGCACCATCGAGCGGCCCTGGGACACGGCGCGCTTCGGCGCCTCCGGACCCGTGTTCGGCTATTTCGACGTAAAATCCTTTGATCCAAACGTGTATCGGCCCGGGTATCCAAATCCCGCCTTCGTGCGCAAGCGCGAGCGGGATGCAGCCTGGATGGCCCGGATCATGGCGCGCTTCAGCGACGCTCACGTGCGCTCCATGGTGGAGGCCGGGCAGATGGAACCCGGGCTCACGGCGGAGCTCACGCGCATCCTGATCGGTCGCCGCGACAAGATCTTGCGCCGCTATCTCACGCGTTTGAGCCCGCTCTCGTGGCCGAAGGTTCGCGTGCGGCAAGGGAAGGCCGAGCTGTGTGTGGAGGACCTCGCAGTGCTTTCCCACGTGGCGGACGCGAGCGCGCGCGGCTACTCCTCCCGGGCATGGTTGTCGGAATCCCTGACGCCGGCCACAGTGGCACAGCCAACGAAGGAGCGCGGTCGCTTTGCGTGTGTGGCGCTGCCGGCGGTGAAGGGAGCCAGCAAGCAGCACCCGGAGTATCTCGTCTTGGACATCAGCGCGCGCTCGCGAGATCACGCACCAGGGCCGCTCCGCGTTCACCTCTATCACCTGGGCGGCAACGACTACCGCATCGCCGGCATCGAGCGCCCCGCTGACCACGACGCGCCCGGATGACGGAGCAAGAGCCCACGCTCCTGTCGCGCGCCCTGGGCGTCGTCACCGATGTTCGCCCCAAGGAGGCGCTCACCGCGCTGCTCCTCACGCTGAACGTGTTCCTGCTGATGACGGCCTACCTGGCGATCAAGCCGGTGCGAGAAGGCCTCATCTTGGTGATGCCCTCGGGCCCGGAATACAAGTCGTACATGGGTGGCGCGATCGCGATCACGTTGCTCTTCGCCGTGCCGGCCTACGCGCGCTTCGCCGATCGCCTGCCGCGCAATCGCCTGGTGGTCGGTGTCACGCTCTTCTTTGCCTCCCACTTGGTGTTGTTTTGGCTCGGAAGCTCGATCCCGGCCGTGCGATCGCGTCTCGGCCTGTTGTTCTATCTGTGGGTCGGCATCTTCAACATGATGGTCGTGGCGCAGTTCTGGAGCTTCGCCAACGACCTGTACGACGAAGAGCAAGGCAAACGGCTGTTCCCCCTGTTGGGCGTAGGCCAGACGGTGGGCGCCCTGGCCGGCAACGCCATCGCGGCCTTCTTGCTCGAGGTGCTGCACCTGGGCGTCTACCAGATGCTGCTCTTCAGCGCCGCGCTGCTGGCAGCATCCGCGTTCTTGACTCAGGTGGTGCACACGCGGGAATCGCACCGAAAGGAGGGCGCCACCGAGCAGGACGAAGACGACACCCAGGAGAAGAAGGGTATCGAGAAGGGCGCCTTTCGCCTGGTGTTCAAGAATCGCTATCTGCTTCTCATCGCTGCCTTCAGCGTGGTGTTCACGTTCGTGAACAGCAACGGCGAGTACATGTTGGGGCGCCTGGTGAAGGAACACACCAGCGCCCTCGTAGCCGCGGGAGATCTGGCGAAGGCGAGCTCCAAGGAGTACATCACCACAACGTTCAACCGCTTCTACCTGTACGTGGGCATCTGCACCGTGGTGCTGCAAACGCTCGTGGTGTCACGCCTGATCAAGCACGGCGGTCTCAAGGTGGCGTTCTTCGTGTTGCCCTTCATCGCCCTCGGGGACGCCACGGCCGTGGTCATCGCGCCCGTCTTGGCCATCCTGTTCGTCGGCAAGATCGCGGAGAACTCCACGGACTATTCGGTGAACAACACCGTTCGCAACATGCTGTGGCTGCCGACCACGCGAGCCATGAAGTACAAGGCGAAGCAGGCCATCGATACCTTCTTCGTGCGCATGGGGGACGTCAGCTCCGCGCTGCTCGTGTTCCTCGGCGCCGGGCTCTCCGCCTGGAGCGTGCGTCACTTCGCCAGTGTGGACATCGCCCTCGTCGCGCTGTGGCTGGTGCTCGCCGTGGCCATCCTGCGCGAGAACAAGAAGCTTCACGAGAAGCAGTCGAAGCCCGACACCTGAGCTACTGGCGCGCGCCGTGCGCTCAGCTACGATCAAGGAATGCGGGGGTGCTTTCTGATCCTTACTTTGCCGCTGTTCTTCGCGTCGGGGTGCTATCGCGTCGCCGAGGTATCGCCTCGTCAGCTGGCACGACTCGACCGTCACCGCGAGGGGGACGCCCCCGTGAAGGTGCACACGTTGGATGACGAAGACGTCGACATCGAGGGTGACTTCAAGGAGGCCCGGGTGCTCATCGACGACGACGCGATCGTACTACGACCGCCTTTTCGCGCGTTTCACCGAGGCCAGACGCTGGTCGTTCAACAAGGGGGCGAACCTCCCATCTGGATCCACGACTCCCGCGTAGAGCGCGTGGAAGTGGTGCAGCGGGACGGCAGGCGCACGGAAGGCGTCATCGTGGCGGTAGTGCTCGGCGTCGCGACCGGCGCCCTGATAGGAACCTTGCTCACGAAGCGCGACGATCAGGGAGATGCCAATTGCGCGGGCTGCGGGTTGGCCATTGGCGCCGTGGTGGGCGGAGGCGCAATGCTCGCGCTATCCGTTTCGACCAGTCAGTCCTACTGACACTTGCCTTGGTTGTTCCGCACCTTTCCGGCCGGGCACTTCGCAAAGCACTTCCCCAGAATCAGATCTTCGTTCGGCCCGCACGTCGGCGACTTCACGCACTTCCCCGCGCCGTCCTGGTAGTACCCCGTCGGGCACCCCACGCACTTGCCGTCATTGCTGTGCGTCTGCCCCGGCTGACACTTCGGAAAGCACTTCCCTAGAATCAGATCTTCGTTCGGCCCGCACGTCGGCGACTTCACGCACTTCCCCGCGCCGTCCTCGTGATACCCCGTCGGGCATCCCACGCACTTGCCGTCATTGCTGTGCGTCTGCCCCGGCTGACACTTCGGAAAGCACTTCCCCAAGATCAGATCTTGGTTCGGCCCGCACGTCGGTGCGGTGACGCACACCCCCTTTGGACTCTTGATCTTCCCCGCAGGGCAGCCGCTGGCCGGAGTCTTCGGCTGGGCCCCCGCCCCGCCCGTCGGCTTGGCCCCCGCCCCGCCCCCAAAGCTCAGCACAGCCAGCACCGCACCCAACAAAAGCAACACTGCTCGCTTCAAGCTCGCCTCCGTTCGAGAGTAATACCGCGCGTCGCCCCTCCGCTCCCCCCGCTGGCGCATTTCGACGGTCGAATGGCGCGTCAACGAGCAGCGGCAAAGAGCCGTCCCGTGCGGTAGGCGACCATTACCCCCCGCCCTGCGCTTGGATCGCTGCGTCGAAGGACATGCTCCGCGAATCGACCATGATTACCGCCGCCGCGAGAGCACGCGCACGTGGCGCTCGGAGTCTATGTCGCTCGGGTCGAGGCGGTGCGCGATACGAAACGCACGCAGCGCCCTTTCCTCGTCGTCTTCGAGCAGATACAGGTGCGCCTGCACGTAGTGGGCGAAGGCGAGCCCCTTGTCCTGCGCGAGCGCCGCCTTGACCAGTCCCTGGAGCTTGTCGGAGGCCGCGCCCTTCGCCGCAAGGTGCTCGAGCCACGCCGAGTACAGCTGGTACTCGACGACACCCGGGTCGAGCTCCGCAGCGCGGTGGATGTCCGTGCCGGCCTTGCCGAGCAGGCCGGACCGGAACGCAGACTTGCCGCGACGAAAAGCGAGCTCCGCGATCAGGCGGGCCTTGCCGGGATTCGGTGCCGGCCCCGACGCCGTGAGCTTGGTCGGCGCCGCGGGCGGAGGCGCGAGGCTCGGCCGTCGCACGATGGGCAAGCGCGGCCGCGAGCGCGAACGCCGCGGCGCCGGCTTCGCTCCGACGACCACCACCGTCTCGGCCGCAACGCGATGCACCGGCGTGGTGGTCCATGCGATCTCGTCCAGGGCCGCGAGCGCAGCGACGATTTGCAGCGCGTGCAACTGGTCCAGTGGGCACACCGTGATCACGCCGTCCAAGGTGCGACTGCCGTCGAGGAGCTCGACGAGACGGCGTTCCCCCGCCTTCAGCTCCGCGCTCCGCGCGACGTCGTCCACCTCGCCGCGCAAGGCGGGGTAGCGCGAGCCCAATCCCGACAAAATGCGCTCGGTCTCCGGCGGACCCCAGAGCTTCCGCGCCGTCTCGACAAGAATGCCCTCGGGATCCACCGGGTAGTGAGGGACGTCGTCGAGAGCGCCCTGGGACTCGACCATCTCGCTCCGCGGCTCTGCCCAATCCATGCAGTGGAGGATCTTGCGGCGCACCTGCTCGCGCAGCACCTGGTCCACGTCCGTTTGGCTCAAGTAGCCTAGGCGCGCGGCGACCTCTGCAAATTGCCCGACTTCGTGCTCGATCATGTAGTGGAGCACTTCCGTGTACTTTGCATCGTCGAGCAACCCCTGCTCGAGGAGCAGACGACCGATGGCGTCGCCCAACACTCCTTCGGATGCGAACACCGGCACGCCACTCAACAGGTAGATGCGTGTCTGCACCTCACCAAACGTGACGGTGAGAACCCCTGTTTTTCGCCCGCGGCAGACCCGCGCGAGGCTCGCGGCAAAGGGGTGCGATGGCTCCGGGACTGCCACGAGTCTGGTCTATCACGCCGTCCGTCCGGCAGCGCTCGGGGGGTGTGCGCTCGGGGACAAAAATCAGGCGCTTCAGAAAAATGACGCGGGGGGAATAGCTCCCCAGGGGTCGCGGTTGACCATGCGAACCGACAAGGAGGTGCCGTTCGGAGAACGCTGAAATTGCCGAGCTCGTGGCCGTCATCGTGCGCAAAAAAAAAGTACCGCGCATCACGGCCCTTCCTCCCGAGCCGCCTGAAGATCCATGGCGCCCGCATCCCCGCACTGCGCCACAGATCGAAAGAGCCGTGCGTGCGTCCGTGCGGTGGCGAGTCGCGAGCTCTCCCGTGCCCCCTGGCAGCCCGTCGGGGGGCATTTTCTTTTTGTTGGTCCGGCGCGATGCCCGTCGCGGACGTCAGCCCAGCACGCTCTGTAGCGCCGACCGCACGACGAGGGCGCGATCGGCGACGCGCGCGAAGACCTCGCGGTAGCGCGGCTCTTTCCGCATGGAGCGCAGCGACGGCGCGCGCTCCAGCCACAGAAGATCCGACAGCCCGCTGTCCGCGGCACGTTCCAACCAAAACAGCGCGTCGGTGTCGTTCGCCGTGGCGCACAGCTCGGCACCCAGCTGATGGATGAGCACGCGATAGCGCGCCGGACGGCCAGGTAGGCCCGCGGCGTTCTCGAAGCCGGCCTTCATCTCCGCCGGAACCACTCCGCCCGCGAGCACCTCCAGCGTAGCCAGGGCGAACTGCGCAGGTCCCGGCACGGTCTCGCTGCGCAGGAGCTCGGCGTGATCGAGCACGGGCTGCAGATCGCGACCCCAGAGGGCAAAGCGCGCCAAGGTGCTCACTCGAAGCAGGGCGGAGCCCGCGGTCAGCTGATCCAGCGCGCGTTCGGCCTCGTCCCAGCGTCCGAGCAGGCCGAGCGTCCGCGCCAGCTCCACCGTCACCGCGTCGAGCATCGGGTCGAGCTCGTGGGCGCGCCGAAACGCCGCGATGCCTGCATCCACCGGCCCCACTTCCACCTGCATGCGACCGAGCAGCTCGTGCGCTTCCGCCACGCCCGGCGACAGGGACAGCGCGCGTCCGAGGGGCAGCACCGTCCCGATCAGATCCGCCTGGGTGAAACGGATGTTGGCGGCCAGGAGCAGGGTGTCGGGGTTGTCCGGAGCCAGGCGCAGCGCCTGCTCGGTGAGCTCCTGCGCCAGAGCGACCAGATCCGTGCCGTCGCCGCTGCCGTAGAAGGCGCCACGGATGCACGCACGAGCGTAGGCGCTGAGGAACGTGGGATCGCTGGGCGCGCGCTCGTGGGCCTCGCGGAACAGACGAATCGCGTGGCGGTAGGGCTCGAGCCCCGCCTTGCGCGCTTCCGCACGGCCCCGCAGATAGAGCTCCACGGCCATGGGATCCGTCGGCGCGGCGCGCTGAGGCGCGGTGCCCGCCTCCACGGTGAGCGCCCGCGCGATGGCTTGCGCCACTTCGTCGCTGACCACCAATGCGTCCGAAGCCGGACGATCGAAACGCTCGGCCCACAGCTGAAACCCGTCCGCCACGGTCGTCACGCGCGCACTGATCCTGAGCGCGTCCCCCAGTCGTCGCACGGAACCGCTGACCACCACCTCTACCCCGAGCTCGCGACCGGCCGACAGCGGATCGGCGCCGGCCAGTCGCTCCACCATGCCCAGAGGCCTCACGCGAAGACCTCGCGTCATGCTCAGCGTGTCGATCAGGTCTTCGCTCAGCCCCTCGGCAACGAAGGCGTCCTCCGCCGTTCCGGCGTTGCGAAACGGAAGCACTGCCACGGTGCGCTCCGCCGGCTCGGCCTTGGGCAGCGGCGCGGGAGCCGCGCCCAGCACCTGCGTGGGGGTGACTCGGGTCAAGCCTTCGGCGAACGCCGCGACGGACTCGAAGCGGTCCTCTCGCCGGCGAGCCATCGCCTTGCGAATCACCTGGGTCAGGGCCTCTGGTAGCTCGGTGCGGAAACGTCGCGGGTCCGGCGGCTCCTCGTTGAGCCGGCGCGCCGCCACCACGTACGCCGAATCCCCCGTGAACGGCAGCTCGCCGGTGAGCAGCTCGAACAGCAGCACGCCGAGCGCGTACACGTCCGCGCGCGCGTCGATGTCGGCGCGACCCTCCACCTGCTCCGGTGCCATGTACGCCGGCGTCCCAATCACCAAGCCGTGCTGGGTACCACCGTCGGCTGACGCCAGATCCGCCCGTGCGATGCCGAAGTCCGTCACCACGGGGCGACCCCCGGGAGCGATCATCACGTTGTCCGGCTTCAGGTCACGGTGCACGACCCCTGCCGCGTGCGCCGCCGCCACTCCGGAGCAGATGCCTCGCATGAGCTCGAGGGCGACCTCCACGGGCAACGCGCCCCGTTGCGCCGCCAGGTCCGCCAGCGACTGCCCCTCGATGAACTCCATGGTGAGGAACTTGAGGCCGTCGTGCTCACCGATGTCGTGCATGCGAGCGACGTTCGGGTGGGCCACCCTTCGCGCGAGCTTCACTTCTCGGCGAAACCGTTCGAGCACGCCGGGCGTCCCCGCGAGCTCGCTCTTCAACATCTTGAGCGCGACGACTTCGTCGAGCTCCGCGTCCCGGGCGCGGTACACGCTGCCCATGGCGCCAGCCCCGACCAGCGCCAGGAGCTCGTAGCGCTCCGCCAGCTTGCCCAGAGGCGGAGCCAGGGAAGCGGGCTCCGAGGTGGGCCCGGACTCTCGCAGCCGCTCGCTGGTCAGCGTCGGGTCGTCCGCGACCAGCGTCATGGACTCTTCGAAGCTTTTCTTGTCGCCGGCTGCCATCCGAACGCAGCCCAAAGGTAGCAGACGCGTCCGGCGCTCAGCGCCAGGTTATTTCGGCGCTGCGCAGGAGCCCGCCCGTGCCGCTCTCGTCGCCGACCAAGAGCGCTGGGCCGAGCAGTGCCGGACGCACCGTTTGCGTCGCGTGACCGCTGAGGCCGAACAAGCGCGCGGGAGAAACGCTGGCCTTTGCGCCAGGCGTCCACGAGAAACCGGAGACCACGCCGCGACCGTTCGCGTCCAGCACCACGGCCACGTGGCACTCGCTTCCGCAATCCAACGCCACCGCCATGGGCGCGCCGCTTTCGATGGCCACCGTGGCTGGCGGGGAGGCGACGTGCCCCTCTGCGTCGAGGGCTGCGAGCATGAGGGTGGGCTCGCTGCCTCCCTCCAGCCAAGCAATGGCCGCTCCCTTGGCGGTGCGGGCGAGATGTGGCGAGAACGAATGCGCCGCCGTCTTCTTCAGGACCACCGGCGCTGCGAGGGCCGCGGCGGTCTTGGCCGAGAGCTTTGCTACCTGAATGTCCGCCACGCCGCCGGTGGTGCTGCCGGAAGCGTCGGCCCAAGCCGCGAGCACGCCATCCCCCGCCTGCAACAGGGTCAGCCCCGTCGCCGCGCCCTTCGCGTTCGTGATGCGCTGATCGGGTCCAGCGGCTTGTAGGTACTTATTCAGCTTGGTGGCATACACGTCGGGGTCGCCGCTGCGCTCGTCCACCCACGCGACCACCCAACCATCACTCACCGCGACGGCAGCCAGGTCGCTCTTCTCCCCGGGCGTGCGCGTGATCATCTTCTGGTTCAGCTTCTTGCCGGCTGCGTCCACGATGGTGGCGAACACCTCCGGCTTCTTTGCGTCCAGCGCGCTCCACGCCAACAAGGCCTGTCCCGGAAGCTCCTGGCTGGGAGCCAGCGCCACGCCGCCGAGAGAGCGAGCGCGAAACGAGATCGTGGTCGGCTCGCCGCTGGCGTCCAGGGCGCGAGTCTGCAGCAGAGCGCGCGGCGGGTCGAAGCGACCGTCCGGTGCCGGCTTCTTCAGTCGCTCGTAGGGCGTGGTGGGATCGAAGAAGGTGACCCACGCCGCCAAGGGTTTGCCGCCAACCGTCGCAAGGGCGACGTCCGCGAGCGGTGCCTCCGGCGCGAACATGCCCTTCACGCTCCGCGCGAAGGGCGGCTTGTCCGGCGGCCGCTGCTCCGCTGCGGGCTCCCACACCATGGAGCGCGCCCGAAGCGTGACGGCGAAGACCTTCGCAGGCGCACTGTCCGATGCTGCCAGAGCGAGGCAATGCTCGCCGCCGCAGGACAGCCCCCAAGACAGCGGCGCGGCAGCACCGCCCAGTGCCGCGAGCCGCACAGGCTCGGTGGCGATCGGAGCCAAGTCCCTGTCCATCTCCACGAAGGTCGCGATACGCGCGGAGCGATCGCACTCGCCCTGTCGAGGACACGCGGGGGTGAGGGTGAGCGCCGAGAGCCCTCGCGGCGTCGCGGCAAGCTCGGGAATGGTGCCGTCCTCCGCCGCCATCGACAGCGCCGCGCGGCCGCCGTCGGTCTTGCCTTGCCCATCGATGACCGCGAGCTGAATCGTGCGACCTTCACCGGCCCGTTCCGCCAGCTGTTCCCACGCGAGGTAAGCCGGCGCACCGGACTTCACGGGAGGCACGAGCCTCAGCAGCGCTTGCTCCCCGCGGGGAGGCGTCGCGGGCCCGGCGGGCTGAACGATTCCGCCCTTTTCGTCCAGTGCCGCGCGGTACACGAGGGGCTCCACGCCCCGGCGGTCCGACCACGCGAGCACCAGCCCACGCCCTACCGCCACCATGTCGACGTCGGGATCCGCGGTGGGCGACGCGCTCACCAAGACGCTCTTGCCCGGCTTCGCGTCAGCGCTCACGGGCGTGACCTCGACCGCGCCGCCTGCAGCGGCAGACGTCTTCACGACCGCAACGGCGGCGCCTTCTCCCAGCGGCGCCGCTTGCCATGCCCGCGCTCCGCTGACGATGCGGGTGGTCTGTCCGTTCGGCGACCCGCTCTGATCCACCGCCCGCCCGAACAGGTCGGCGCCGCCGTCCTTCTTCACCGCCCAGAGCACGAGGTTGCCATCGACCGTGGCCACCAGATCGATCCAGAGCAGCTGCCCCTTCACCGTGTCCACCCGCACGGCGGGCGCCACCGGCTGCGTCTTTGGCGTGAGCACCAAGACGTCGATGGCTTGTTGGTCACCTTCCTCGTGGGTGCTGATCAGAGCGAAGCGATCCTTCGCTGCCGGCTTCACGGCGGCGAGGCCGACCTCGCTGGGCGCATCCGCCACCACCTTCGGTTCGCCCACGGGGCGGCCTTGCTCCAAAGCCAGCGCGCGCCACTTTCGAGTCGCGTTGCCCTGCGCCCAAAGCAACAGGGTTCGTCCACCGCGTTGGCCCAGGTAGGGACCGAACGTCCCGGCGGGAACCTCGGCCACCAACCGCGCGCCGAGGCTCGGCACACCATTGGCGTCGTCCGCTTTCTGGGATTTGGCTGCGGTGGCATGCCGCGGCGACTGTGCGTCCTCTTGCCGCGCACCACCACACGCGGCCAGTGACAGGGCCACGAGAGCGAGCAGTGAGGTCGTCGGAACGCGCATGGGAGGGGCCAGAACGTAGAAGGCAACGACCCATCTCGCAAGCAGCGGTATAGGATGCACGGGTGACGCTCGCGCAGCGGCTGCTGCTGGCCATTGGCATCCTGACCATCGCGACCACGGCCGCCCTCGGCTTGGCGGTGCGGGAGGCGTGGCGCAGCACCGAGGAGCAGCGATTCCAAGAGCAGGGCAATCTGGCGATCCGGCGGGTACAGCGCGCCATCCGTGAGCAGGTCCGGGATCTGCCGGCAACGGTGAGCCCCCTATGCGCTCACGACCCGATGGTCGACAGCGCCATCGTCGGACTGAAGGCGCACGATCTGGACTCGCGACGCTTGTCCCTGAGCTTGCGCGTACCCGAGCTGATGAAGGCGCTGCGCTTGGACGAGCTTCTGTTGGTGACCAGCAGCGGCGAGATCCTGGGCGCGGGGCACGCCGAGGAGCTCGTGGGCAAGCGCGACCCGACGTTGGCGCAACGGATGACGAGCGCGACGGACGCCGCGCGGCTCCGCACCACGGAACCACCCCTGGCGGTGGAATCCTGGTGTGTCCGGCGAGACACCCAGAACGACAAACTGTGGGTGGGCCTGTACGCCGCGCGCCACCTGGATCCCACGCTGGAAGACATCTCCGCGACACAGGGCGTGCGCCTGTCGCTATCGAAGCCCACGGGGGACGACGCGGACATGGTCGCCGCCATGCCTTTGCCGGAAATCGGCACCACGCTGTTCGCCGCTCAGTCTCGGGTGCCGCTGGCGCGGGCACTCCAACGCCTCGATTGGACCCTCGGGGCCATCGGCGCCGTGACGTTCCTCGCCGCCATCGCCGTCGCCATGCTGCTTTCCCGCGGGCTCGCCCGTCCCATCGTCGGTATGGCGAAGCAGGCTCGCGAAGTCGTGGCAGGGGATCCCAAACCGGTGGTGGGCCGCGGCGGCAAGGAGCTCGAGGAGTTCGCCGCAGCCTTCAACAAGTCGATCGCCGACCTGGTCGCGCTTCGCAAACGTCTGGCAGCAACGGAACGCATCGCCGCCCGGCGCGAAATCGCCCGCCGCGTGGCGCACGAGATCAAGAATCCGCTCGCCCCCATCCGCACCGCCGTGGAAACGCTGCGTCGCTTGCGGGCGCGCGACGACCCCGCCTTCGACGAGTATTTCGACGAGGCCACCCGCACCGTGCTGGAAGAGGTCGCGCGCATCAGCAACATCGTGAGCGAGTTCACCCGCTTCGCCCGCCTTCCCCCACCGGACCCCGCGCCGATGGACATGGAAGAAACGCTGCGCAAGGTGGTGGGACTGCACGGCTCGAGCGGCGCAAGCCTGGAGCTGTCCGTGAGCCCGTGTCCCGCGGTGAACGCGGACAAGGACCAAATGGTGCAGGTGCTGACCAATCTCGTGCAGAACGCGATTGATGCGGCCAGCTCGCGGACCGAACCGAAGGTGTGGGTCACCCTCACGCCGACGGGGGCCGACCGCGTCGAGATCCAGGTGACGGACAACGGACCTGGTGTGGCGCCGGAAATGCGGGACCGCCTGTTCGAGCCCTACGCCACCACGAAGCCCCACGGCACGGGCCTGGGTCTCGCCATCGTGCAACGCATCGTGATCGAGCACGGCGGCGAGATCAGCTACTCCGATGCGCCCGGCGGCGGCGCGCGATTCAGCGTGGCGTTGCCCGTCTCGGGTCCCACGTTGCTCAGCGAAGCCCCCGTTCCGAGCTCGCGCTAAGTGCTCGAAAGCACAGTCGATCCGGAATCGTGTTAGGGTCGGATTCGGCCGGCTGGACGAATCCTCTTAGGAAGGATTCGAGCTCGTGCTCCGTCTAATGAGGTAGCCATGCGTACTCTGCTCACCATCATGTCGTTCGTCGCGCTCAGCGCGTCGGCTTGTGTCGTCACTACCCGCAACGGCGAGGGTCCCTCCACGCCACCGCCGCCCCCTCCGCCCGCGGCAGGTCCGGGAAGCACCGCAACGACGACCCCCACTACGACGGACCCGACGACCGCCACCACGCCGCCTCGCACCCCGTCGGAAGCGCGGCCGGCCACGACGACCACGACGCGGCCCACGGACACCAGGCCTTCGGGCCCGAGCGCCACCACGGTCCCGGTGGGCACCGCCACGACCGATCCCGCCCCGCCGCCCGCCGGCTCCAAGGTGACGGATCCGAAGCTGGCCACGCCCGAAAACCGGGGCACGGAGACTCGCAAGCCGAAGCCGAAGCCCGAGCTGGTATCGCCCTACAAGACTGTGCCCAACCCGGACGACGAGCCCAAGAACCCGGAACAAAAGCCGGCTGAAGGCAGCAACAAGACGCCGTCCGGAAGCCTGAAGATCAAGCCGCCGAACAAGAAATGACCCGCGGCCCCGCGCTGCGCCCCGGATCCGGCTTGTGAGGGGCCCAAAAGGGCCAGTAGGCTCTCGAAGCTGAAAGCCGAGCCTCCATCTCGGGGCGGGCCGACAGCTCGAGTCATGACCAGTCTCTCTCAACGCCAGATCGTCGCCCTCGTCATCGTGGTCGGCGGCGCGGCGCTCGCGTTCTTGTTGGGGAAGGGCGAAGCCGTCGCGATCATCGTGACGGCGATCGCTGGAATCGGTGCCGTGCTCTTCGGTGCCGCCGGAGGCGAAAGCGCGGGCGGGTTGGAGCAGGTCTCCACGGGCCTGAAACGCGTGCTGGAGGGCAAACGCCCCGAGCCCCCGGCGGGGGCGACACCCGAGCTCGCTCGCGTGTTCGACGACATGTCGGAGCTGCAAGCCAATCTGGTGGAGCTCAGCGAGCGCGACGAGATTCGGGGATCCGCCGTGGACGACTCGGCGCGTTCCTTGAACGAGTCCCTTCGCGGACTGACGGACGGCGTGGCCGCCCAGCTGGACGCCAGCGAGGAAGCCGCGCGCACGGTCAAGGAGATGACCTCCTCCTTGCGCGAGATCGCACAGCACGTGGAAGTGCTGGCCGCCAGCGCAGAAGAGTCGAGCTCGTCCATTCTGGAGATGACCGCCACCAACGACGAGGTGGCGGAAAACATCGTGGAGCTGGCCTCGAGCGTGCGCGAAAGCGTCGCCAGCATCGAGGAAATGGCCTTCTCCATCAAGGAGGTCGCCAAGAACGTCGACGCCCTCTCGCTCACTGCCGAGGAAACCAGCTCGAGCATGAACGAGATGGACGTGTCCATCGACCAGGTGCAGTCGAACGCGAACGAGACCGCGCGCCTGTCGGAGGAGGTGGCCCAAGACGCCGAACGCGGCGCGGAAGCCATCCTCAAGACCATCGGCGAGATCTACCGCATCAAGGAGAGCAGCCAGGAGGCCGTGGCGGTCATCTCGAACCTCGGTTCACGTATCGATGCCATCGGCCAGATCTTGAACGTGATCGACGAGGTCGCCGAGCAGACCAATCTGCTGGCGCTGAACGCCGCCATCATCGCCGCCCAGGCCGGCGAGCACGGCAAGGGCTTCGCCGTCGTCGCCGACGAGATCAAGGATCTTGCCGAGCGCGCCGGCGCGAGCACCAAGGAAATCGCCGATCTCATCAAGACCATCCAGGCCGAGAGCCGCAACGCGATCCAGGCCGTGGAGCGCGGCGCTCAGAACGTGGATCGCGGCGTGGAGGTCTCCAACGAGGCCGAGCGCGCCCTGAAGAAGATTCTGGAGAGCTCGCAGAAGAGCACCAACATGGTGCGCGCCATCGCTCGCGCCACGGTGGAGCAGGCCAAGGGCAGCAAGCAGGTCACGGACGCCATCGGCCGCATCGCCGAAACGGTGCAGCAGATCGCCGCCGCTACCGCACAGCAAGCCCGCGGCTCCGAGCTGATCATGAAGAGCAGCGAGAAGATGCGCGCCATCAGCCAGCAGGTGGAACGCTCCAGTCAGGAGCAAGCACGCGGCGGCCGGCAGATCACGCAGGCGATCGAGAGCATCAGCCACATGGTCAACCAGCTGAACGCCGCCCACCGCCAGCAGTCCCGCGGCATCGAGCAGGCACTGGCTGCCGCCGCCCGCATCGAAGAGGCCGCACGCCGCCAGGACGCAGCGCTGCGCGAGCTCATCACCAACGCGGAGAAGCTGCGCAAGGCCGTGAGCTGAGGCGAGGGTGCCGGCGCCGGGCGGGTTTCCGTACTGGACGCTGGGAGCCGGCCTGGCCGGCGCCGCGGTGCTCGCCGTCTCCCGCAGCTGGATTGTCGGTCCGCGCCGCAGCGAGCCCTCGGAGCGCTGGCAGCCCAAAGACGCTCTGCTCTTGCTCGTCAGCATCGGCGTCGCGCTGGTGCTTCGCCTGCTCTTTCTCGAAGCGCGGGTGGTCGACAACGACGAGCCCGTGAGCCTTGGGCTGCGGGGACTTTCCACCTGGGCGCGGGAGACGGACGCGCGGCTGCACCCGCCGCTGCCCGCGCTGCTGATGGCGCTCGCGTCCCACGGCACGACGGATCTCGTCGCCGCGCGCGGGGTCTCCGCGCTCGCGGGCGTGGCGACCGTCGCGCTGGCCTTTGGCGTCGCCCGCCGGCACGGTCGCTTTCCCGCCGTCTTCGCCGCGGGGTTGCTCGCCGCGATGCCCGCCGCGCTGCACATGTCGCAGCTCGCTCGCGGCTACGCCCTCGCGGCGCTGTTCGTTCTCGCCTTCCACGCCGCGCTCACCCGCGCCCTCGCCACGGACGCCGAGCGCTGGTGGCTCGCGACCACCGCGTGCGCCGCCGCCGCGGTGTGGAGCGAGTACATCGCGGCCGTTCCCGTTGCCCTCGACTCCCTGGTCGTCTTCATGTTGGTCCGGCGCGATGCCCGTCGCGCCGTCGGCATCCTCACGTCCACGCTGGGCGGCGCGCTGCTCTGTTCCCCGCTGGTGCCCTTCGTGCGGCGCTTTCGCGGCGTGGGCGGCGGCGACCACCCGGGGTCCGGCGCACTCCTGGCCCTGGGCGACGCGGCGGCGCTGCTGTCCGGCGCGGGCCCGCGCCTGATCGGCGCGTTCGCGCTGCTCTTTGCGTTGGGGCTATCGCGCGATCGCGACGGCGCGCGGCGGAGCGCCGCGATCGTCGGCGCGCTGGCGCTCTGCATGCTGGGCGCCACCTTCACCGCCGTGCGCGCCCGCTACGTGCTCGACGTGATCCCCCTCGTCGCGGTCAGCTTTGCCGTCGCGCTCACCCGTGCACCCCCACCGCTTTCCGTCGTCGCGGGAAGCGGCCTGTTGCTGGCGCACTTCGGTCTGCTTCCGGCGTACTTTGCAGGGGCACCCGGCGAGGTCGAGATCTCGACGGGCATCCCCACGCCGCGCATCGTCGCCGCCCTACAACACGAACCACGGGTGCCCGTTTTCGTCACACCCTACTGGGCCCTTGCCGAGCCCAGCTGGCGCCTCGAAAGGAATTTTCCAGGGCCCACTGCAAGGGTCGACTGTCCCGGTGTGCTCTGCGTCCACGGCCCCCGGCGCTTGCTGGTCGGTGCTCGCCGCGTTCCGGAGGTGACGTCGCCCATGTTCGTCTGGCAACGCGGCGCGCAGCAGAAGCTCCCGCCCGAGTGCCGACTGCTCCTGGAAGAAGCGGGTAGCAGCTTGTGGCGCTGCGAGCCTCGATGACTGCCGTGCTACAATAGCGGGATGCGCAAGACTTTCTTGTTCGGAATGGGCTCGGTTCTGGTGGCGGGGGCCGTGGTGTTGGTGGCCTGCAGCTCCACGGACGGTGGCAATGCCGGACTCGGAAGCGGCGGCTCTGGAGCGGGGGCGAGCGGCGGAACAGGCAATTTCGGCGGCTTCGGCAACACCGGCAATGCTGGTGGTGGAGCGGCCACCGGCGGCACGCCGGGGATCATCGACGCCGGGCCGGGGAAAGAAGGCGGCGGGGGTGGAGGCACTACCTGTGACTCCGGTCCGGATGAGGACAAGGACCAGGACGGCTTCAGCGTCAATCAAGGGGATTGCAACGACTGCGACGCCAACGTGAACCCCGGCGCCATCGACGTCTACGACGATGGCGGCGACGGCGGCGCGCCCAAGTGGGGAGACGAGGACTGCAGCGGCACGCCGGGAGATTCCGCAGCCGTCGACTGTGACGACGGCATTGCGCTGAACGATCCCGATCCGGTGAACGCCGCCAAGTCCATCGAGCTGTGCAAGCAGACCACGCAGGCAGACAAGAGCTGGGGCGTGATCTCCGCGAATTGGGTGCGGGCGGATGGCACGCCGTATGGCACGCCCACCCCAGCCATGGGCATCGAGGATGCCTGGGGGCCAAACGTGAACACCCAGGCCGGCAAGCGCATGTTGGTGCTATCCAGCGGTCACGCGCGACTGCCAGGTCAGGCGGACTCGTGCGGAACGCTCACCTGCTACAACAACGGTGCAGGAACCGCGCCGCCTGGCTTCCCGCAGGACGTACCCAGTTGTACGGGTGATACGGACATCAACGATGACGTCGGCTTGGAGGTGAAGCTGCGAGCCCCCACCAACGCCACCGGCTACGCATTCAACTTCCGCTTCTACTCCTTCGAGTATCCGGAGTGGGTGTGCACGTCGTTCAACGACCAGTTCATCGCCCTGGTGAATCCGGCTCCGCAGGGATCCATCAACGGCAACATCTGCTTCGATAGCCAGAACAACCCCGTCAGCGTGAACGTGGGCTTCTTCGACGTGTGTCAGGGCTGCCCCGCGGGCACGGCGGAGCTCCAAGGCACCGGCTTCGACACTTGGGACGATGCCGGCGCCACCGTATGGTTGGAGAGCCAGGCCCCGGTCACGGGGGGCCAGGAAGTGACCATCCGCTTCACGATCTGGGACACTGGCGACCAGGCGTGGGATTCCACCGCGCTGATCGACAACTTCCACTGGATTGCCAACGGCGGCACCGTGGCCGTCGGCACCAAGCCGATCCCCACCCCGCGCTGACCCACCCCGCAGGGGCTCCCGGCGAGAGAGCCCCTGCGTCCCTTCTCGTCAGTCGAACAAGTAGCGGGCGCCGAGGTGCAGCGTGAGCTGCGACATGGCGACGTCGAAGGAGTAGCCGCTCGGCGTGGTGGTCCCGGGCTGCAGCGCCATCTGGTTCTGCGCGTTGCTCGAGACCGTGTTCCTCGGCGAGTACTCCACGGCCGCGTCGAAGCCCAGGCCGGCCACGACGCGGGCGCCCGCGCCGAGGGTGAAGTGATGCTCGCTCACCGCGGGGAACAGCGGATTGATGCCGTCGGGCTCCACCGGGCTCTTGCCGTAGTTGTAGCCGAGGCGCACGGCAACGTCGTCGATCACGCTGTACTCCGCGCCCACCGCCACCACGACCTGATCGCGCCAGCGCATCTGGAACGGCAGCGTGAGGCTCTCGTACCCTGGCGGGGCCTGTCCCGTGGCGTTGCCCTTCAACGTCACGGTGTCCATGGTGTCGCTCCACTCGATCCAGCGCAGGTCCGCCGCCAACAGCAGCGGCTTCATCGGCCGCGCCGAGACGCCGAGGCCCACTTCCTGCGGCCACGCGAAATCCATCTTGGAGTCGTAGTCCAGCTGCTTGTCCACCGTGGCCGTGCCCTCGTAGGGCAGCTTGGCCTTGGTCTGGTAGCTGACGCCAAAGCCCACGGCGTCCGCCACCTGCAAGAGCACGCCCAGCCGGACGGCGTAGCCCATGGCGTAGTCCGAGGAAAACTCCACCGAGTGCGGCGCGTAGATGCCGTCGCCATCTTGCTCCGGGAAGGCGAAGCCCCCGTGCCGGAACTCCATCTTGGACATGCCGACGTTGAATCCCGCGCCAACGGACACGTCGACGTCCTGGGCGACGTTCTCGAAACGCCACGCCAACGTGGGCACCAGCTTCAGATACATGATCTGGCTGTAGGTGTCGTACTGTCCGGGCACGGGTTGGCTCATGGTCGTGGGGTCGGCGTCGGAGAAGGTGTTCAGTCCCTTGAACTCCGCGCCCATGCCGCCCTGAGTCACGAAGGCGAGACCGGCGTACAGGCCGTCGAAGACATGCGTGGAGAAGCCCACGTTGATGAGCGGGAACAACTTCGACTCCCCCGCCTTGTCCGTGTTCAGCTCCATCGTGCCCTGCGGCGTCGCCGCGCGATCGTTCAGTGTCAGGCTCGGCATCAGCAAGCTGATGGACGCGTCCGCGCGCATCTTGTTCTGCGTGATGCCGGCAGGGTTCGTGTTCATCGCCGAGGTATCGGTCGCCACCGCAAGGTCCGCCCCTCCGCGACCTGCAGGCGCCGCACCGAAGGCGACAGGGTCCATTCCGTTGGTGGCCAATGCATGACTCGCGATCGCCGAAGCGGCGATCGCCGTTTGAAGTGCGATGATCGACCGAACGCTGCGCTGCATGAGGCTCTCCTTTTCTGAGCGCCCGAGAAGGGTCGGGACAGCGCGCGTTTAGCTCCGAAAAGGCGAGGTTGTCACCCGACGCCTGCGCGTAACTATACGTAATAACTAGTTAATTGCGCACGCCTTGCGGGCTGCAGGGATGCCCCGAGGAGCATTGCGCAGCCCCTGCGCAAAACCAGGCGCTCGAGAGCACGCGCGCTGGAGCTTCGCTCCCAAAGCTCGGAGCTTCGAAAATGACGGATGTCCGCTACGTTTGCCACGTGGACGGCCGCAAGGGTTGGAGCGTGGGCTGCGCGGTGTTGATCGCCGCCGCCCTCGGCGTCGTCGTCTTCTCCAAGCGCTCGCCCTCCGACGCTGGCAAGAACGCCGTTCCACCGCCCCGCGCCAGCGTACGCTTTCCCAATCCGTGGCCCGATCCTCCGCCCGCCGACGTAGCGGCCCTCTTCGACGACCTGCGTCTGGGCGACACCGTCGGCGGCTACCGCGTGCGCGCCATCAGTCCCGTGCACGACGCGCGCATCGTGGTCGACGTGGAGAAGAACGACGCTGGCTTCCGCGTCTGGGTCGAGCGACGCAAACCGGGCGGTCGCGTACCGCCGGCCAAGACGAGCCAGTACGCGCTGTTCATGGTGCAGCCACGCCCCTCGCCGGACGCCATTAACGACGAAGATCAAGCTGCCGTGTTGAAGGGCCTGGTCGAACGTATTCGACGCAAGGAGTCGTCCGTGCCCGTTCCTTCAGGTCTTTGATTTTGTCGGTCCGCCGCGGTTCCGTCGCGCAATGAACCACACGGCCGAAAGTCCCAGGGCGGTGATGAGCAGCGTGAACCACAGCCCGCCGCCGGCGTCGTCGGGCTCCGGCACGGACGGCCGCGGCGCAGCGGCCGGGGCGTCCTTCCAAAAACCCCCCGCGTCGTTCCTGCGCACCGCCACCACCAGCGGCGCGATCGCCTGATCCGCCGCAGACTCGCGGATCACCGCAAAGCTCCTGGTGCGCGGCGCCGCGGGCACCGCGGTGTCGGGGTGCACCAGCCGAAACGACGCGGTCTTGCCGTTCGGCCCTTCGAGCTCCACACCGATGGCGTCGGGTGCGACGCGCACGTTCATCAGCTTCCAGCCCGACACCACCTCGCCGCCCAGCTCGTAGGGAGCGAACAGCGCGAGGACCTCCTTCTCGCGTCCGGACTCGATCACCGGCGCAGCCACCGCGAGCCGAGCGACCGCGAGGACCAGCAACACCACGAGCACCCGGACCATGGCGCGAGCTTACGTCCAAGCGCCAAGATCCGAGAGAGAGAAAAGTCGCCAAGGCAGCCCGTTG